>NZ_WTLD01000005.1:189093-311418 GCF_011379025.1 Polaribacter sp. 11A2H
ATTTCTTCTTGGAAAAAAATGAGAGCTTCCATTTATTTAAGATTAGGCTTAAGATCTAAATCTATTAAAGAGTCTTTTGATGCTATTTACTACAATCCCTTAAATAAGGTAGTTTACGCGTACTTATGTTTAACATTAGTTCCGAATGTTGTTTTAAACAAGATTTTAAAGAAGAATCAAAAATAAAATTTTAATGAAAGCATTAATTTTTCATCCTGCTTTAGCACCTTACAGAGTCGATTTTTTTAATTCTTTAAATGAGTATTATTCAGCTTCATTTTATTTTAGTTTAAAAAATGTAAGTGATCAAAAATTTAATCAAGAAAACTTAAAATCTCTTTGTAATTTTAAGTGCAATTATGTTTCCAATGGTTTCGAAATTTTGGGAAGATCAATTAGAACAGGCGTTTTTTCAATTATAAAAAAAGAAAATCCAGATATTATTTTCTGTGCAGAATATAGTCAAATTACATTGTTAGCATTTCTGTATTGTAAAATTAAAAACCCTAGAATTAAAATATACACTTTAAGTGATGATAGCATAAAAAACTCTGAAGACAGAAAAGGCTTGAGATTATTTTTTAGAAATTTTATCTCTAAAAATATTAATGGAGTTGTGTTTACGAGTAAGGAGGTTTCTAATTGGTATAAAAACAATGTTAGTATTACGAGTAACACACTAGATTTTCCTGTTATTCATTCAGAAAAATCATTGCTAAAAAAATATTCAAACGCCGTAAATCAAGCGAACATCAATATTGCCAAATATGATTTAAAAGACAAAAAAGTACTGCTTTATGTTGGGCGATTGGTGGATGTTAAAAATTTATTTTTTCTGATAAAATGTTTTTACAATGTTAAAGAAAAAGATAAAAAACTGGTGCTTGTTGGTGAAGGAGAGTTGAAAGAAAAATTAATTGAGTTTACACAGAAATTAGGCATTTTAGAAGACGTTTTATTTATAGGTAGAAAAGAAGGTGTAGAATTATACAACTGGTATCTTTTTTCTCAATTATTTGTTTTACCAAGTACCTATGAGCCTTTTGGAGCAGTTGTTAATGAAGCTTTAGTTGGTGGTTGTCGTGTTTTATGTTCAGATCTAGCAGGTGCATCTTCATTGATAAATAAGAAGAATGGGGTGTTGTTTAACCCTAATGAAGAAAATGATTTATCAACGAAGTTAAAACAAGCTTTTGATGAAGTAAAACCATTAGGCAAAAGTATTACAGAGTTAAGAGAAAGTGCAATGCCTTTTACTTTTGATCAAAAAATGCAAGACTTATTAAAAAACATATAATAGTCTCTATAGTTATATGAAAAAGATAAACCTATAAATAAATTATGCTATTTAATTCTTGGCAGTATGTATTCTTTTTTTTAGTTGTTTTAGTTATTTACTTTTCACTAAAACATAAATGGCGCATACATTTTCTATTAATTGCTTCCTATATTTTTTACTCGGTTTGGAGTTGGAAATTTGCGTTGCTAATGTTTGGAGTAAGTGTTTTAAATTTTTTTTGCGGAAAAAAAATATTTTATGCTGCTACTAAAAAAGGAAAACAGAAATGGTTTGCAACTGCACTGATGTTTTCATTATTGCCTCTATTTTATTTTAAATATGCCAATTTCTTTATTGATTCATTTTCTAATTTAGCCTCTTTTTTTGATGTTCATGCTAATAAATATACTTTAAATGTTATACTACCAGTAGGAATTTCATTTTTCACTTTTCAGGCATTAAGTTACTCTATAGATATTTATAGAAATAGAGTAGGTGTAGAAACTAGCTTAGTTAGGTTTACAACCTATGTTGCTTTTTTTCCTCAATTGGTTGCAGGACCTATAGAGCGTTCCACTAATTTATTACAGCAATTTTATGAGGAACATGAATTTGATATTAAAAGATTTGTAGAAGGTGCTAAATTGTTTATTTGGGGTTTATTTAAAAAAATAGTTATTGCAGATAGATTATCTGTCTACTCAGATTCGGTTTTTAACAATCCTGAAGCACATTCGAGTCCAACATTAATCGTAGCAACTGTATTTTTTACTTTTCAGATTTATTGTGATTTCAGTGGGTATTCAGACATGGCTATTGGTAGTGCAAGAATGTTAGGGTTTCGTTTAATGCAGAATTTTAATTTACCCTATTTATCGATTTCTATAGGAGAATTTTGGAAACGTTGGCACATTTCTTTATCTACTTGGTTTAGTGATTACGTGTATATTCCTTTAGGAGGAAATCGTGTTTCAATCAGTCGTTGGGTATTTAATATTTTAGTGGTGTTTTTACTTAGCGGGCTTTGGCATGGTGCTAATTGGACATTTGTTATTTGGGGAGCATTACATGCCTTTTATTATTTTATAGAATTTATAGGTAAAAAAACACTAGTATTAATAGGGGCTGAAGATGTAATGAAAAAAGGATACTATAAATTTTTTAAAATTATTATGGTATTTATTTTGGTCTGTTTTGCTTGGATATTTTTTAGAGCAAATTCGGTTTCTGATGCTTTTTTAATTATTACAAAAATAGTTAGTTTTTCGGGACAATTATGGACAGGAGGATCTTCTGTAACAACAGTACTCTCTGTATTGTTAATCTTATTTTTAATAGGTGTGCAAATTTTACAATTCAATAATAAGGTGTCCATTTACTTTTCAAAAACGCAATTGCCAAGCTTTGTTGAGTGGTTGTCTTATGCCTTCTTGTTAATTACAATTGCTTTATTTGGAATGTCTTCGAATGCTTTTATTTATTTTCAATTTTAAATTATGATTAAAAAGGAGATTAAGAACAAGCTTTTTAAGGACTACTTAAAAAAAGGATTCCTATTTCTGTTATTACTTATCGTTTTAGATAATGGAGTGAATTACTTTTTATTAAATGGGTTGTATGCATATTATGGTTTATATACTGATAATGAAATTGCACTTGTTGGTCACTCTCATTTAATGCTTGGTATTGATAAGGTAGAGATGGAGAAAGAACTTCATGTAAAAGTTTCTAAATATACAAGAGAAGGTGTAAACATTGTTGAAAGAGATTTAATGATAGATCAATTATTAGAAAGTAATCAGCAATTAAAATTAGTCGTATACGCTGTAGATGCTTGGATGTTTACAGGAGAGGGGTTAAGTGATAACTCTTACAAACAGTTTTATCCATTTATGGGTGAAAAGACAATTAATGATTATGTTTTTGGAAATGCAGCTTTTGGAGATTTTTGGCAACATCAAATTATAAAATCATCTAGATATAACGAAGGTTTAGTGAGTGGTAGTTTTAGAGGTTATTTAAAAAGTTGGGACAATCTAAAAGTAGGAGTCTTAGATACAGTTGCTTTAAATTCTGATATTAAAAAAGGTGATTTTAGAAAGATCGTTTCTACAAATGAGAATAGAAAAACATTTGAAAATACGCTAAAAAAAATAACTCAAAAAAACATAAACATCATATTGTTATACGTTCCAACATCCTCAATATACAACAACGCTGAAATAGGAAAATTTAATTCTGAAATCACTTATTTCAAAAGTATTGAATCTAAGTTTAGTAATATAAAGTTTTTAGATTATAACGAGTTATATAGTGCTAAAGCGAGTTTATTTTATGACAGAATACACTTAAATCCTAAAGGGCAAAAACTAGTTACGGCTAGTTTTATTGAATATTTAAAAAAATAGTACGCATCCAATTAATACAAGAGTACTTCTTGTAAGTAAAATAAGATGTACAAAATTAGTTCTATGACATTATTGATAAAAGTATGTTGATTTCTCAAATAATAAAAGCAGCAAAACAGAATTCTAATTTTAAAGGAAAAATTGTAGTCTGCAATTATGTCTTTATGCGATATTTTAGAATTAGAATGAATAATATTTTTACTAAAATCTTATTCTCTCCTGTTATTATTTTATACAAGTTTATAACAGATTTTTTATTGAAGTGCGAAATTCCTGCATCAACAGTAATAGGAGAAGGTTTGGTTATTCATCATGTTACAGGTTTGGTTTTAAACAACAAGGTTGTAATTGGAAAAAATGTAACCTTAAAACACCATACAACTATTGGGAATAAAGAGTCTTTAGAAGGAGAAGATCTAGGTTCTCCTGTTATTGGTGATAATGTCTTGATAGGGCCTCATACCATAATTATTGGGCCAATTACTATTGGTAACAATGCCATTATAGGAGCAGGATCTGTAGTCGTTAAAGATGTACTTCCTTACACTGTAGTAGCAGGTAACCCAGCCAAAGTAATACATGTCTTAAATAAAAAATAATGGCTAAAAAGATATTGTTTCTTTTGCATTTACCACCTCCTGTACATGGTTCTTCTATGGTAGGGCAGTTTATAAAGGATAGTACTATAATCAATAATAGTTTTAAAACGGATTACATTGATTTAGGAACATCAAAAACGATTGATGAAATAGGGAAAAATCCATTAGGAAAAGTTTTAAGGTATTTGTCTATTGTTTTTCAAACGTTAAAACAGCTTTTAGTCAACAAGCCCGACTTAATTTATTTAGCCATGACGGCTAAGGGGTTTGGCTTTTATAAAGATGCTGTTATTGTACTTCTTGTAAAGTGTTTCCAACGTCCAATAGTGTTACATTTTCATAACAAAGGGGTACATACGAGACAAGAAAAAAGATTTGATAATTTTTTATATCAAAAGGTGTTCAAAAACACAAAAGTGATTCTACTTTCTAAGCACTTGTATTATGATGTTAAGAAATATGTTGATGAAGACGATGTGTATTATTGCCCAAATGGAATACCTCCAATACATCAAGATTTGGTTACTAAACGGCTAAAAAATGAAATACCTAAATTATTGTTTCTTTCAAATTTAATAGCATCTAAAGGTGTTATTATTCTATTAAAAGCACTACAAATTCTAAATAAAAAAGGAATTGATTTTACATGTAATTTTGTTGGAGGAGAAGGAGATGTTACAAAAGAAATATTTACTGAGAAGTTAAAAGAATTGCAATTAGTAAATCAAGTTTTTTATTTAGGTAAAAAGTATAATAGTGATAAAACAGCAATATTTAATTCTTCAGACATTTTTGTATTGCCCACGTTTTATCATAATGAATGTTTTCCATTAGTCTTATTAGAAGCTTCTCAGTTTGGTTTACCCATGGTTACAACTTTTGAGGGAGCAATACCAGAAATTGTAACGGATGGAGTAAATGGTTTTTTAGTAGAACAACAAAATGTAGTTGATTTAGCGAATAAGTTAGAACTGTTAATAAATGATTTTCCTCTTAGAAATCGTCTAGGAATAGCTGCTAAAGAGAAATATGAAGAATCTTATACATTGAAATTTTTTGAAAAAAATATGTTTAATATTTTAAATTCTATCTAAAATAAAACCAAGAGATGATTAAATTAAAAGATGTTACAGAAAAAGTTTATGCTAACGATTTAAGTGAATTATCACTTTTTAAAACAAAACAAATAATCAATACTATAAACCCTCATTCTTATTGTGAGGCTAAAAAAGATCCGTTTTTTAGTCAAGCTTTAAATGAAAGTAATGTATTGCTGCCAGATGGAACCGGAATTGTTTTAGCTACCAAAGTACTTAATGGTAAAGTAATAAAAAAAATTGCAGGTGCAGATATGCATCAGTTTTTATTGGAAGAAGCAGCATTAAAAAAGTTAACTATTTTTTATTTAGGAGCTTCAGAAAACACATTAAGTTTAATAACAACAAGAATAAAAAAAGAGTTTCCAACCATCACTGTAAATACTTATTCACCGCCTTATAAATCAGAATTTTCTAAAGAAGATAATCTTAATATGATAACGGCAGTAAATAAATGCAAACCAGATATTTTATTTGTAGGTATGACAGCTCCTAAACAAGAAAAATGGGTGCATACAAATAGTGACTTTTTAGATGTTAAAGTGATTACTTGTATTGGAGCTGTATTTGATTTTTATGCAGGTACAGTAAAGAGATCTAGTCCTTTTTGGATAAAGTTAGGATTAGAGTGGTTCCCTAGATTATTAAGAGAACCTAAACGTTTATGGAAACGTAATTTTGTGTCTACACCTCTTTTTTTATGGGATTTGCTAAAAGCAAAAAATTACAAATAAAACCGACTAAACATGTTAAAAGAAATATTGTCTAACTTAACGGTAGTAAGCATACTAGCTGTTATAAATTCACTTTTATTAGTTTATTATATAATACCTAAAATAAGTTGGGTAATAATAACACGCCATTTAAATGAAAAACCAAATGAGCGTAGTTCTCACAAAGGAGCAACGCCTACAATGGCAGGTGTTGCCTTTTTTGTAACCTTAATATTAACGCTTTTTTTTATTCAACATTTTGATACAGAGAATATTGGTTTAAATTTAATAGCAAGTAGTACATTGATATTTATGGTAGGTGCTAAAGATGATTTAGTAGTCTCCTCTCCAAAAGCGAAGCTATTTATGGAGGCATTAGCAGTCTTATTTTTATTTTTTCATAATGCTTTAGAAGGAAATAATTTATATGGTTTTTTGGGAATTTTTGAAATACCATTATGGCTGGTATATATTGCAAGTACATTATTGGTGTTAACAATTATAAATGCCTATAATTTAATTGACGGTATAGATGGTTTGGCATCTATTATTGCTATTATAATTTTTAGTGTATTTAGCTTAATATTTTATGCCATTGATTTGTATTTTTATTACTTAATCTGTTTAAGTTTTATAGGGATGTTATTAGCCTATTTATTTTTTAATTTTTCAACCGAGAAAAAAATATTTATGGGAGATACAGGCTCTTTATTAATAGGTTTTTGTATCGCCTTTTTGTCTTTAAGGTTTATGGCGATAGATATTAGTATGTATAGTCACTTTACATTTAAACCAGAAAATGGTTTTTTTGTTTTAATGGCTATTTTATGTATCCCTTTGTTTGATTTGTTAAGAGTAATTGGAGTTCGTTTATTGCAAAAGAAAAGTCCATTTTATCCAGACAGAAACCATTCTCACCATGTTTTAATAGATTTTGGTATGTCTCATTTTAAGGCTACTATGTTATTAGGTTTTATTAATTACCTGTTTGTAATTTTTATCATAAAATTAGGGTCTTGCTTAAATAGCTTTCAAATGTTAGGTGTATTCGTTATGGCTTTCGGGTTATTTCTATTGCTCTTTTATAAACTAAAAAGCAGTATTAATAAAGAACGCTTAAAATTAAAGAAAAACTAAAAAGTATTATTATCAATAAATAATTATACAATAATTGTAAAAAAGAATTTTATCAATAATTAAATATCTATAAAAAAAATGAAGTATCTATATGTAACATCCGTATTGCTTTTATTTTTAGTCACTTCGTGTGTTTCTAAGAAAAAAATCGTGTATTTCGGAGATAAAAAAAAGGTGATAGTAAATAGTAGATTACAACAATATGAACCTACTATTCAAAAAGATGATTTACTAAATATAAACGTATCTGCAGCAAATGCAGAAGCAGTTTTACCTTTTAATTTGTATGAAACTCCAATTTTAGAGAATTCAATAGGAAGTGCTAAACCATTACCTTATTTAGTAAATGCAAGTGGAGAAATTAAGTTTCCGGTATTAGGTGTTTTAAAAGTAACAGGGATGACAACTAACGAATTAAGTGAGTTCTTACATACAAAATTGGCAGAATATATTTCTAATCCCATTATAAATATTAGTACCATTAATTTTAAAGTAACTGTTTTGGGTGAGGTTAATAAACCTGGTACATATCAAATTCAAAATCAACGAATCACCATTGTAGAGGCTTTAGGTTTAGCCGGAGATTTAACAATTAATGGAAATAGAGATATTACATTAATACGAGAACGAGACGGAGAACGTGTTTTTATACCAATAGATATTACAAATAAAGCCTTATTTAATTCTCCATATTACTACTTATCACAAAATGATCTTATTTATGTAGAACCCAATAAAAGTAAGATTAATTCTTCTGGTATAGGGGCAAATACGAGTGTTATTTTTACTTCAATTGCCACGTTTATATCAATTATTGCCATTCTAATACAATAACTATTTTTTAAATTATGCAACAAGAGAACCCTTTAAATTATATTTTTCAGGAAGAAGAACCTATAAATATAAGAGAACAGTTAGAAAAATATTTAGTTCATTGGAAATGGTTTATTATTACTGTAATAGTAGCAATCGCAATAGCGTATGCGTACTCTTATTATACACCAAATCAATATCAAGTAGCAACAACAATTTTAATTGATGATGATAGTAATGGTGGTTTATCTAGTGAGCTTTCTGCTTTTGAAGATTTAGGTTTAATAGGTGGAGGAAAAAAATCGATAGATAATGAAATCGGTATTTTAAAATCATACACACTCATGGAGCGTGTTGTAAAAGAATTAGGTGTATATACAACATTTTACAAAGAAGATAGAGGCCGTATTACAGAAATGTATAATACAGAGGTGCCTTTTAAAATATCTTTTTTTTCTAAAGAAAAAGTATATCAATCAAATACTACATTTAAAATTCGTGTAATATCTAAATCTCAATTTGAATTTATTTCGGAGGATGAAAGTGTAAAGAAACATGTGTTTGGAGAGAACATAAGCACCAGCTTTGGTAATATTACCATAACACCAACAAAAAATGAAATTAAGAATATAAATGAAATAGTTACCGTTAAAATATCTGCATTAAACAATGTTGTAGAAGGTTTAAGAGGGGCGCTTCAAGTAGGTTTAATGTTTGAAAAATCTAGTTTATTAGAACTTAGTTTAATTTCTCAAAATAAAGCAAAATCAACCGCTATTTTAGATGGTTTGGTAGCTCAATATAATGAAGATGCTGTTGCTGGTAAAAATATAATAGGAAATAATACCCGTACTTTTATCGATGAAAGGTTGGCCGTTATAGAAAAAGATTTATCTGCAGTAGATAAGGGAGTAGAAGATTTTAAGTCTAATAATAGATTAACAGGTATTCCTGCAGAAGCTGCCATAGTACTAGAAAATAACGCAGAATTAGAAAAGAAAATAGTAGATTTAAATACGCAGATACGGTTAACTGATTATGTAATGACTTATATAACAGAAAATAAAGAAAACTTAATACCTGCTAATTTAGGTTTAAATGATGGTAGTTTAGATCTTAATAGTTCTCAGTACAATGATTTAATTTTAGAACGTAATAGAATTTTAGAAGGATCTAGTCTTAAAAATCCTGTAATTGTTAATTTAAACTCTCAAATAGCTCAGTTACGAGGCAGTATTTATCAAAGTTTGGTAAACTTAAAATCATCTTTAAGTATTTCTTTAATCGATGCTCAAAAAGCAGAAAGCAAAGTAGGTTATAGAATGTCTTCTGTACCAAAACAAGATAGAGAGTTTAGGGATATTGAAAGACAACAACAGA
This sequence comes from Polaribacter sp. 11A2H, assembly GCF_011379025.1. NCBI lineage: Bacteria > Pseudomonadati > Bacteroidota > Flavobacteriia > Flavobacteriales > Flavobacteriaceae > Polaribacter > Polaribacter sp. 11A2H. The sequence continues at coordinate 198,520 of NZ_WTLD01000005.1, forward strand.
TTATTGAAACGTTATATCTTTATTTACTTCAAAAAAGAGAAGAAAATGCAATTTCTCTTGCGGTAACAGTGCCTAATGCAAAAGTAATTGATACTGCAAGAGGCAGTGATAATCCGATAAATACGAAAGGTAAAGTAATGTACTTAATTGCTATTTCATTAGGATTAGTAATACCATTTGCAATTATTTATGTGTTATTTTTATTAGATAATAAAGTGCATAATACCAAAGAAGTAGAATCTATTGTAAAAGCACCTTTAATGGGCGAAATTCCAAAAACTAAAGACACTACTAAAGTCATTAAGAAAGATGATAGAAGTGGTTTGTCTGAATCTTTTAGAATGATTCGTACAAATTTAGATTTTATGCTTTCTGGCGCAGGAATTAAAGAAGGTGGGAAAACTATTTTTATAACGTCTACATTAGCAAGTGAAGGGAAAACTTTTATTTCTGTAAACTTATCTGCGGTGTTGGCATTATCAAACAAGAAAGTATTATTAATTGGTGCAGATATTAGAAAACCTCGTTTAGAAGAATATTTAGATATAAAATTAGGAAAAGGAATTACACATTATTTAACTGATAATACATTAAAAGTTTCCGATGTAATAGAACATGTAGATGCACTTAATATTGATGTGTTGCACTCTGGTGTAATAGCACCAAACCCTTCGGAATTATTAAGTAACGGACGTTTTGAAGATCTTTTAGCGTATGGAAAAGAACATTACGATTTTGTAATTGTAGATACAGCTCCGGTAAAATTAGTAACAGATACCATGTTATTAGGTAGGGGGGCAGATTTGTTTATTTATACAATTAGAGCCAATTATTTAGACAAACGTTTGTTAGAAATACCTGCAAAATTATATAAAGATAAACGTTTGCCTAATATGACGGTTTTATTAAATGATGTAGATATAGAAGCAAAATACGGTTACGGTTATGGCTATGGTTACGGAGAAGCTGAGGTGAAGAAATCTTGGTGGAAAAAAGGATAAAATAAAAATAGAACTCTTTTTTTATAGTTGATAAAAGCTTTCTTTAGTAGAATTAATTTTGATGATTATAGGTGAAAATTTAAAACAGTAAACCATTAATATACAGAAAAGTTCATAAGGTTAATTATACTGAAAATACATGTTTTTTAATGATTTAAAAGTTGTAATATCGTTTGTAAAAAAAAAGCTTGGAGACATCTCCAAGCTTTTTTTTTGATATTTATCAATGAGTAGGAATCGTTTACCATTAAAAGATGTAAACAGTAAGTTTCTAGCTATTTTTTTGCTTCGATTATGCTCATTTTATGAATAGTAAATTCCATATTGCTAATATCTCCTTTAACTTCATTAATTCTAGAATTGGTGTAATATAATTCATCATTATAGATGCTAAATGTATCTGCCCATTTAATTTTTTCACCTTCAGCAAAAACACTTATTTTACCGTTAGAAATATTAAATTTCATAATCTTGTTATTTTCTAAATCAGCAAGAAATAAAAGACCCGATTGATCAAAAATCATTCCATCTGGAGCAGTTGTTTTTGCAATAAGTTTTACATTTTTTTCAATTTCAGTGTTATTCCCTTTTATTAAAAATTCAGTAGATATAGCATATAAATTATAACCCGTTAAAGCATGGAAATATAAAACATCATTTTTAGTGTCCAATGCAATTCCGTCTGAATGAACCGTATTTTCCCATATACTGTTTTTAAAAGTTAAGTGATTGGTTTCTGCAAGTGAAGAGGTATGATTATTTAATACTCTAAAAGAATCTCCAGAATTTATATCAACCACTACAAGGCCTGCATGTCCAGAATCTGTTAAGTATATTTTACCCTTTTTTTTATCAACACGTAAATCGTTTATATAAGAATCTTTTAGAAAACTGTCTTCGGATAAAATATAGGTTTTTATCAACTGATTTGTAGAAAGGTCAAAAGCAAAAACTCTAGGATTATCTAATACCCCCTTAAATAATGGATTACGTGTATCTAAAACATAGACAATGTTTTCGAAAGCAACAACAGATTGTACAGCTACAAATACGCTATCAGAGATTGCTGTACCTAATTTCCAACTGTTCCATTTTTTGTTAGGATAAGCAGTTGACTTTTTATCATCAAGAACTTCAACAACCGAATTTTTAACGTTTTCTCTCCATCTCGGAAAATTAGCAAAAATTCTACCTTTATCACTCACAGTAACACCTGTTACTTGTTGTCCTTTGAAGGAAGTGACTTGTTCAATTTGGTTTTGATCAGATTTACAACTCCAAATTCCAAATATGATAACCAATACTACTATTTTTCTCATTATAATGTTTTAATAAAGTTATTTCTTAATATGTTATTGATAAACAGTATTTTAGATAATTTTATGCAATCTTTTAAAATTATTTACTATAAAATCGGCATTTTTTAAAGATTGATCTTCAGACATTGGGTTTCTGTAGCCAAATACAAAAATACCAGCATCATTAGCCGCTTTAACACCATTATCGGAATCTTCTATAACCACACAATTTTCTTTTGGCGTATTTCCTAGAATAGCTGCTTTGTTAAAGATTTCTGGGTTTGGTTTAGATTCGGTTAAATCTGCACCACTAATTTTTGCCGTAAAATATTGGTTTAAATCAAATCTATTAAAAACTCTATCAATATTAACCATCGCAGAAGAAGAAGCTAAAATTAAGGTTAAACCTTTTTTATGACAATGCTTTATCAATTCTTCTACACCTTTTACTAGATGTAATGTTGGGTCGCTTTCAAAGAAATTTACATAGCGTTTTCTTTTATTTAAAACCAATGCTTCTGGGTCTAAATCTAAGTTAAAATGTGTTACTAATTTCTGAAAAGCATTAATGGTAGAAGAGCCTGTTAAGGTTTTGTATAAATCTTCTGAAACAGTTACTCCAACAGAAGTAAAGGTTTCATAATATGCTTTTTTATGAATTTCTTCTGAATCTATAATTACGCCATCCATGTCAAAAATGACACATTTTATTTCTTTTGGTACGTTCATGTTGCTATTAAGAGTTTGATATTATTAAATAAGAGTATAGGGTTAAAAAAAATATATTTAATAGGAATGCCATAAATACCTGAAACTTTTTAGTTTCATTAATACTTTTTACAGCTTTTAATAATCCTATAATTGATAAAAATAGAATTACAAAAGCGAGAATTCCTACTAAATTTGAAATAATATAAGAATTGTCATCATTCATATATACAGACAAAATAGCAATAGCTATTGTAAATACAAAAGAGAATAATGAATATTTAATTGATAAAACCGCGTTCATTTTAATCTAAAAATTTCGCATTTAATTCAGGTGTTGGAATCATACACGTTTCTTTTTTTCCAAACCATTTGTAACGGTTTTTAGCAATATAATCGTAAACATAATTTCTAAATGCTTCTGGTAAAAATAAAAAGATTTGACTTAGACTCCAAATTCCACCAAAGTCATTCATAATTTTTAAAGCTGCAGTAGATTTTACTTCATAAGAAACACCAGGTTCATACAAAACAATAGAATCAATTTTAGAAATGTCAATTCCTAACAGATTTATAATTTCTTTCCCTTTATCAGACTGTAAGGCTGTAAATAAAAAGATGTTTTTAGTATCATATTTAATTACTTTTAAGACAGAATCGTTACATAAATTACAAAAACCATCAAATAAAATAATCTTTTTGTTTTTTGGTAAATCAATCATTTTAGCATTTCAAAATTTAAGAAAACAAAGATACTTTATCTTTTTTCGAAACAGATAAAAATTGATAATGGTTTCTAAAGTAGTTTTGTTTTAAAGAAAATACAGGTATCTTTAAATGTTTTAAAAAAAAGTTAATTTTCTTGTAACATTTTTTTTAATGAGACGTCTTATGTTAGTATTCGAGTAAATAACGCTTTATTTTATGTAAAGATTTTACTTAAAAATATATTAGCTTAAAATTAACCAACCAATGATTAGAATAGAAAAACTACACAAATCTTACCCAATAGGTAAAGATTCTCTACATGTTTTAAAAGGTATTAATCTACATATAAAAGAAGGCGAATTTGTTTCTATTATGGGATCTTCTGGTTCTGGTAAATCTACTTTATTAAACATTGTTGGTTTATTAGATGAACATGATGAAGGTGATTATTTCCTAAACGGACAATTAATAAAGAACCTAAACGAGAAAAAAGCTGCAATTCTTAGAAATAAATTTTTAGGGTTTATATTTCAGTCATTCAATCTTATTTCATACAAAACAGCTTTAGAAAACGTTGCGCTGCCTTTGTATTATAAAGGAATGGCAAGAAAAGAGCGTATGCAGATTGCCTTAGAATATTTAGAAAAAGTGGGATTAAAAGATTGGGCAAATCATTTACCAAACGAACTTTCTGGAGGACAAAAACAGCGTGTTGCCATTGCAAGAGCTTTGGTTACAAAACCAAAAGTAGTTTTAGCAGATGAGCCAACCGGAGCATTAGATTCTACAACAACAGATTCTGTAATGCAATTATTAAAAGACATTAATAATGAAGGAATGACGGTGTTTGTTATTACCCACGAGGAGGAAGTAGCAGAGCAAACTAAGAGAATTGTACGTTTAAAAGACGGTCTTATTATTAGTGATGAATATACAAATGTATCTAAAACAGTTTAATTATGTTTGATTTAGATCGTTGGAGAGAAATATTTCAAAGCATTAGTAAAAACAAGTTGCGTTCTGCGTTGTCTGGTTTTACGGTTGCGTTTGCTATTTTACTTTTTACGTTACTTTTTGGTATTGGTAACGGACTTCAAAATACTTTTAAAAATGAGTTTGCAAAAGATGCTATGAACTCCATTTATATTTGGACAAATAACACCACTATAGCTTATAAAGGAAACCAAATAGGTAGAAGAATTCAATTTAAAAATGATGACTTTACTTATATCAAAGAAAATTATGGAGATAAAATTCAAACCATAAGTCCAAGAATTCAGAGGTCTGAGAATGTTGTTTATAAAGATGAAAAAGACAATTACACTATTAGAGGTGTATATCCAGAATATTATGTGTTGGAATCAGCAGAAGTAACAGAAGGTCGTTTTTTAAATTATAGAGATATACAAGAAAGAGGAAAAGTTGTTGTAATTGGTAGAATGGTAGAAAAAGATTTGTTTGGTCAATTAAGTGCTTTTGGAAAACAAATAAATATAGGGGGAATTATGTATAAAGTTATTGGTATTTTCTCTGATCCTGGAGGAGATAGTGATGAAAGATATATTTACACTCCATTTTCTACAATGCAAAGAATGTATGGAAATAACGATTATGTAGATGAATTTGGAATTACATATAACCCAGATTTAAGTATAGATGAAGCTATTGCATTTAGTAGTGAATTACACAGAGAATTAAAGAAAAGACATAATGTTTCACCCAATGACCAAAGAGGAATTGGATTAGATAATTACGCGACAAATAATAAGGAAGTCTCAGGTATGATGTTTGGCTTAAGTATTTTAATTCTAGTAATTGGTTTTGGAACCCTAATAGCTGGAGTTGTAGGTATTAGTAATATTATGGTGTACATCGTTAAAGAAAGAACCAAAGAATTAGGAATTAGAAAAGCAGTTGGTGCTACACCAAAAATGATTGTTGCTATGATAATGCAAGAAGCTGTTTTTATTACCGCTATTTCTGGTTATGCTGGTTTGCTACTAGGAATAGGTATTTTAGAAATAGCCGGACCAAGTTTAGAGAAATACTTTATTTTAAATCCTAGTGTTTCTCAACCTGTAGTTATTGGAGCAACATTAACACTTGTTTGTGCCGGTTTAATTGCAGGATATTTACCAGCCAAAAAAGCAGCAAGAATTAAACCCGTAGTAGCACTAAATTCAGATTAATTATGAGATTTTTATTTGAAAAAGATACTTGGCAAGAAATTTACGGTAGTATTCGAAAGAATAAAACTAGAACTGCAATCACCATTTTTGGGGCATTTTGGGGAATTCTATTATTGGTAGGTTTATTAGGCGCAGCCAAAGGAATAGAAAATAGTTTTAATAGCATGTTTGGTAATTTTGCTACTAACAGTGTTTTTATGTCTGGGAGTAGAACGTCGATGCCTTTTAAAGGTTTTCAAGAAGGACGCCAGATTAGTTTAAGATTAAGTGATGTAGATAAAATTCGTTCAGAAATAGAAGGTATTCAGTTTGTAGTGCCAAGAAATGCAACTGGCGGACAAGTAGTTCATGGTTTAAAAACTGGTAATTTTACCATTTTTGGAGATTTTCCTTTAATAGATCTAGTTCAAAAAAAGAACTTGATAGAAGGTAGGTTTATCAACCAAAGTGACATGGACGAAAATAAAAAAGTTTGTGTTATTAGTGAAGGTGTTTATAAAGAATTGTTTGATAGAAGTGAAGACGCTATAGGTGTTTATATAAAAGTAAGTGGCATCAATTATAAAGTTGTTGGCGTTTATGAAACGAGTCAGTTTGAAGGAAAGAATAACATTCACATACCTTTTAGTACCTTTAAATTAGTGTATAATAAAGGAGATAAATTTGAATGGATGGTTGTAACCGGAAAAGATGAATTTGATATTGTTCAATTAGAATCTGATGTAAAGTTATTATTAAAAAATTTACATAAAATTCATCCAGATGATAACAGAGCATTTAGAGGGTTTAACTTAGGCGAACGTATAAAACAGGTTACAGGTTTTTTAACAGGAATGCAATTTTTAACATGGTTTGTTGGTATTGCAACCTTAATTGCTGGTGTTTTTGCAATTGGTAATATTTTGTTGATTACCGTTAAAGAAAGAACAAAAGAAATAGGAATTAGAAGAGCTTTAGGTGCAACGCCAAATAAAGTGAGACAACAAATTATATTAGAATCGCTATTTTTAACGCTATTGGCAGGTTCTTTAGGAATTATTGCTGGTGGATTAGTTTTAATGTTATTAGATAATTTTGTAGAATTTCTTGTAAATCCTACAGTAGATATTCCTATTGTTTTAATAGCATATGCAGTATTAGTATTTTTAGGAACATTAATAGGATTTATACCTGCGTATATGGCAACAATAGTGAAACCAATAGACGCATTAAGAGAAGAATAAAAAAAATCAACTAACAAGAATAAATAAAAGATAAATGAAAAAAGTAATCATTTTTGGAGGAATAGCTGTTGCATTAATAGCAGTACTAATTTGGTTTGGTAAAAAGAACAGTGCATCACCAATAGAATACAAAACAGAAAAAGCTTTTAAAGCAACAATTGTTAAAAAAAGTGTTGCTACTGGTAAAGTTACTCCGTTAGAAGAAGTAGAAATAAAACCACAAATAGCAGGTATTATAGATAAAATAGTTGTTGAAGAAGGAGAGATTGTTAAAGCAGGAGATTTAATAGCTACAGTAAGAGTTGTGCCAAACGAACAATCTTTAACAAGTGCAAAAGGACGTATTAACTCAGTTCAAATTCAATTAAATAATACTAAAATTCAATACGACAGAAATAAAAAATTATTTGATAAAGGAGTTATTTCTCGTCAAGAATTTGAGTCTTTAGAACTTTCGTATAATCAAGCAAAAAACGATTTACGTAATGCACAAAATGATTATCAGATTATTAAAAAAGGATCTGCAGGTTCTTCTGGAGCAAATACAAATATTAGAGCAACAACTTCTGGTATGGTGGTAGAAATTCCTGTTAAAAAAGGATATCAAGTTGTAGAAACAAATGGTTTTAGTGCAGGTACAACAATTGCTACCATTGCAGATATGACTAAAATGATTTTTGAAGGGAAAGTAGATGAATCTGAAGTTGGAAAATTGGTAAAAGGAACAGAAATAGAAATTTCTTTAGGAGCTATCGAAAACAAGAAATTCCCAGCAGTTTTAAACTTCATTGCTCCAAAAGGAACAGAAGAAGCAGGAGCAGTTCAATTTAAAATTAAAGCAGACGTTTCTTTAGATGATGAGCATTTTATTAGAGCTGGTTATAGCGCAAATGCAGAAATTGTTTTAGAGAGAAAAGACAGTGTTTTATCTATTAAAGAATCTTTATTACAATTTGATAGAAAAACAGAGTTGCCTTATGTAGAAATTAAAAATGCAGAAGGAAAATTTGACAAGAAAGATGTGAAATTAGGAACGTCAGACGGTGTAAATGTTGAAATTTTAGAAGGTGTTACTAAAGATGATGAGATTAAAATTTGGAACAAAACTTCTAAAGAAGATGATGATAAAGACAATAACAATAATTAAGAATTTTTAATATTCTATTTTAAAAAAGGGGCTCAGTTTTGAGTCCCTTTTTTTGTTCTAGATAATTAAGAAATGAATAATAATGTTCTTAATTTTATGAAAAATAAAATATTTTATTTTCATTTATTATTTGATAGACAAAGAGTTTAAGTTTGGTTGGAGTGATAAATAAATTATTTTTTTATCTTCAAGCAACCTTTTTAAGACTTCTGTAGTCTATATATTTGTAAGGCAGTTAAAAACGAAACGAGAGGCTTGAAAATTATAAAATTACATAACAAACAAAAATCGCTCATTAAAAAAGCGATAGACAACAATAGGGAAGCGCAACAACAATTGTTCGAGCAACATTCGCCTAAAATGTTGGGAGTTTGTAGGCAATATGTAAAAGACTTGCATCATGCAGAAGATTTATTATTACAAGGTTTTCTAAAGGTTTTTACAAACTTACACAAGTTTAAACACGAAGGTAGTTTTGAAGGTTGGATTCGCAGAATTATGGTGAATACTTGTATTTCTTATCTCCGTAAAAAGAATTTAATTGATTTATCAGACGAAGATTATGTCTTTGATGATGCAGCAACAGAAAGTTTAGAAAACACATCTGTAGAAGATATTCAGAAATTGATAGATCAATTGCCAGAAGGTTATAAAATGGTATTTAATTTATATGCGATAGAAGGATATAAACATTCAGAAATTGCAGAGAAATTAAATGTTTCAGAAAGTACCTCTAAATCGCAATTATTTAAAGCACGTAAATTATTGCAACAGAATTATTACAAAATGAATACAGTGAGCAATGGAGACAAATAATATAGATAAAAATATAAAAGATAAGTTAGATAATAGAACGATAAATCCATCGGCTTCTGCTTGGGAACGTTTGTCTACACAATTAGATGAGCAACCAAAGCAAAAGAAAAAAGGATGGATATTCTATATGGGAGCTGCTGCTAGTGTTTTATTGTTAGTAAGTGTCGGTTTTCTATTTTTGAATAAAAATGAAGATGTTGCACCATTAGAAATTATTGTTGAAAACCCGATTGATACGATTACAATTGATGCAAAAATAGATCAATTTATAAATGAAATTCCTGCAGAAGAAGCAATTGTTAAGATTGATGAAGTAGAAGAGAAGCAAGTAGAAATTTCTAATAAAAATGTTGTTACAAAAAAGAATGTCATTCCGACAAAGGAGGAATCTAAAAAATCTATCAATAATTCTATAGTTGCAAACAATAAAAACAATGTAATTCCGACAACGGAGGAAGTTATCAAAACAGTGGTAGCAGTATCTGAGGATCATCCGACGAAGGAGAAAACAATAAATAAAGAAATCTTAAAACAAGACCCAAATAGTAGCATAAAAATTAATAGTGATGATTTGTTATTCGCGGTAACACATTCGTCAACTGAAGTAAAGGAGTATTATGCAAAACTAAATTTAACAAGGGAAGATGTTTTAAGTACAATTAAAAATGAGCTTAAAAATTCTAATATTAAAGTGAGTCCAGAAGCTATTTTGGCTGAAGTAGAACGCACTATTGGAGAAGAAGATTTTCAGAATAATTTCTTACAATCTTTAAAGAAAAGAGTAACAGATATTGCAACTGCTATTGCAAGTAGAAACGATTAAATTAAATCACTTTCTGTGGTAGTATAATTAAAAGACGTTTTAATTGAAGCTAGATTACGAAAGGATTTTATCAAATAAAAACAATTTTTTAAAACATACAAGATGAAAAGAATACTACTAATATTAGTGTTGTTAAGTACAACTATTGCCGTATCTCAAGCAAAAACTTTTGAGAAAGAAGTAAATAAAATATCTAAAAGAATAGAACGCATTACAGCAACTCAAAAAGACTCATTAAGAATAAAAGTGGTTGCTATTGATGAAAGGCTAGAGAAAGGAGAAATTACAAAACCGATTTCAAATACCTTAAAGAAAGAGGTTGCTTCTTATTATGCCAGAAGAATTGAAAAATTAGTAGGAGAACAAGAGCGTTTGTTGCAATTATTGGTGCAGGATAAAACCAATGGTAGAATAGCGAGTTCAGATGAAGAAAGTGAGTTTGATAATGACGATAATACGTTTAATGTAGGTAATAAAACGTTCCGTTTTAATATGGAAGGAGGAGATAGAAATGATAGTGAAAGAAGACGAAAAGAAAGAGATCTTAAAGTTCGAAAAGATAGAAGGACAACATCTCAATTTGTATTTGCAATGGGGGTTAATAATGTATTAAATAATCATGAGTTATCTTCTTTAAATGATTCTGATTATAAATTATGGCAATCTCATTTTTACGAATTAGGTTGGACCTGGAAAACTCGATTCACTAAAGAACCTTCTCAATTATATTTTAAATACGGACTTTCTTTTCTTTGGAATAATTTACGATTAGATAATAATAGTATTCATGTAAAGGATGGAGATATTACAGAGGTTAAGGTCTTTGATAACAAATTATCAGAAAGTAGATTACGTCATGTACAAATGAACTTTCCGATGCATGTAGAATGGGATTTTTCTAAAAATAAAACGGATAAAGATGGTTTTGTAAAAGATAGAACAAATAGATCTGTTCGTTTAGGTCTTGGAGGTTTTGTTGGTTTTAAATTAGGAACAAGACAATATTTAGAATACAAAGATGAAAGCAATGTTGAAGTTGAAGAAGTGCAATTCAATAATTTTAATATGAATACTGTTAATTATGGATTAAGTGCTTATGTGGGGTATAGATCTACTAGTTTTTATGTAAAATATGATTTAAACCCTTTATTTAAAAATACCGAAACTAGAAACATTTCTATGGGAATTCGTTTAGATTTAGATTAAAACGTTAAAGATAATATTGCTGATGTCAGTTTTTTGTGAGTTTTATTGAATATTTGATAATTTTAATGAATAGAATTTTGTATTAAATCATTTTAAAATAACAAAAAATAGGACATCAGTAAAAATAACAATTTTTAATATTTTTGTTAAAATACAAACAAAAAGACAGTAAATTTACTTGCTTAAAACATCTAAATTAAGCAATAATGAAAGTTGGAATTCCTAAAGAAATTAAGAATAACGAAAGTAGAGTTGGTATGACACCCGCAGGTGTTTTTGAGTTGACTAAAAAAAATCATACTGTTTACGTACAGTCTACAGCAGGAGAAGGAAGTGGTTTCTTTGATGCCGATTACATTAAGGTAGGAGCAACTATTTTACCTACCATAGAAGAAGTTTACAGCCAGAGTGAAATGATTGTAAAGGTAAAAGAACCAATAGCTTCAGAATATCCTTTAATTAAAGAAGATCAAATTGTTTTTACATATTTTCATTTTGCATCATGCGAGCCTTTAACAAAAGCAATGATAGAAAGTAAATCTATTTGTATTGCTTATGAAACAGTAGAAGATAGTGAAGGAACTTTACCTTTATTAACACCAATGTCTGAAGTTGCAGGAAGAATGGCAATTCAGCAAGGTGCTAAGTATTTAGAAAAACCAATTAAAGGACGTGGTATCTTATTAGGTGGTGTACCAGGTGTTGCACCAGGAAAAGTATTAATTTTAGGAGCAGGAGTTGTTGGTGTACAAGCAGCAAAAATGGCAGCAGGTTTAGGTGCTCATGTTACTATTATGGATATTAATATGAAACGTTTACGTTATGTAAATGATGTTTTACCAAACCATGTTACCACCGCTTTTTCTAGTGAATACAGTATTAGACAACTAATAAAAACACACGATTTAATTATTGGAGGTGTTTTAGTAAAAGGAGGAAAGGCTCCAAAATTAATTACTAGAGACATGCTTAAAGATATGCGACCAGGAACTGTTATTGTTGATGTTGCCGTAGATCAGGGAGGTTGTTTTGAAACCACCAAAGCAACAACACACGAAGATCCTACGTATATTATTGATGATGTAGTGCATTATTGTGTAGCAAATATGCCAGGAGCTGTACCTTATACTTCTACAATTGCTCTAACAAATGTAACATTGCCATATATTTTAAATATTGCAAATAAAGGATGGGAAGAAGCGTGTGCTACAGATGCATCTTTAGACAAAGGATTAAATATTATAAAAGGAAAAATTGTTTATAAAGAAATTAGCGAAGCTTTTCATTTAGAAGCTTTTGAAGTCTAATTTTAACTAGAATATTTTTGATAAACCTCTGGTGTTGTTTTGTGTTTCAACCTAGAGGTTTTTTCTTTTTTTTAAATTACCTTATTATTAATGACATTCTTAATTATTTAGAAAATTAAATAATAATGATACTTTTTAAGTAGAAAAAATTGACACATCTGCATTTATTTACACGTAATATGCTTGTTTTACATATTCTTAGCAAGAATAACTGTTATATATAACGCTAGTTATAAAAAAGTTATTATATTTGCAGCCTTAAAAATAAACAATAAATATTTAATTTATGAATCATTACGAAACTGTTTTCATCTTGAATCCCGTTTTATCTGATACTCAGATAAAGGAGACAGTACAAAAGTTTGAAGATTATTTAGTTTCTAAAGGAGCTGAAATGATCTCGAAAGAGAACTGGGGCTTAAAGAAATTAGCTTATCCAATTCAAAAGAAAAAAAGTGGTTTTTATCACTTATTAGAGTTTAAAATTGCTGGAGAAGAAATCTCTGCTTATGAGTTAGAATTTAGAAGAGATGATAGCGTTATGCGTTACCTTTCTGTTAGATTAGACAAACATGCAGCTGCTTGGGCAAAAATTAGAACTGAACGTGTTAAATCTACAAAAAAATAAGAAATGGCATCAATAGAACAACAAGCAAAAGGCGGTAAATCTGCTGACGTTAGATATTTAACGCCGTTAGATATAGACACTAAAAAAGAAGCTAAATACTGTAGATTTAAGAAAAAAGATATCAAGTATATCGATTTTAAAGATGCAGACTTCTTAATGTATTTAGTAAACGAACAAGGTAAAATTTTACCAAGACGTTTAACAGGAACTTCATTAAAATATCAACGTAAAGTTGCGCAAGCAATTAAAAGAGCGCGTCATTTAGCGTTAATGCCTTACGTTGGAGATATGTTAAAATAATAAAGAGGTAGAACATGGAATTGATATTAAGACAAGACGTAGAAAATTTAGGATTCAAAGATGATATCGTAGACGTGAAAAACGGTTATGGTAGAAACTTCTTAATCCCTACAAGACAAGCAGTTTTAGCTACTTCATCTGCAAAGAAAGTTTTAGCAGAGAATTTAAAACAACGTGCTTACAAAGAAGCTAAATTAATTGAAGACGCTAATGTAATAGCAGAAGCAGTTAAAGGATATGAAATTAAAATTGCATCTAAAGTTGGTTCAGGAGACAAATTATTTGGTTCTGTAAACAACATCGATTTAGCTGCAGCACTTGCAAAAGCAGGAACAGACTTAGATAAGAAATTTATTAAAGTTGTTGGTGGTTCTGTAAAAAGATTAGGTAAATATGAAGCTTCTGTAAGATTACACAGAGCAGTAGTTGCTGAAATTTCTTTTGAAGTTATTGCTGAATAAATAACAATTGTTAAATAATTGTTAAGAACTAAAAGTCTACTTTAACGAGTAGACTTTTTTTTTGCTCTATTTTTGGTTATATAAACTTAAATTCAAAAAGATGAAGCAAAAATTACTTTTTTTATGTTCATTCATTTTAATGTTTAGTTTCGTTGCAAATGCACAAACAACAACATCAAAAATTAACGGAATTATTACGGAGAATTCTGGAGAACCTTTATTCGGAGCAACAATTGTTGCTTTGCATACTCCAACAGGTACCGTATCTGGTACAACAGCACAAGATAATGGTAGGTACGCGCTATCTAATTTACGAATTGGAGGTCCGTATACAATTACAATTAGTTACCTAGGTTTTAAATCTAAAAAGATAACAAATATCTTTTTAACATTAGGTGAAACGTCAAATGTAGATGTTGTTTTGTCTGAAGATAGTAATACTTTAGAAGAAGTTGTAATTAGCTCTGGTAAAAATGCTGTTTTTAATAACGATAGAACAGGAGCACAGACAAGTATTAGAACTAAAGATTTAAAGATATTGCCAACGATATCTAGATCGGCATCAGATTTTACGCGTTTAGACCCTTCTGCTTCAGGTGGATCTTTTGGAGGGAGAAATGACCAATTTAATAACTTTACATTAGATGGTTCTATCTTTAACAATCCTTTTGGTTTAGATGCAGCAACACCCGGAGGACAAACAGCTTCTCAGCCAGTATCTTTAGACGCTATAGAGCAAATTTCTGTTTCTACAGCACCTTATGACGTTACTTTATCTGGTTTTACAGGTGCTTCTGTAAATGCAGTAACCAAAAGTGGAACAAACACCGTAACAGGAACCGCATACGGATATTACAGAAATCAAGATTTTACAGGAGGTAAAATTAAAGGAGAAAGTATTTTTGTTCCTAAATTATCACAATCTCAAGTAGGAGCTAGTATAGGTGCACCGATTATAAAAGATAAATTATTTGTTTTTATAAATTTCGAAAAAGACAATAGATCAGATTTAGGTCAGTCTTGGTTACCAAACACAGGTTCGGGAGCTATTAATGAATCTAGAGTTTTAAAATCAGATTTAGATGAAGTTAAAAGCGCATTAGCAGGTATTGGTTACAGTACCGGTGCTTATGAAGGTTTTACACACGATTCTAAAAGTACCAAAGGATTGTTTAAGTTAGATTGGAATATCAACAAAGACAATCGTCTTTCATTTGTATATAATTTTTTAAACGCCTCTAGAGATTTGCCAGCGCATCCAACAGCACTTGGTTTTAGAGGTCCAAGTTCTCAAATGTTACAATTCGAAAATTCTGGATATCAAATTAATAATAATTTGAATTCATTTTTATTAGAATTAAATTCTACTGTTACAGATAATATAACAAACAAATTTCAAGCAGGATATACACATTTCGATGATTTTAGAAGTCCTAAATCTGCACCTATGCCAGCATTTAGAATTCAAGATGGTAACGGAGGAAATTATATAATTTCAGGTCATGAACCTTTTTCTATTAACAATACATTAGATCAAAAAGTTTTTCAAATTACAAATAATTTAAATATAAGTAATGGAGACCATAACTATACAGTTGGTTTTTCTTTTGAAAAATTCGAATTTGAGAATTCATTTAATTTAGGAGCTTATGGCTTTGGAGATGCAAGAGGTTATGTAGGTGCATTTGGTGGAGATTTTGCTAGTATGGATGCTTTTAGAACAGGAATTACTAATGGTCTTTTAGCGGATGCTATGGCTGCTGCCCAAAGCACATTTACTACTAATAACGCCAATGATTCTTGGGCATTAGCAGAAACAAATGTTGGTCAGTTTGCTTTTTACGTACAAGATGATTGGAATATAAATGATAATTTTAAATTATCTTATGGTGTTCGTTTTGATAAGCCTTTATTTTTCAATTCTGCAGATAAAGCACAAGACGTAATAGATAAAAGTTTTTACTTACCTAATAATCCATATACAGACCCTGCTACAGGAGAAACAGTATTATTTGATTCTACTAAAATGCCAAATAACAACTTCTTAGTTTCACCAAGAATTGGTTTTAACTGGGATGTAAATGGAGATAGTACTTTACAATTACGAGGTGGTTCTGGTTTATTTACAGGACGTTTTCCTTTTGTTTGGTTAGGTAACCAAATAGCAAATCCTAATGTATATTTTTACCAAGTTGTAGATCCAGATTTTAAATTCCCACAAGTTTGGAGAACAAGTTTGGGAGCAGATGTAAAATTAAAAGATGGTACTATTTTAACTTCAGATCTTTCGTACACAAAAGATATAAACGGAGCACATGTGCAAAACTGGGGTTTAAAAACACCTACAGGAACTTTGGCAGGTGGTATAGATAATAGATTGGTGTATACAGATACAGACAGAAGCCCAAACTGGGGAGGACCAAATGATAAATCAAATGCTTATGTATTTACCAATTCTGATAAAGGAAGAACTTTAAATGCATCCTTAAAAGCACAGAGAAATTTTGATAATGGATTGTATTTAATGGCAGCCTATAATTACTTAAATTCTAAAGATGTAAACTCTATTGAAGCAGAAATAACAGGAGATGCTTTCGATTTTAATCCAGTTTTATCTAATGCAAATGATGCAACATTAGCACATTCTAAATATGGAGATACACATCGTTTTATTGCGGTAGCTTCTAAATCTTGGAATTATGGAACAAATGATAAATGGACAACCACAATTTCTTCTTTCTATGAATTGGCAAAAGGAGGTCGTTTTAACTATACATACGCAGGCGATATTAATAATGATGGCTCTAACTTAAATGATTTAATTTACATACCAACAGACAGCGAAATAGACGCAATGACATTTAAAGCTCCAGTAAATACTGGAGACTTATCTATTCAAGATCAAAAAGATGGCTTAAGAAGTTATATAAATCAAGATGATTATTTAAGTGATAGACAGGGAGAATATGCAGAACGTTATGGTGCATTATCACCTTGGAGAGGAAAGATGGATGTAAAATTTATCCAGAATTTAAAATTAGGAAACAATAATTCTTTAGAGTTTACTATAGATATTTTAAACTTTGGTAATTTATTAAACTCAAACTGGGGCTTAGTACAACAACCAGATGCAGTACAATTATTAGGTGTTACTGTAGATAATACAGGTTTACCAACCTATAGTTTTAATTCAGACTTAAAAGAAACTTTTGTATATAATTCTACGTTACTTTCTAGATGGCAAGCACAAGTTGGTTTAAGATATTCTTTCTAAATCAATAAAGAATTCAGATATTTGAACCGCCCATAATTGGGCGGTTTTTTTTACCATAAATTATGAAATATAGACAACTTACCAAAGAACAATTCGAAAGCTTACACGAAGACTTTGCTCGTTTTTTAGCAACCCAAAGTATAGACGTTAAAGAATGGAATAAAATAAAAGAAGAAACACCACAAGTTGCAGAAGAGGAGATGAATGTTTTTTCTGATGTTGTTTGGGATAATGTGCTAACAAAAACAAACTATGTAGAACATTTTTCTAAAACCTCTGTAAACCTGTTTAAGTGTGATGCTGAAGAAATACATAGAATTGCCATTAAAATTACTTGGGATATTAATTTATTAGAACAAAAAGGTTTTGAATGGTTAATGCAAAATCCTATGGATAATTCTGTAGAGATTTTTAAAGGAACAAAACCTTATAATAAAGATGATAGGAATACTGAAATTTTCGATTTAATAGAAAAAGGAAGTGCTATTTCTAAAGGAGAAATCTTTGAGTTTTTTAGTCAAATAACGTCTTAGTTTTATTAAGAGTTATTTACAGCTTGGAATGTCTCTTGAGATAAATCGAAAGACGGAATCGGTTTTTCTTACTTCAAAAAAAGGATGTCGTTTTAATCAAGCGTAAGTTTACTTATCTTTTATATCATTTAATAAAAAAAGGAATCTCAAATTTATTTTGAGATTCCTTTTTTTAAGTTGACAAGTTTTGCTTAAAAAAAAACATATTATTCTTCTTGTAAAGCTTTACGAGCTTGTTTAATGGTTAGTGTACTTCCATCATGGCTCCAACCTGGTGCGGCAAATGCATACATAAATTTATGATACCAGTTCTTAGATTTTTTCATATCGTCCCAAATATCTTTATATTCATGTGTTAGAATAACAAACGGATTATAAGAGTTTGGCGGATGCGTAACTCCATATTTGATGTCAATATTTTCGTCAAATTCTTTAAAAGTACCAAACATTCTATCAAAAGCGTTTAGAAATCCACCATGATTTTTATCCATATACTCAAAATTTTGAGCATGATGTACTTGGTGCATGGTATGTGTATTCAATATTTTATCTAAGAAACCTAATTTACCAATGTAAACGGTATGTAATTGAAATTGCCATAAAGCTTCAATACCTAAACAAACGACTAACATTTCTGGTGGAAAACCAATAGCAACAATCCACACATAAAAAAATGGTTTGTAAAGAATGGTAAACCATCCGTTTCTAACGGCAGTTCCTAAATTAAAATTATCCGAAGAATGGTGTACAATATGTGCTGCCCATAAAAAACGTACATTGTGGTTTTGTCTGTGAAACCAATAATAACTAAAATCGTCTAAAACTTGACAAATAAGCCAAATATACCAAGCGTATCCAAAAGATTCGTAGCCCATTAAATTTGTGCGAATTCCATCAACTAAAGGATTGAATATTTCATAGACAAAATTAAAAAGTACAATTGCAGCAATTGTTTTTGTTAAAGGAGCTAGAATAGCAGAACCAATCCCCATGGTAAGGCTAGCTGCTAAATCTTTCCATTTATAAATTTTCTTCTTTTCTTCTTTTTTATTGTGCTTACTATATGTTAATTCGACTAAAATAAGTGCTAAGAAACACGGTACACCATATACTAGTGGGTTTGTAAAATCCATTTACTATTTAATTTTTTTGTTAAAACTAAGGCAAAATAAGGAAATAGCTATAAGTTTTAACATTAGTTATTGTTAAAAAGTTAATAAAGAATTTAAAAAGGATATTATTAATTTTTTTACCTATTAAATTTAACCGAAAAAATAGAATGATACATTGGTTTGATACTTCATTAACATTAATATATAATTTGATATCTGTTTAAATCTTTGAAATATTCGTAAATTTGATAGTTATAATATCCTTATTTAAAAATAATCGAAAGATGAATTATAAACATTTACTAGAAGTAATTAAAGATAACGCTAATCGATTTACAACAAAAGATGCAGTTTTTTATAAAGATGAAGCTTCACAAAGTTGGAAAGGAATTTCTTGGGATTCTTTTTATTTTCAAATACAGCAAGTTTCTAAAGCTTTAATCAATTTCGGAATTAAAGAACAAGACAATATTGGTGTTTTTGCTCAAAATATGACAGAGTGGATTATTGCTGATTTAGGAATTATGGGTGTAAGAGCCGTAACGATTCCTATTTATGCAACCAATTCTCAGAAAGAAGTAGAATACGTTGTTAACGATGCAGAAATTAGTGTGTTGTTTGTGGGAGATCAAGATGAGTTTGATAAAGTAGAATTAGTCTCAGAAAATAATACATACTTAAAATTAATAGTAGCCTTAACAAGTACTGTAGATTTAAGAGGCCATAAAAAAGCTGTTTATTTTAATGATTTTATAAATGCAGAATTTCCAAAAAGTATTGAAAATGAATTAGAAAAGCGTCATTTAGACTCTAAGTTAGATGATTTAGCTAGTATTATTTATACCTCTGGAACTACCGGAGAGCCTAAAGGAGTAATGTTAGATCATAACAATTTTGCATCCTCATTAAAAGCACATGAAGCAGAATTAGATGTAGATGAAAATGATGTAACTTTAAGTTTCTTACCATTAAGTCATATTTACGAACGTAGTTGGGTGTTTTTCTGCTTACAAAAAGGAATTCAGGTGTATTTTAACCAAGACCCAAAGAAAATTGCAGATGTCTTAAAAGAGGTTAAACCATCTTTGATGTGTACAGTACCTAGAATCTTTGAGAAAATTTTTGCTGCTATTCAAGAAAAAAGAAAAGAAGCTTCCCCTACTAAAATGAAATTGGCAAGTTGGGCATTGGGAGTTGGAAATAAATACCATAATACCTATCGTCGTTTTGATAAAAAAGTACCACTAATGTTAAAGCTAAAATATAAAATAGCAGATAAATTGGTACTTAGTAAATTACGTGATGTCTTTGGAGGGAATATAAAGTTTATGCCTTGTGGCGGAGCACCTTTAGTACCAGATATGGTTTCGTTTTTTCATTCGTTTGCATTAAATATAAAATGTGGCTATGGTTTAACAGAAACAACTGCTACAGTTACGTTGTTTGGTGATCACTACTTCGAGTTTAATTCTGCGGGTAAGCCAATTTTAGGAACCGAAATTAAAATTGGTGCTAATGATGAAGTTTTGGTAAAAGGACCTGGAGTTATGAAAGGCTATTATAAAAAACCAGAAGCTACTGCTGAAGTTTTTGAAAATGGCTGGTTTAAAACAGGTGATGCAGGAAAAATTGACGAATTAGGAAACTTAGTAATTACTGATAGAATTAAAGATTTAATGAAAACTTCTGGAGGTAAATATATTGCTCCTCAAAAACTTGAAATGGCTTTAGTTAGTGATTCTTTTATTGAGCAAATTGCTGTGATAGGAGATCAGCAAAAGTATGTTACGGCTTTGGCGGTTCCTAGTTTCGAGAATATTAAAAAATATGCTGAAGAGCATAAAATTAGTTTTAAAGATATTGAAGATTTGATTAATAATAATCAGATTAAAACCATGTTAGAAAAACGTTTTGAAGAATTGCAAAAGGAGTTTTCTAAGTTTGAAAAAATTAAGAAATTTACTTTATTACCAAAAGAGTTTACTATTGAGGCAGGAGAAATTACGGCTACTTTAAAACTTAAACGTAAAGTAATTTATAAAAAATACAAAGCTCTTATTGATAAAATGTATGCTGAGTAAGCCGTTTTTTTTACTTGTTGATTTTGTAAAGAGGATGTGAGATTTCTCAATCGCTAAAAAAAAACTTATTTCGAAATGACAGTTGATTGTAAATATTAACTACTTATAATTTTTATCACCAAATCTTTAGTCAATGGTTTTCCATTGGCTATTTTTTTGATGTTATCAAATGTGAAAACAAAATCGCAACCTGACTTATAAGCAGAACAACCATAAGCTGTTTTACCCTTTAAAATAGTTCCTTGTTTACATTTTGGACACATAATTTTATCAGAACTCTTTTCGACAGAGTTAGAAGTGACTACTTTTTGTTTAGGTTCTAATTTCAATTTAAAAGCATCATCAAATCTTATTAAGCCTTCTACAGAACCATTATCCGTTTTAAAGCCTTTTAAATTAGTAGTACAACCTTTGTCAACCAATCGTATCAATTGGTTTTCAGAAATTTTCTTCCCGTAAATTTCAAACGGAATTTTTAAATCGCAATTGTTTTTATATTCAGAACACCCAAAGGCAGAAGAACCTTTTAAGAGTTGTCCTTTTTTACATTTGGGACAAGTTTTTCCTGCAACTTGTTTTTTTGTTGGAGTTTTTTTTGTCTTTGAAACAATAGATTGCTTCGTTGAACTCGCAATGACTTCTGCGTTAGAAGTAATTCGTTTTTTAGAAGTATTAGAACGGACTTCATACACCAATTCATCTACCATTTTCTTCATATTATTAATGAAGGTTCCGGCGTTGAATTCTCCTCGTTCAATTTCTTTTAAACGTTTTTCCCAACGACCAGTTAATTCAGCAGATTTTAATAATTCGTTGTCAATAATATTAATTAAATCGATTCCGGTTTGTGTTGGTAAAACCAATTTCTTTTTACGCTCAATATATTTTCTTCGGAATAAAGTCTCAATAATACTTGCTCTTGTAGAAGGTCTTCCAATTCCGTTTTCTTTCATTAATTCACGTAAATTCTCATCATCTACTTGCTTTCCAGCAGTTTCCATGGCGCGCAATAAGCTTGCTTCTGTAAAATTTCTTGGAGGTTTGGTTTCTTTCTCTAAGAATGAAGGTTCGTGTGGTCCTTTTTCACCTTTTACAAATGAAGGCAATGTCATTTGTTCGTTTAATTCTTTCTTAATTTTGCTTTCTTCTGTTTCAAAAGCTACACGCCAACCTTTGGTTAAAATTTCTTTTCCGGTTGTTTTAAAAGGTACATCTGCAGCTTTACCAATTACTGAAGTATTAGAAACATCAGAATCTGGATAGAAAACACCAATAAATCTACGAGTAATAATATCGTACACTTGTTGCTGATTGTATTGCAAATTTCCTTGAATTCCGGTAGGAATAATTGCGTGGTGATCTGTTACTTTTTTATCATCAAAAACACGTTTCGATTTCTTTATTTTACTACCTAAAAGAGGTTGAGTAAGTGCGCTGTAATTTGTTAATTTAGATAAAATACCTGCAATTTTAGGATACACATCATTTGGTAAAAAAGTAGTATCAACTCTAGGATACGTAACTACTTTCATTTCATATAGCTTCTGAACCATTTTTAAAGTTTCATCCGCAGAAAAGCCAAATTTATTATTACAATATACCTGTAAACCAGTTAAATCAAACAGTTTCGGAGCGTATTCTTTCCCTTTCTTTTTGGTAACAGAAACAATCTCAAAATCAGATTCTTTCACTTTATTTGCTAAAACTTGTCCGTCTTCTTGTTTTAAAAAGCGCCCATCTTCATAATTGAAAAGGGTATTTCTATAGGTTGTTTGTAGTTCCCAATAAGGTTGTGGTTTAAAATTTTCAATTTCAACAAAACGATTTACCAACATGGCTAGGGTAGGAGTTTGTACTCTACCAACCGATAAAACTTGTTTAAATCCACCAAACTTTACGGTGTATAAACGCGTTGCATTTAACCCTAAAAGCCAATCTCCAATAGCTCTAGAATAACCTGCATAATATAAGTTGTCGTATTTTTCTGCAGGTTTTAGGTTTTTAAAACCTTCTTTTATAGCTTCTTCTGTAAGAGACGAAATCCATAAACGTTGTACTTCTCCTTTATAACCGGCTTGATTAATTACCCAACGCTGAATCAATTCTCCTTCTGTCCCAGCATCCCCACAATTAATTACAACCGTTGCTTTATCAAATAAAGATTTTACAATATTGTATTGTTTTCTAATTCCTGCATCTCCCGTAACTTTGGTGTCAAAACGTTCTGGAAGCATTGGTAGATTGTTCAAATCCCAACTTTTCCAATGCGGCTTGTAATCTTTAGGTTCTAAAAGTGTGCACAAATGTCCGAATGTATATGTTACCGCATAACCGTTTCCTTCGTAATAACCATCACGTTTTGTGTTGGCTCCTAGAATACTAGCTATTTCTCTTGCTACAGATGGCTTTTCGGCAATACAGACTTTCATTGATTATTTTTGTGAGGTCGAAATTAAGGAATTATTTGAGAAGTTTTTAATCTATTTAATTAAAATGGTAAATCATCTATTTCGTTAAGTATAATTGAATTAGGTCTATGAATTATTTTTTTCTCATTATAATAGCTTTCTAAATCATATTCATAATTATCATAAACTTCATTAGAATATTCATTTTCGTAAATTTCATCAATATCGTCTTCATTAAATTTTTTAGGAATTTCTGTTACACCTTCAATTATGTTGTTTTTAATAACTTGGTCCCAGTCTTTATTTTCAATAGAAGAAAAATTAAATACAAAATCTTCTGATATATTATTTTGAATGAATGTAAGGCTTTTCTTTAAATGATAAATTGAATCTTCAAAAAGGTCTTTTTCTTTAAGCCTTATTAAATATTCATACTCTTCATCAAACAAATCCTTAAATAAGGACTCTAAGTTTTTTAAAAAATATTCTATTGTTTTTTTTTGCAATGGAATATTTAAGTTTTTTGTTATGTAATTTTTAAATGAAAAATCATAATGGTTCTCCAGCAATTGCGTCCTATCAATGATATCATAAATTGTCTCATAGTTATTAATATAGTTTAAGAAAAAAGAATTATCCAAACTTGATAAAGTTTCATTAACGCTATAATTACTTATTGAGTTAAACATAAAATGATTTAAAAGGTATGAAGTATAACTATTTCTCTCATAAATGAATTCCCAATCTTTTATTGATTTTAAAAGTTTTGGAATAGTAGAATTATTAGGGTTTATATAATAATAAATGAAAATAGCACTTAAAAAAATTGACTCTTCATTTTTTTGATAATTTGTGTTGGTATCTAAGAAGAAGTTTGAATAGTTTGAATCAAGTTTTTCAAATTTATTATACTTAAAAAAAAACCAAAACCATTGCTCAATTTTGTGAGCAGATTTTATTATTCTTTCTTTCTCAGAACTATTATCTTGAATAAAATAAATAAGATAGTCTTGAAGGGATGGATTAATAAAAGAGATTTCTATATTTTTAGAAAAATTATTTATTGATAAAAATCCTTCATTTAAAACTCTTAACGATGTATTAAATGAATCAATGGGTTTTTTATAATTATTATTAGCTACTTCATAATTTAATCTTGAATTATAAAGGATTTCTAATTCAATTTTATTGGCACTTCCATTTGCAGAATAAAGTGTATTTAATAAAAATCTATCGAAATCAGTAATTTGTTTCAAATATGCGTGTTTCCAAATTTCTTTAGGGTTGGTTAAGTTTTCAAAAATAAATTTCTCAAATTCTTGAGGATTAAAATCTTTATTTAAGTCAGAAGTAAAGAACTCTATTATTCTAGGTGAGAAATTTTGATGAAAACAAATATGGGATGCATGTTTTTTTAAAATGTTCAGATTATTCAAATCTAAATTAGATTCCAATATATGAAGATCTAATATTCTCCTTTTGACTCCATAGCTATATGCTTTAACTTCTACTTTTGATTCTTTTTCTAAAATATCAGATTTATTTAATCTTTCAGATTCTTCAAGAAAAGAAGATAAAATAAACTTTCTTGTATTTAAAACTAAAAATTTATTTTCACTTCCTTCAATTAAGTTGATAATTTTTAAAAGATAATTTTCAGCAGCTTTTGATTTTGAAATTTCAGCTTGTGTATGACCGAGGAAATCATCAAAATAAAAAACCTGTTTACTTTTATCTAAATTAATAGTCTCCTCAATTTCACTAATTGAATCATAAATTATATTTATTTCATAGTCTCTTTTAATAAAGTCATATATTACCATGTCAGAAATTGTAGTTTTCCCAACTCCAGGCTCACCTGTAATAATTACGAATTTATTTTCTTTTAATTTTTCTAATGAATGGAAGTACGAAAATGTAGGGACAAATAACCGTAATTTTCTTTTTAAAATATTTGAAGTAAATTGTTTTCTTCTTCCTTCAAATTTATATTTTTGAATATTTCTTAAAGCAATTGAAGAAGAAAACCATAATTTATAATGTGTTTCTTCAAGCTCCTTATTTGTTCTTAATATGGAATTTAAATCATCTCTACCATAAATGTTACTTGTAGAAGTTATATATGGAGTAAATACTTCTTTTAAATCTAATTTATCTTGAAAGCTTAATTCGGAGGATGTTACAATATAGTAAGAATCAGGATTTAATAATTTGACCTTAGGTAGTTCAATGTTTTTTAAATTAGACTTTAATTTTGATAAAGGAGATTTTACATAATGTTTTACTTGAACAATTATGTTTTCACGATGATAACTCTCTCCTGAATATAAGTCAATACCTTTATCTTTTCCTTCTTTAAAAATTTGAAATCTAGGTTGATTTTTTTCTTTCTCTAAATTTAATAAATCACAAACTAGTTTTTCAAATTCGAAAGAATTAAGTGTTGAAAAGTCATACATAAGTATATCTTATTAATAATTTTCTATTTCTTTCCTAAAATCTTCCCAAGAAATACTTCTGCCTTCATCTAAATCTTTTATTCCTTGCTCTATTTCTTCTTTTTGAGATTGAGTTAAGTCATCCCAAAAATCCTTCTTTTCGTTTTTTATACTCATTTTATAAAGGTAAGAAATTTACTTCACCAAAGCCAATTGAATTCTTTTTCTAAACATATCAACTTCTGAAATTTTATAATAATTTATTTTAGAAATTTTACAATAGAATTTACATTTTGTTACAAAAATATTAAATATGAGCTCTTTTTGGGGTTTAAAACCTGTAGTATATGTATTTTATTTCAATTTTGAGAGCTCTTTTTTAACATCGTCCCAAGTTGTTTTTTTCTTTTTGTTAGATTCATTAACTTCTTGTTGAATCTCATCCTTTTGAGAATCTGTTAAGTCATCCCAAAGATCATTTTTTTCTATTTTATTGCTCATTTTATAAAGATAAGAAATTATTATTTTACTTTACTAAAGCCAATTGAATTCGTTTTCTCACAACATCAACCTCTATTACTTTTGCAATAATTTGTTGTTGTAGATTTACAATTGCACTAACGTCTTTTACAAAAGTATCTGATAAGTTAGAAACATGAATTAAGCCACTTTCTTTGATTCCAACATCTACAAAACATCCAAAATTGGTAATGTTATTTACAATTCCGGGTAAGAGTTGTCCTATTCTTAAATCGTCAATATTTTTAATATTTTTATCAAAAGAAAATACTTTTGCTTTGGCTCTTGGGTCCAAACCTGGTTTTTCTAATTCTTTAATAATATCTTCTAGAGTAGGTAGGCCAATAGTTTCTGAAATATAATTTTTTAGATT
Source organism: Polaribacter sp. 11A2H (assembly GCF_011379025.1). Taxonomy (NCBI): domain Bacteria; kingdom Pseudomonadati; phylum Bacteroidota; class Flavobacteriia; order Flavobacteriales; family Flavobacteriaceae; genus Polaribacter; species Polaribacter sp. 11A2H. The sequence goes on from NZ_WTLD01000005.1 coordinate 225,073, forward strand.
TATTTTCTGAATCAATTCTTTGTTACCAATAAATTCAGAAACTTTTATGTTATTATCTTTGGCCATTTTATCAACCAAAACATAACTTTCTGGATGCACGCCGGAATCATCTAACGGATTTTTTCCTTTTTTAATTCGTAAAAAACCAGCAGCTTGTTCGTATGCTTTTCCGCCTAAACGAGGTACTTTTTTAATGGTATTTCTAGAAGTAAAAGAACCATTTTCATTTCTATAATTCACAATGTTTTCTGCCAATTTTGGTCCAATTCCAGAAACATAACTCAACAAAGATTCACTTGCAGTATTAATATTTACACCAATGGTATTTACACAACTTTCTACAGTTGTATCAAGAGATTTTTTCAATTTCGTTTGATCTACATCATGTTGATATTGTCCAACTCCAATTGATTTTGCATCAATTTTAACCAATTCGGCCAAAGGATCTTGCAATCGTCTTCCTATAGAAATAGAACCACGAACGGTAACATCATAATTTGGAAATTCATCTCTTGCAATTTTAGAAGCGGAATAAATAGATGCTCCAGCTTCACTCACTACAAATACATCTACCGAATGTTTAAACTCAATTTTTTTAACCAATTGTTCGGTTTCTCTAGACGCAGTTCCGTTACCAATTGCAATGGCTTCAATTTTATGCGCTTCTACCAAAGAGCTTATTTTTTTGATAGCTTCTATGGTTTGATTTTGTGGTGCATGCGGAAAAATAGTTTCATTATGCTCTAAATCTCCTTGCTCATTTAAACATACAATTTTACAACCAGATCTAAATCCAGGGTCGATGGCTAAAATTCTTTTTTCGCCTAAAGGAGCACCTAAAAGCAATTGTTTTAAGTTTTTAGAAAATACGGTTATAGCGTCTTCATCTGCATTTTCTTTTGCTAATGATAATCTTTCGTTAGATAAAGATGGATACAATAAGCGTTTATAAGCATCTTTTATAGCGAGTTCTATTTGTGGAGTGCATTCGTTTTGCGTACGAATAATTCGTTCTTCCATTTTTTGAAGGGCTCTTTCTGTGTCAATTTCTATTTTAACACGGATAAAACCTTCATTTTCGGCTCTTAAAATTGCTAAAAATCGATGAGATGGAATTCTGCTTAAAGATTCGCTCCAATCAAAGTAATCTTTAAATTTTTGAGCTTTTTCATCTTCAGACTTTGTTTTTATTACTTTTGATGTAATTGTAGCATAACGTTCTAATTCTCGTCTAATATTATTTCTGATATCTGTGCGCTCATTAATCCATTCTGCAATAATGAATCGTGCACCTTCTAATGCATCATCAATAGTTACAACTTCCTTGGACGTGTATTTAGAAGCGGTATGTTCTAAGTCGTTTACACGCTGACTCATCATCATTTTTGCCAGTGGTTCTAAGCCTTGTAAACGAGCAGTTTCTGCTTTGGTTTTTCGCTTTTTCTTAAAAGGTAAATACAAATCTTCTAAAGCAATTAAATCTTTAGAAGTAGTTACTTTTTGTGTTAATTCTGCTGATAAAACATTTTGTTCTTCTAAGGCTTTTAAAATTGCTTTTTTACGCTTTTCTAAGGCTTCAAAAGTTTCTTTAAACTTGACAATATCACCAATTTGAACTTCATCTAAATTACCTGTCCTTTCCTTTCTATACCTACTGATAAAAGGAATTGTAGCATCTTCATTTAACAATGAAATAGTGTTTTCTACAGATTTAGAAGAAAGTTGTGTTTGTTGAATTATATATGAAAGTAACTGCATTTTTTATATGAATTTGATCAGAAAAAAGAACCTCATAAAAATGAATTTATGAGGTTGTAAATATAGTTTTATTTTGTGTTTTTCTTATATAATTGTCATGTCTTAAAAAAAGAAGTAGCCAACAGAAACTTGAAACACACCGTTTCTATTTTTATCAGTTTTCACTTCATTAATGTCAGAAAGACCAACATTATAACGTGCACTAAAATTAAGTCCGTTATCTAGTTTATATCCAAGTCCTAAATTTACTCCAAAATCTAGGTCTTTGTAAGCATTTTTAACATCTGCTTTTGTATTGTCATCTGTTGCTGAAAGTAAAAAACCCACTTGAGGTCCTGCTTCAAAACTTAGTCTTTTTGTAACATAATATTTTCCCATTAATGGGATGTTTAAATAATTTAAAGCAACAAAATCATTTGTGTCAGATCCTGTACTAAAACCATGACCAGAAAATAACAATTCAGGTTGAATCGAAAATTTTTCTGTAAAGGGAATTTCTGCCATTAAACCAAAATTAAAAGAGGTGACAGTGCCTAAATCTTTGGTATTGTCTCCGTTAATGGAAGCAAAATTTAGTCCAGCTTTAACTCCGAATTCGATGTCTTGTGCATTTGCATTTACAATGCTTAAAACTGTTAATAATGTTACTAGTAATACTTTTTTCATAATTATAATTTTAATTTGTTTGATACAAATAAATAGCTTTTTCTTGAAAAAAAAATCACTTTAATTTATGTTTAACCTTTTTAACTAACTTTATCGAAACAGTTTGTTAATTAATTGATTTTTAGGTTATTTTAACAAAATTTATCGATAAAATTTCTCATCCTTTGTCAGAAAAATCACTCGAAGTGACATTGCGTGTTATAATACGTTTACAAGTATGAGCATTCTGTCACTTCGAGTGAAATTTTTTTTTTAAGAATTTTGTGTCGAGAATTTTTTTTAGAGAATCACTTTCTCAAAGGCTAATCTTTTTGCATTATAGCCTGTGTAAATAATTCCACAATAGCTATAACCCAATTTTTTAATTAAAGACTGCATTCCTAGATTGTCTTCGTGAGTATCTATCTTTAAGCTTTTAATGTTTTTATCTTTTAATGTTTGATGAAATTCACTAAAAAGAAATGTTGCCAAACCTAATTTTCTAAACTCTTTTTTAATTGCCATTCTGTGTATTACTCCGTAGACTTTATCTTCATCTACCAACCAATTTCCGTCTATAACTTCCTTGTAAGTTGGTTCTTTTTTGAATGTAAACATAGAAGTTGCCATCACAATATTGTCATCATTTACAACAACATAACTTTCATTATTTTTGATGTCATTTTCTACTTGGGCTGCATTCGGATATCCGTTTTGCCATTGATCAATATGTAAGGATGCTAAGAGTTCTCTGGCGTCATCTATAATTGTCATTATTGCAGGAATATCTTCAATATTAGAAAGTCTTATTTTCATAAAAAAAATATAATAATATAGGGTTTTGTCAGATCGAGCGCAGTTGAGATCTTGTTTTTAATAATTAAAAATTCTCGATTACGCTCGAATAGACAATTAAATCATTTTAAAATCTAACAACAACTCTCCGTTAACAGAACATTGTAATTGATCTCCTTTAAAAATTTCTCCTTTTCCTAAAGCAGGAGTTCCTGTAAAAATTAAATCTCCAGGTTGTAAGGTCATATATTTAGAAATAAACACAATAATGTCAGCAAAATCATGAATCATATACGCTGTATTACTTTTTTGTTTTTCTTCTCCGTTTATTTTTAAATCGAAATCAATATCACCTAAATTATAATTAGAAACCGGTTTAAAACTAGAAATAGGAGCAGCACCATCAAAACCTTTCGCAAAATCCCAAGGATGTTTCGTTTCTCTTGCGTCTTTTAAAAGGTCTGTTGCAGTATAATCGATACCTACGGCAATTTCTGAAATATAAGAGTTTGCAGTTTCTTTAGAAATATTTTTTCCTTCTTTTCCTATTTTAACAACTAGTTCTATTTCGTAAATTAATTCGTTTGTAATGCTACTAGGGTATTCTACATCACAATTAACAGCTAAACTACTTTCTGGTTTTGAAAAAATGAACTTTTTAGCATTCTTTTTTTCGGCAATGTCTTTCAAGTCAGTAACGTAATTACTTCCAATTCCTAATATTTTCATTTTAAATTTGTTTTAATTATATAAGGTAAATTTAATAAAAAAATCCACCAAAAAATATATTTTCTGATGGATTTATAACTTGTTTAAAAGCTTTTTTTAAGCTTCTGCTTTTTCTGTTTTAGAAAAATCTACTACAACTTGGTTGTGTAAAATATCTTGAATTGTTTGTCTTTTTCTAATAAGGTAATCTTTTCCTTTGTGTACCATAACTTCTGCAGGAATATAGCGAGAGTTGTAGTTAGACGCCATTGAAAAACAATATGCACCCGCATTGTGGAAACATAAAACATCTTCTTCTGAAATCTCTGCAATTCTTCTGTTTGATGCAAACGTATCCGTTTCACAAATATAACCAACTACAGAGTAATAACGATCTCTTCCTTTTGGGTTAGAAATGTTGGTAATATGGTGATAAGAATCGTACATCATTGGTCTTACCAAGTGATTAAAACCTGTGTCTACATGTGCAAAAACCGTAGAAGTTGTTTGTTTAACAACATTTACTTTTGCTAAAAAAGAACCTGCTTCTGAAACTAAGAATTTACCAGGTTCAAACATTAAAGTAATGTCTTTACCATAATCTGCACAAAATTCATTGAATCTCTCTGATAACTGCAAACCTAATTGCTCTATATCTGTAGAAATATCTCCTTCTTTATAAGGCACTTTAAATCCACTTCCAAAGTCGATAAAATCGATGTTTTCGAATTGTTTAGCAACATCAAATAAAATATCAGAGGCACGTAAAAAAGTATCGATATCTAAAATATCAGAACCAGTGTGCATGTGAATTCCGTTGATATTCATTCCCGTATTTTCTACCACACGTTTAATATGAGGTACTTGGTGAATAGAAATTCCGAATTTAGAATCGATATGACCCACAGAAATTTTAGAATTTCCACCTGCCATAATATGTGGATTGATACGCACACAAACAGGAATGTCTGGATGTTTTTGTCCGAATTGTTCTAAAATAGAAAGGTTATCAATATTAATTTGAACACCCAATTTAGCAACTTCTTCAATTTCTGATAAAGAAACACCGTTTGGCGTGTAAATAATGTCGTGAGGCTCAATTCCTGTAGTTAAACACAATTGTACTTCTTGATAAGAAACAGTGTCTAAACCAGAACCTAAGTCTTTAAAGAACTTTAATATATTAATATTAGAAAGTGCTTTTACAGCATAATTTAACTTTAAACTTTTAACGCTGCTAAAAGCATTTGTTAACCTGTTGTATTGAGATTCTATTTTATCTGTATCGTAAACATATAAAGGACTTCCGTATTTATTTGCTAACTTTATTAATTGTGCGTTTTTCACTTTGTTTTATTTTATATCAGACGTCAAAAGTAATAAAATTGTTGGGTAAATAATGACTTGTTTAAAAATATAACATATTGTTTTTTTTTGTGATTTTTATGCGGAATTTGTATTTTTGAAGGAGTGTTAAATTTGATAATTTTTCCTTAATTTCTTTAGATTTTATTTTTATAAGTTGATAAAATTTAGATAAAAGAATCGTTGAAATCCTGTTGATAACTAATTGGCTGAGTCCTTTTATTTTAGCTTGTTTAATGCTATTTTAGCAAGGCTTCAAACCTAACAATAGTAACATATTTCATGAGTCAAGAAACAAAATATACCGAAGATAATATCAGGTCTTTAGACTGGAAAGAGCACATAAGAATGCGTCCGGGAATGTACATTGGTAAATTGGGCGATGGGTCTTCTGCAGACGATGGAATTTACATTCTTGTAAAAGAAGTTTTAGACAACTCTATAGATGAGTATGTTATGGGCGCCGGAAAAACCATTGAAATCTCTATTCATGGAAGCAAAGTTATTGTTAGAGATTATGGACGTGGAATTCCTTTAGGTAAAGTGGTAGACGTAGTTTCTAAGATGAATACTGGTGGAAAATACGACTCTAAAGCGTTTAAAAAATCGGTAGGTTTAAATGGAGTTGGTACAAAGGCAGTAAATGCACTTTCGTCATTTTTTAGAGTAGAATCTTCTCGTGATGGTAAATCTGCTTCGGCAGAATTTAGCCAAGGAAATTTAGAAAACGAAGAGTTTTTAGAAGAATCTTCTCGTAGAAAGGGAACCAAAGTTTCTTTTATTCCGGATGAAGAAATTTTTAAGAAGTACAAATTTAGAAATGAGTATGTTGCAAAAATGCTCAAATATTATGTGTATTTAAACCCAGGTTTAACCATAATTTTTAACGGTGAAAAATTTATTTCAGAAAACGGACTGAAAGATTTATTGGAAGATAACAACAATGTAGATGATATGTTGTACCCAATAATTCACTTAAAAGGAGATGATATAGAAGTTGCCATTACGCATAGTAAAACACAATATTCAGAAGAATACCATTCTTTTGTAAACGGACAACACACCACGCAAGGTGGAACGCATCAATCTGCGTTTAGAGAAGCAATTGTAAAAACAATTAGAGAGTTTTACGGCAAAGCTTTTGAAGCTTCGGATATTAGAAAATCTATTATTTCTGCGGTTGCCATTAAAGTAATGGAACCTGTTTTTGAGAGTCAGACAAAAACAAAATTAGGTTCTACAGACATGGGAGGAGACTTACCAACTGTAAGAACTTATATAAACGATTTCTTAAAAACGAAATTAGATAATTACCTGCATAGAAATACTGATGTTGCAGATGCATTACATAGAAAAATTGTTCAGGCAGAGAAAGAACGAAAAGAGCTTTCCGGAATTAGAAAACTAGCAAAAGACAGAGCTAAAAAATCTAGTTTACACAATAAAAAATTACGTGATTGCAGAGTTCATTTAGGTGATACAAAAAAAGAAGCCTATTTAGAATCTACACTTTTTATTACCGAGGGAGATTCTGCCTCTGGTTCTATCACAAAATCTAGAAATGTAAATACACAAGCGGTTTTTAGTTTAAAAGGGAAACCTTTAAATTCGTATGGATTAAGTAAGAAAATTGTGTATGAAAATGAGGAATTTAATTTATTGCAAGCTGCTTTAAATATAGAAGATGGTTTAGAAGAATTGCGCTATAATAATATTGTAATTGCAACCGATGCCGATGTAGATGGTATGCACATTCGTTTGTTATTGATAACATTTTTCTTGCAGTTTTTCCCTGAATTGATAAAAGAAGGGCATTTATATATTTTAGAAACACCGTTATTTAGAGTTCGGAATAAGAAAGAAACTTTTTATTGTTATTCTGATGAAGAAAAACGAGACGCTATTGCAAAGTTGAGAGGAAAACCAGAGATAACTCGATTTAAAGGTTTAGGTGAAATTTCTCCGAATGAATTTGTTCATTTTATAGGAAATGATATTCGTTTAGATCCTGTAATGTTAGACAAAGAAATGTCTATTGAGCAAATGCTAGAGTTTTATATGGGAAAAAATACTCCGGATAGACAGAAGTTTATTATAGAGAATTTAAAGGTTGAATTGGATACTATTGAGGATGAAGAGAGTCTATCTTAAATCTTTTCCGATGGAAAGGACTTTGATTAGTTAATGATTCCGGTAATGATGGGGTGGAGTGAATTTAGCTAAAGCCTCTGTGTTGATGGAATTAAATACCTATGGATAAATCCATAGGCAATTCAAAAGGTAAGAAAAAGGTTTATTATGATTTTGAATTGTCACAGGCTTTAGCCTGTGTTTAATAAATGATAAGAATATTGGCTTTAGCCAAATTTTAGAAGCGTTAAAAAGGAATTTGAATCTAAAAAGTTTTCTAAATAGTAATTTTTTTTAACCCTCTGAAGAATGTAAACCTAAAAAAATATAGTGGATGCAATTGGATACGTTCAATTAAAATAATACTGTTTTTTGGTATTAAAATTATTATGTTAAAGAAAATTTAAAAAAGAAACAATTATGAAGATTAAAATTACTTTATTTTGCTTATTAATTACATCAATAACTTTTTCTCAATTCCCAGGAGAAAGAACAAAAGAAACTCAAACAGGACCAGATAAAAATAGTTATAAAATTAAGGATGTTATTCAATTAGGTAATGCTTTAAATGGAGAAACATTTAGAAATATATTTGCTTATAAACATAAAAGTGTATTAGATAATATAGATGATGCTCTTGCTCTAGATGTAGTTCCTTCATATGATGTGTTTGAAGACAAAGACAATAATATGATAATAAAAGGGGAATATATTATTCCAGTGTCAAAAGAATTTAATGGCTTTAAAGGAAAAATTAGATATTTTAAACGTGTTAAATCTGAAAATAATTATTATACTTTTGCTATTATTAAAGTTCCAAACTCTCAAATGAGATTAGCCGTACCATTGCAAAGTGCTATTTTAACAGGAGAAATGATTTCGAAGAATAAAGCTTTTATTGCAAAAGAAATTGTAGAAAATAAAGTTTTAGATGAAATAAAGATAAAGTCTTTTTCAAATGATTATGATTTAAAATTATTGAGTTGTAAAGGAGATAAGAATACACAACAAGTAAGAATTGAATTTTTAATTAAACATAAAAAGGTACATCAAGATATTTGTTTTAATAAAAGTATAAAAGATGCTAAAGCTTACGATTTAGAAGGAAATGAATATAACTCAGATATTGTTTCGGTTGGTTCAAAAGTTTCTTCAAAATTTGCTTCTTACATGTGTAATAAAGTACCAACAAATATTCCTGTTAAGGCTTCAATTAATTTTATTAAAATTCTTCCAACAGTAGAAAAATTAAGTTTTGTAACTATAAAGATAGGTTACAAGGATTCTGATGGAGGTTATAAATACGAATATGGAAATATTGAAGTTCAAAATTTAGATATTGATTGGGAGAATTAAAATAATAAAACAACTTGAGGAGTCAATTTGAAACTTCAAGGTTTTAAAAGTAAACAAGTTAGATTTCCTTTTAGAGGGATTAAAAGTCTGTATGTTTAAAATGATTAATAATGAGTTTGAAAGTTTTAAGATTACAATTTGTTATTTTAAGGTTAATAAAATAAAAAGGAAATAAATGTAAACCAATAATTTGTATCAAGACCTCACAGGTTTTTAAAACCTGTGAGGTCTGAAAATTATATTTTTGTAATGGTTTAGAAAATAAAAATTGAAGGTCTCAATTTGAGACCGCCAATTCTAAAACGATGAGTTTGCGTTATGTTTCAATGTTTTTTACAGAACAACGAGTTGCCATGTTAATTAGTTTAGATGAATTGGTGGAGAAGAAATAAAATAGGCCAGAGACAAATAAAATCGGTTATAAAAAAGATTAAGATTAAAAAATATAGTTGGCAAGTACGCTGCGTTAGGGATTGAAGCGACATCCTTTTTGCTTTTTTTGCAAAAAGATACAGCGCAAAGCCTGTTAAAACGCCAAAAAAAAAAATAAGTAAACTCTTAAACGAATAAACGTTTTTTTAAATGAGTGAAGAAATTAACGAGAACGAACACGAAGAAGAATTAACGATTCCAGAAAATCAATCTGATTCTCTAGAAAATCCGGCAGAAGCGGTAGAAACCATAACCAAAGTTACAGGGATGTACAAGGAGTGGTTTTTAGATTATGCTAGTTATGTGATTTTAGAAAGAGCGGTTCCGTCGTTAGAAGACGGGTTAAAACCAGTGCAGCGTAGAATTATGCATTCTATGAAAGATTTAGATGATGGACGTTACAATAAGGTAGCAAATATTGTTGGTCACACCATGCAATATCATCCACATGGAGATGCTTCTATTGCAGATGCCATGGTGCAAATTGGTCAGAAAGAATTACTGATTGATATGCAAGGAAACTGGGGTAATATTTTAACGGGAGATAGAGCTGCGGCTTCTCGTTATATTGAGGCACGTTTGTCTAAATTTGCGTTGGATGTTGTTTTTAATCCGAAAACTACCGCTTGGAAAATGTCTTATGACGGACGTAGAAAAGAGCCAATAGATTTGCCTGTAAAGTTTCCGTTATTGTTAGCGCAAGGAGCAGAGGGAATTGCGGTTGGTTTGTCTACTAAAATATTACCACATAACTTTATTGAATTAATAGACGCTTCTATAAAGTACTTAAAAGGGAGAAGTTTTAAGATTGTTCCTGATTTTTTAACAGGAGGAATTGCAGATTTCACTCATTATAATGATGGTAAACGTGGAGGGAAGGTAAGAGTTCGTGCTAAAATTCATCAGCTTGATAAAAAGACGTTGGTGATTAATGAAATTCCGTTTTCTACGACCACCACCACTTTAATTGATAGTATTTTAAAAGCCAACGATAAAGGGAAAATTAAAATAAAAAAGATTGAAGATAATACAGCAGCAGAAGTAGAAATTTTGGTGCATTTACCACCAAATGTATCGCCAGATAAATCGATTGATGCGTTGTATGCTTTTACAAGTTGCGAAACATCAATATCGCCTTTAGCATGTACTATAGAAAATAATACACCTGTTTTTGTAGGTGTATCAGAAATGTTAAAGCATTCTACAGATTTAACGGTTGATTTGCTTAAAAAAGAATTAGAAATTCAGTTAAACGAACTGGAAGAGCAATGGCATTTTTCTTCTTTAGAACGTATTTTTATTGAGAACAGAATTTACCGAGATATAGAGGAAGAAGAAACTTGGGATGGCGTAATTGAGGCGATAGACAAAGGTTTACAACCACATATTAAACATTTAAAACGTGCGATTACTGTAGACGATATTACACGTTTAACAGAAATTAGAATTAAGAAAATATCTAAGTTTGATATTGACAAAGCAAGACAATTTATAGAAGGTTTAGAAGAGAAAATTGCTGTAGTAAAAGATCATTTAGCAAATTTAATTGAGTTTGCAATAAATTATTTTAAACGTCTAAAAGAGACGTACGGAAAAGACAAAGAACGTAAAACAGAAATTAGAATTTTTGATGATATTGTGGCTTCTAAAGTGGCAATGAATAATGCAAAACTCTATGTAAATAGAGAAGAAGGGTTTATAGGAACTTCTCTAAAAAGAGATGAGTTTATAACTGATTGTTCTGATATTGATGATGTTATTATCTTTAGAAAAGATGGAGGGATGATGGTGTCTAAAGTAGATACTAAGACCTTTGTAGGTAAAGATATTATTTATGTTGCTATCTTTAAAAAGAAAGACAGAAGAACCGTTTATAATTTTATGTACAGAGACGGTGCTAGAGGTGCGTCTTACATGAAGCGTTTTAATGTTACGTCTGTTACTAGAGATAAAGAGTACGATTTAACAAACGGAAATAAAGGATCTATTGTGCATTATTTTACTGCAAACTTAAATGGAGAAGCAGAAGTTGTAACGGTTAATTTACGTGCAGCTGGTAGTGTTAAAAAGTTAAAATGGGATATAGATTTTGCAGATTTAACGGTAAAAGGTAGAGCTGTAAGAGGAAATAGAATAACAAAATACGCCATTAAATCTGTAGATTTTAAATCTGAAGGTGTTTCTACATTAAAACCTCGTAAAATTTGGTTTGATGATACTGTGCAGCGTTTAAATGTTGATGAAAGAGGAGAGTTGTTGGGAGAATTTAGAGCAGAGGATAAGTTATTAATTATTACACAAAGTGGAAAAGCAAAAGCGGTAAAACCAAATTTAGCGATGCATTTTGAAGATGATATGATTGTCTTAGAAAAATGGAAGCCTAACAAGCCAATTTCTGCTATTTATTTTGATGGTGAAAAAGAGCGTTATTACGTAAAACGTTTCTTAATTGAAACAACTGAAAAAGAAGAAGAATTTATTTCTGATCATGTAAAAAGTCAATTAGAAATTGTTGCAACAGATTATAGACCAATTGCTGAAGTTCAATTTTCTAAAAGAAGTTTAGAAAATGAAGAAGTCAATTTTGAAGAATTTATTTCTGTTAAAGGAATTAAAGCACAAGGAAACCAGTTAACAACCGAAAAAATAAAACAAGTTAGGTTATTAGAACCCTTACCTTTTAATGAACCAGAAGAAGAAGTATCTGAAGATATAGATGATGCTGATGAAGAAGTTATTGAAGATGAATTGCCTATTGATATTCCGATACCGGAAACTAAAAAACCTATTTTAGAAGAACTTTCTGCAGAAGAAAAAGCAAAAATTGCATTGCAAAAATCGATAGCAAGAAAAAAAGCAGAGCAGAAAAAAATAGATGATGAAAATCAGACAAAGTTGTTTTAATTTTAATATTTTATGGAAGATAATTCTACATTAAAGAATAACGATATAGATAAAAAAGAAAAAAAAATACCTGAAATTCAATATCAAAAGAAAAAAATAAAACAACAACAAGAGCAGCAACAGCAATAATAATAATAATAATAGGAAAGTATATATGAAATTTAAGGTACTACTAATATTTCTTTTTTTTGTAGTATCTACTTTTTCTCAATCTGACGTTTATTATTTTAAAGATGCTAGTAGTAGTTTTAGTTATAAAGATATTGACAAAGTAGAATTTAAACCTTTAGAAAAGGATATTTTAGAAGAAAAATCTGGAGCTACTTTTTGGTTTAAGATACCAGCTAATAAAACATATTTAAGTTATATTTTTAGAATTATAAGTATAAGAGCTACGAATGCAAAGGCGTATCAAAATTTAAGAGAAATTAAAAAATTAAAGAATCAAAGGTATTCCTCTTTTAAATTTTCTAGAGAAGCGCCAATATATATAAAAGTAAGTTCTAATTTTAGTGCCTATTTTCCTGTTGAATTAAATACAGAAGAAGACGCTGCTTTTAAAGAAAAAGTACAATTACTTATTGATGGTTTTTATTATGGAGTTGCTTTTTTAGTAATTCTGTTTAGTCTTAATTATTTCTATTTTTTTAGAGACAATTCATTTTTATACCATGCTATTTTATTAGCCAGTCTAACTTTTAGTTTTATATTATCTGATGGTATTTTGCATTTATTTAATGTTGATGAAAAATATATTCAGTTTTTAATTTTATTAAATTTCACTGTTCTAGCTTACTTTGCATCAAAGTTTGCAAATAGTTTTCTGTTATTAGATATCTATTATCCTAAAGTAAAAAAGTATACTTATACAATAGGAGTAGGTATTATTTTATTTGTAATATTATTTTTAATTTTTAAAAAAAACGAATTATATATAACCTTAGGTGTTTTAACAGCTATACTTTTATTTATCTATTGGTTTTTAGGTGTGTTACTTTTTAAGGAAAATACACATACTAAATTATTTACATTTTCTTATGTAATTATATTGTTTAGCGGAATTGATTTTTTTATTTTAAAAAATTTCGGAATTTCTTTATTTGAAACCAATGCTACTAATTTAAAAATTGGTGGTTTTATACAAATTATAATCCTCTCTTTTGCTGTGTTATATAGGGAAAAGGATTTAAGGAAATATAATTCTTTAATGAAAAAAGATATTATAAAGTTTTCTAAAGAAATAGAACAACTTACAGTACAAGAAGAATCTATAAAGATAAATTTAGATGTTTTAAGTTTTAGAGAAAGAGAAATTTTTAATTTAATTGTATCTAGTAAGTCTAATAAAGAAATAGCAGCTGAAGTAAATATCTCTGTGAATACCGTTAAGTTTCATGTCAAAAACATTTATGGAAAATTAAATATTAAAAGTAGAAAAGAAGTTTTAAAAATTTAAGCTATTTTTAAGAGCTAATTAGAAAAAGAAAATTTACATTAATTTGAAAAAAAATAATATTTATTTAAAATGTAGTCGTAGTTTTTCTTCTATTTTTGTTTTTTAATTTCTTATATATCTATTTATATAAGACATTCTATTTTTAAAAAAAACCATTAATGAAAATTAAACTACTCTTAATCTTTCTTTTTATAGTTGGGTTTAATACTTTTTCTCAATCTGATGTTTATTATTTTAAAGATACTAATAGTAGTTTTAGTTATAAAGATATTGACACAGTAGATTTTAAACCTTTACATAAACAAGTTTTAGAAAGACATTCTAAAGCTACTTTTTGGTTTAAGGTACTTGAAAATGAAACGGATATAGACTATATCTTTAGAATAAATAATATAAGAGCAATAAATGTACATGCATACCAAAAGAATAAAGAGATTTCTAAATTAAGTAATCAAAGATATATTTCTTTTAAATTCTCTAGAAAAGATCCGGTATACATAAAAGCGAGTTCTAATTTTAGTTCTTATTTCCCTGTAGAATTGAGTACAATTGAGGAGGCTACTTTTACAGAAAAAGTGCAACTTAGTATTAATGGGTTTTACTATGGAGTAACTTTTTTGGTAATTATTTTTAGTATTAATTACTACTGTTTTTTTAAAAATGTTGCATTTTTATATCATGCTTTTTTGCTAATTAGTATTTCTTTTAGTTTTGTAATTTTTGATGGTTTATTAAATGTTTTTAATGTTGACCAAAAAATAATAGAATTCTTAATTTTACTAGATTATATTTTATTAAGCTATACATCATTAAAATTTGGAAATAGTTTTGTTTTGTTAGATAAGTATTTTCAAGGGGCTAAGAAGTATACTTTTGGTTTGTTTCTAATCATTGTTTTATTTGTTATCTTATTTATTATTTTTAGAATAAATGAATTCTATATAATTCTAAGCGTTTTAACATTGCTACTTTTATTTATCTATTGGTTTTTAGGTATTTTACTTTTTAATAAAAACAACTATACGAAGCTCTTTGTTTTTTCTTTTGCAATTTCATTATTTAGCGGATTAGACTTTTTTGTTTTAAAGAATTTTGGTGTTTCGTTATTTGAAACAAATGCAACCAATTTAAAAATGGGGGGCTTTTTACAAATTATAGTTTTATCATTTGCTGTTTTGTTTAGAGAAAAAGATTTAAGAAGATATAATTTCTTTATGAAAAATGAAATTATAAAGTTCTCTAAAGAAATAAAACATCTTACAACTCAAGAAGAACTATTAAAAGTAGATTTAGACAACTTGAGTTTAAGGGAGAGAGAAATTTTTAACTTAATAGTATCTAGTAAGTCTAATAAAGAAATAGCAAGCGAAGTAAATATCTCTGTAAATACCGTTAAATTTCATGTAAAAAATATTTACTTAAAATTAGATATCAAAAATAGAAAAGAAGCATTAACCATTAAAAAAGTCATAAAACACTAGGGTTTTTAGAAGAACCACCTAAAGACTACCTTAATACTACCCCAATACTACCCGTAAAATAACAAGAATAACTTACTATTTATAGTATTTTTGAAGTAGAAATTTCCCCCAAAATTTTTCAATAACAAAAGGCCTTCAGTATCTTACTGAAGGCTTTTTTTTTTATTTCATTTTTTCAAAAAATGTCATTTTATAATTTGGTAACAAATCTGGATTTGTAATTTTTATAAAATCTTTCAAAACTAAATCTGGTCTTGTAGGTGCTAATTCAAAATAAATGATACCACCAGTCTTACCTTTCTTAATTGTTGAAGTGTAAATTTTATCATTTTTAAAAGCATCAAATTCTGCATAAATTTTATTGCTTTGTAATAATTGTTCTTTGGTAGAAAAATATCCAGGAGAAATCCAATAATCGGCATTTTGGCCTTTATCAAAAATACTTTCAAAACTTAGAGACAAGCTTCCTTTTCCTTTTGTGTCTTGCCACAAGTAATTAAGGTTTGCATCCTTTATAAATTGTGCAACAAAACTTTCTCCTGCAGGTAAATTCCAAATATCTTTACTCATGATTGCTCCAGACAAAATGGTGGGCTTGTTGGTTGATTTTAAAGCTATTTTTTTAGCCTCTAAATAATTACTTTCAATTACTTTAAAAATACTATCAGCTTGTTTTTCTTTATTAAAAAGAATACCAAAGAATTTAATCCATTCCGCTCTTCCTAACGGAGTTTCTTCTAACCAATCTCCATTGTAAATTACATTTATACCAGCTCTTTTAACGGTTGTCAAACTTTTATCTGCAGAAGAAACACTATAGCCAACAACTAACTCGGGTTGCAGGTCCAATAATATTTCTGTATTTAAAGAGGTTTCTTTTCCTATTTCTTTTATTTTTCCGTTATCTATTAATTTTCTAGTTTTTTCTGATGAAACATATTTAGCATACGGAAAACCAATAATGGAAGTTTCTTCGTTTAATAACTCAACCATGGGAATATGAGTTGTAGATGTTATTACAATCTTTTGAATAGGAGTATAGATGGTGTTTTCTATAGAGGAACTATTTCCGGATTTGTTTTTAATAATATATTCAGAAACTTCTTTAGATTTTTGATAAGCAGATTTTATAATCAACTTTTTAATACCATGATTATCAATAATATCAAACCCTTTCGCATATTTAATACTACTTTCGGATTGTGAGTTTTTATGAACGTTAACGATTTCTTTTTTACAAGAAATCGTTAACGTTAAAAAGAATAAAACAAGAATAAAATTTAAATTTTTCATTAAGAATATACTTGATTTTCCTGTTCTTGGACTCTAATAAAAGTAGTTCTTTTCGTCAATTCTTTTAATCTGCTTGCACCAACATAGGTACATGTAGATCTAATTCCGCCTAAAATATCTATAATGGTATCATCTACATTTCCTCTATAAGGAACGTCAACCGTTTTTCCTTCAGAAGCTCTATAGTTTGCAACGCCACCAACATGTTTATTCATAGCAGTTGTAGAACTCATTCCGTAAAAAGCTTTGAATTTTTCTCCATTTTTTTCAATCAATTCACCACCACTTTCTTCATGACCAGCAAGCATACCACCTAACATTACAAAATCTGCACTACCACCAAAAGCTTTAGAAAGATCTCCAGGAATTTTACAACCTCCATCAGAAATAATTTGTCCGCCCATTCCGTGAGCAGCATCTGCACATTCTATGATAGCAGATAATTGTGGATAACCAACTCCGGTTTTTACACGCGTTGTACAAACAGAACCAGGACCAATACCAACTTTAATTATATCAGCGCCAGCTAATAATAATTCTTCTACCATTTCACCTGTTACCACATTACCAGCAATGATTACTTTATTTGGGTGATTTTTACGCATTTTTTGAACAAAATTTACAAAATGTTCAGAATAACCGTTGGCAACATCCACACAAATAAAGTTAATTTGAGGAAATTCAGATAAAATTTGCTTCACTTTTTCCGAATCTTCTTTTCCAGTTCCTGTACTAACTGCAATATTATTTAATGTTTTTTTATCCGCTTTTGCGGCAAAACTTCTCCAATCTTCAATAGAATAATGTTTATGAATTGCTGTAAAAAGACCATGTTTTGCAAGTGATTTTGCCATTTCAAAAGTACCTACGGTATCCATATTTGCCGCCATAATTGGTATTCCTGTCCAAACAACATCACTATGTAAAAAAGTAAATGTTCTTTCTAAACTTACTTGCGAACGCGATTTTAGTGTAGATCTTTTAGGACGAATCATAACATCTTTAAAACCTAATTTTAATTCATTTTCTATTCTCATCTCTATCAAAATTGTTAAGTGATAAAGGTATTAAATTTGAAAATGGTTTTATTAGATTATCGATGGAAATGAGTTTGATTCGAATAAAAATGAAATGTAATTTTACTATAAATTAATAACTCTTACTAACAAAAGGAGTTTCTTTAAAACCAGTTACTTTATTGATTAGAATTGTGGCGGTAAAAAAATAGTTACAAAGTAAATTTGCGAATTTTGGTAAAATATCGGCAACTTCTTTGTTTTCATTATTGTGTATAATTACCATTAATCTAACGGCCTTCTTTGAAAGTGAAGAACACTGATTCAAAATACCTACAGGAGATTTTCCTCCAGGTAAAACAAAACCAGAAATAGTATCTTCAACTATTAACTTCATCTTTCTATAATGATCTAATAATTGTTGATGATCATTTTCTGTAATAGCTAATTTCCCTCTTATCGAACCATTAAGATGGTAGCAAAGAGGTACTAACCAGTTTAATTCTTTTTCTAGTTTTTTTAGTTCTTCGCTATTAGGGTAATTTAAGATTAAAACAGAGAGTTCGTTAATAGCCCAAGCTACTGAACGAGTTAGTTGATCTGTTTCTATTTCATAATCGCAAAGAGAAGAATCTTCATATATAAAAGGATAACAAAGCTCATCTATGTTAGATTTTGGACGTAATTTTTTCATTAAAATTATTATTTTTATAGAAACTTAATTTAATTCATTTTTGCGAAGAAAGTTAAGCTATAATTTGGCAACAAATTTGGGTGCGTAATTTTTATTATGTCTTTTAAAAGTAAATCTGGTCTTACAGGAGCTTTTTCAAAGTAAATAAGTCCGCCCGTTATTCCTTTATTAGTGGCATAGGTATATACGTTTTTATTCTTAAAAGTATTAAAAGAATTGTAAGATTGATTAGATCTTAACATTTCTTCTCTGCTTTCAAATAAACCACAACCAATCCAAAAATCGGCATCTTTTCCCTTGTCTAAAACACTTTCTATACTTAAAGGTAAGCTACCATTTCCTTGTGTGTTTTTCCATATATAATTTGTGTTGGCATCTTTAAAATAAGTAGCAATAAAACTTTTACCAGCTGGCATATACCAGGTATCTTTAAATAAATTTCCAGAAATAATAGTGGGAATAGTTTTTGATTTTAAAGCTATTTTTTTCACAGCTAAATAATTAGACTCAATAACGTTAAAAATACTGTCTGCTTCTTTTTCTTTGTTGAATAAAACACCAAAAAACTTAATCCATTCTGCGCGACCTAAAGGAGTATCTTCTAACCAATCTCCATTATAAATAACAGGAATTCCGTTTCTCATAATCGTTTTATATGTTTTATTATTACCATTTAAGCCAAAACCAATGACGAGATTTGGTGCTAATTCTAGTAGTTTTTCTGTGTTCATAGATCGTTCACTACCTAACTCAACAACCTTACCATCAGCAATACGTTTTCTAGTTTTTTCTGATGAAATAAATTTTGTTTGTGGAAACCCTGTTAAATACTTTTCTGCACCAATTTGTTCTAACATTGATATATGGGTAGTACTTGTAACCACGATGTTTTTAATAGGGATTTTTAATTCATTTTTACTTAAATCCGTTTTATCGCCAAGTAGGTAGGTAAATTCTTCTTTAGAGTTTTGATACGGTTTTTTTATTACCAATTTTTTCTGATTACCTATTGTAATTATGTCAAAACCTTTTGCATACTTTATGGTGCTTTTTAGCGTTGTTTTTACTGTTGCTTGATTTGCTTTTTTTTGACAAGAAAAGAAGAGACTACTTATAATTAAGAAAGCTAAAAGATGTTTCATTTTAATAATTTATTTCTAAAACTTGTGCGTATTGTAATTTTAAATCAAAAGATTTTTCTAAAGGGATTTTATTGATAAAAGAATGCAAACTTCTCATAACACCTGCATGCGTTATAATAACAACCTTTTTGTGTTTTTGCTTGCTTATTTCTAAAAGAAAATTTGTAGTTCTAGCATGTAAATCTAAATATGATTCGCCATTTGTTACAGCAACCCTTACAAAGTCATTCATCCAAATATCTAATTCAGTTTTATTGATATCGTTCCAGTTTTGTAGTTCCCAATCTCCAAAATCTAATTCTTTTAGACGATCATCAAAAAGAACAGTATCCGAAAGTTTTTCTGCAAGTTTTTTACACCTTTTAAGCGGACTACTATAATAAACAGTTTCAGCATCATAAGTAGAAACTTTCTTTAAAATAGGTTTAATTTCCTCTAAAAAAGTATCAGTAACATCAAGATCCGCTTGTCCGTAGCAAATTCCTTTTGCTATTTTGGGAGTTGTATGTCTAATTAATATAATCTCCATAAAACGAGTATAAAAAGATAAAAAATAACTTCTGCAACTTGTTGCAAAGCACCCGCACAATCTCCTGTTTGTCCACCAATCCATTTCTTAAAAAAACGAGCTACATACCAATACGTTATTAATAAAGGTATAAGACATAGAAATACTCTGTAGTTTTGAAAAAAGAAAAGAGGTAAAATTCCAAAAAAGAAAGAAATCACTAAAGATTTTGTACTCATTTGTGTTGTTGTCGGCTTTATTTTAGAAGTTTCAATATCTCTTACATACGGATGCGTGTAGAGTAGGATAGTAGCAATAAAACGACTAATGGCATGACCAGAAATAATAAGTAAAGGAATGTTTATAGCAGATGAACTAAGCGCTTGTATTGCTGCAAATTTTAATAAAAGAATTGAAAATAATCCTATAACTCCAAAAGTTCCTAATCTGGAATCTTTCATGATTAGTAAGATTTTTTCTTTGGTCCAGCCACCTCCAAAACCATCGCAAGAATCGGCAAAACCATCTTCATGAAAAGCTCCAGTTGTCAAAATAGAAGAAATCATACTTAAAATTATAGAAATTTCCGGAGTAAAAATAAACGTTGCCAAGTAGTAAACCAAAGCAGCAATAGATCCTACTAAAATACCTACTAAAGAAAAGTATCGGTTACTTTTATTTAGCATTTCAGAGGAATGCCCGACCCATTTTGGGCAAGGTATTCTTGTAAAGAATAATATGGCTGTTAAAAAATAATGAATTTCTTTTTTCATAGCTTTAAGCTTCGCTGATATTGGCGCTTTCAAAAGTAGCCATTTCGTTTAAAAATAGCACCGAAGATTGAATAATAGGCAGTGCAACCGCAGCTCCTGTTCCTTCTCCTAAACGTAAACCTAAATTTAAAATAGGTTTTACATTTAAGTGATTTAATATTTTTTGATGCCCTTGTTCTCCGGAAGAATGTGTAAAAAGACAGTAATCAAGTACATTTTTATCAATAGCAAAAGCAGCTAACAAGGCAGCTGTAACAATAAATCCGTCAATTAGAATTGTCATTTTTAAAGCCGCTGCTTCTAAAATGGCACCCGTAATCATTACAATTTCGAAGCCACCAAAAGCAGTAAGTGCATCTATTGGTGAATGTATTGTTAATGAATGTTTATCGTATACTTGTCTTAAAACAATCTTTTTTTGTTGAAGACCTTGATCATTTAAACCTGTTCCTTTCCCCACACAATTCTCAATGTTAACGGCTGTAAAATAACTCATTAAAAGTGCTGCGGAAGAAGTGTTTCCAATCCCCATTTCTCCAAAACCAATGGTATTACAGTTCTCTTTAAATAGAGTGTTTACAATTTCTTTTCCTTTTTCTAGCGCAGTATTACATTCTGTAATTGTCATCGCTTTTTCAGTAGAAAAATCTTTGGTTCCTTTTGCTATTTTAGTAGATATTAATTGATTATTTGGGGTGAAATCTGCATTTACACCAGCATCAACAATTTTTAAATTGATATTGTTTTGTTTACAAAAAACATTAATTGCAGCACCTCCGTTTAAGAAATTTAGCACCATTTGTTGCGTTACTTCTTGCGGATATGGACTTACCTTTTTTGTTTTTGTAATTCCATGATCTGCAGCAAAAACAACAATTGTTGGTGTTGTAATTTTAGGTGTTAATGTGTTTTGTATGCTACCAATTTTAATAGCAATATCTTCTAACATACCTAAAGCTCCGATAGGTTTTGTTTTAAAATCTATCTTTTTTTGAAGAGTATTTATTATTTCTTTAGAAAGAGGTGTAATTTTTGAAATCATGTTTTATTTTAATTTTAAGGGCAATCCAGAAACCATAAAAGTTGCTTTATCTGCTTTTTTTGCAATAAATTGATTCATCCAGCCTTGTAGTTCTGTAAATTTTCTTCCAGATTCTGTAGTTGCATGTAATCCCATACCAATTTCATTAGAAATAATGATAATAGTAGCATCAATTTCTACTAGTTTTTCTATTTCTTGTTTGGCTAATTTTAAAGATTCTTCTACATCATATTTAGTGTCAACATAAAAGTTTGTTAACCATAATGTTACGCAGTCTACCACTACAGTAGATTTATCAACAATAACAGCACTAATATTTTTTTCTTCCTCAATGGTTGTCCAGCGTTTGTCTCTATCAGAAATGTGCCTTTCTACTCTTGTTTTAAAACCTTCATCCCAAATTCTAGAAGTTGCCAAATAAAAGGGGTTTTTAGAAATTTCTTCAGCTATTTTTTGGGCGTAACTACTTTTACCAGATCGTTCTCCGCCAGAAATATAATGAATCATAATTTAAAAATATATAAAGACAAAGGTTGTAAACATTTTTTTAAAAAGGAAAGAATATCTTAAATAGTATTTAAATTGCTTTTCTTTTATGATTTATACCTAAAGTTATCGAGAATTTTTAAAGCAGTTATTTTATAAAGATTTAAGAAATGTGGACGTTATATAAATAGAATATTTTCTTAAATTGATTTTCTGAGAATACTTAGAATTTTGGAATGAATTAAGCTGAAAATTTATTAATTATTAGATTCTAGTAATTAGAAATAATCTACATTTGTGAAGAATTTAGGTTTTGTTTTTTTGAGAACAAATTAAAAGGGAATTCGGTTTAACACCGAAGCTGTTCCCGCAACTGTAAGTTATTAAGCTTGTAATTATCTTTAAGTCACTGTTTAATTATTGAAAATATATTCAGTATAAAAATGGGAAGACAAATTACAAGACGCAAGCCAGGATACCTGCCTAGATTTGATACATTTTAACAATTAAAACTTTCGGGATAAAGGTTTATGTACTAATTCTATTTTGTACACAAATTTACCTGATTTATTTAGATTCCTTGTTTAACAAGGAGTAATCATTATTGTTTTCTTGTAAAAGAAGAAGACTTAAATTAAATCATTAAAAATGAAAAAACAATTATTAATTGTTGGTGTTTTGGCATGTAGTTTTGCTAGCACAAATCTTTTTGCACAGCAAAAAGAAAAAGTAGAGGCTTTAGACGAAGTTGTTGTTACAGCTACAAAATTTAATCTAAAAAAAGAGAATACTGGTAAGGTAATTCAGAAAATTACTCAAAAAGAATTGCAACAAAATGCTGGTAAAAATGTTATTGAAATCCTAAATAATGTTGTTGGTATTGATGTTAGAGGTGTAAATTCTAATGCATCAGAACCAAGAAGTATTAATATTAGAGGAGGAAGAAATAGGCAAGTTTTAGTTTTAATTGATGGTGTGCCAGTTACAGATCAATCTGCAATTAATCAACAATTCGATTTACGTTTATTAGCCGTTAGTCAAATAGAGTCTATTGAAATTTTAAAAGGAGCATCATCTACATTATACGGTTCTGGAGCAGCTACTGCAGTTATTAATGTTGTTTTAAAGAAAGCATCAGAAGATAATATTTCTGGTTCTTTTGAAACAAGTATTGGTACAAATAATACTGCAAATGTTAAAGGAAGCGGATTATCTGATAACAACCAAAACGTAAGTTTAAACGGTACTTTAGGGAAACTTAATTTCTTAGGTTCTTTTAGTATTACTGGAACAGACGGAATGTCTGCTGCAAAAAGTAAAACAAATGCTGTTTATGAAAATGATAGTTTTTATAGCAAAAATGCGTTGTTAAAATTAGGTTATGCAGTAAATGATAAGTTTTCTATAGAGACTTTCTTAAATTATGATGTTTTTGATTATGATTTTGATGCAGGGGCTTTTTCTGATAGTGATGTAAATACTGGAGATCAAGAGCAGTTTAGAGTTGGTGTAAAACCAAAATACACTTATAATAAAGGAGAAGTTTACTTATTAGCTTCTGCAAATGTGGTAGAAAGAAATTTAGAGCAATTCAATTCTTTTGCGGGTACTTTAGACAACTACGAATTTGTTGGTAGAAGTGTAAATTTAGATTTAGTAAATAGATATGATTTTAAAGACGGTAAAATTCAATTAATTACAGGTTTAAATTACCAAATACATAGTAATAATTCGGTAACTCCTTTTGCAGAAATTAAAAAAGGAATTGCAAATTTTAATACTGTAGATCCTTATGCAAGTGTAGTGTATATAACAGATTTTGGTTTAAGTGCCAATGTAGGTGGACGATTAAATATTCATAATGTATATGGTAATCATGCTGTTTATGATGGAAACCTTGCATACTCAGTTTTAAAAAATGAAAATGCTTCTTTAAAATTATTAACTTCTTATAGTACAGCATTTATTACACCAAGTTTGTATCAATTGTATGATGGTTTTTCTGGTAATTTAGATTTAAAACCAGAATCTAATGAAACTTTTGAAGCTGGTTTTGATGTAAATTATAAAGATTGGCTTCAGTTTGATGCTGTTTATTTTAATAGAAAAGAAGAAGATGCAATTATTTATGATAATGCTACTTTTAAATACGGTAATGGTTCTTCAGATGCTAGTGGTTTTGAAATAAATACGAATATTACACCTCTTAGTTTTTTAACTGTTAATGCTTCTTATACGTATGTTGATAAAGATAATACAGAAGATTTTAACGATTATATTCCTGCAAATAAATTTGTAGCAGGTTTAGATTTGGATGTCTTAAAAAATACATTCTTCAATATTACTTATAAAAATGTAGGTGATAGAAGTATTTTTGATAGATATGGTTCTTTTGGAACTGCAGGGGAAGATGTTACTTTAACAAGTTACCAAGTATTAGATTTTGCGGCTAATTATAAATTATTAGAAGACACTGTAACTTTATTTGGTGGAGTTACAAATATTTTAGACGAAGATTACGATGATATTTTAGGGTTTTCTACACGTGGTAGAAACTTTAAATTAGGAGTAAGGCTTCAGTTTTAAAAAGGGGAATTTGCTATTTCTGAAAGAAGAAAAAGACCATCTGTTTAGATGGTCTTTTTTTTATAACAGTTTTTTTACTTCATTTTTAATAAAACCAATAGCAGTATCCGTTGGCGGTAATGTTTTAGAGTAATCGATAATCACCTTTTCCCGCAGTTCATTGGCAGTTTCTGCCGTTTCTGCAACTTGTCTTAATTTATTAATAATGGTATTTTTTGTAGCCACAACTGCTGTCCAAGTATCGTCTGTAATATACATTTGCTGCACTAAATTATGTTCAAACTCTTGGTCTATATTTGCAATCAACAATTGTAAATAATCTTGCGTATCCTCTGTAATTGGTTTAATTCTCACCAACATTTTAACAGGATTAATACGCTCACAAAACAACAACATTCTTTCGTAAGCTTGTAGTTTTATAGGTAAAGCTTCTTTTTTTCTTTGAGATAATAACGCTGTTTTTTCATCAGAATTTAGCTTTATTATCAATCTATTAAATATATAATAAGCAACGAAACTGGTAACAGTAGCGGGTAGAATATATGCAATGCTTTCTATTAGTTTATCTTCCATAAATTAGATGAATTTTAAAGTGTACAAATATAATACTCCTAAAAAGATAGCAATACCAAAACTTAATAAAGTACCAATTAAAATATATTCCGTTAATTTTCTGTCTTTAGATGATGTTAAATCTCCAAATCTAAAAACAGATTTTGCTGCTAGTAGAAAGCCGATTGCTTCCCAATGATTGGTAATTACAAACGTAAATACAAATAAACGTTCTAGAATACCAATATAACGACCTGCTTTTTCGAGAGAATCATCATTTTCTTTTTTACTTTCAGGATTCCATTGTGTAATTATTATTTTAATGATAATTGCGGAAACAAAAATAACCAACAGTAAAAAGATAATTAATAATAAGATTTGATCTGTTATTAAGTTTTCAGTTGATAAAGAAAAATCAACATAAAAAGAAGTTGCAAACACTAATACACTAAGATGCAAAACTTGATCTATAAAAAACCAAATTCGTTTTGTTTTCTTTTTTTGGAGATAGAGTTTTAAAAGATCTATACCATAATGAGATATTATAACTAACAGAAAAGCGAGCCAATATTCTTGTAATTTAAGTTGAAGGACTAGTAATAATAAAATAGTATGAATTCCTATATGGAAGTATAATTTTATCGACTTTACTTTCTTTTCTTCTTTGTCTTTTACCCATTTTTCTGGCTGAAAAACAAAATCACCTAAAATATGAGTTAACAAAAGTTTTAAAAATAAGAGCATTTTATAAATGTATTTTTTGATTGATAATTTTTCTAAAACGCTTTTCTAGTTTCATAATAGGTTCAAATCCAGCACGTTTTTGGCGTTCACTAACACGTCCTTGTGTAATTCCTAAAAGGGCAGCAATTTCGTTTTGCGTACTATTTTCCGATTCTAAGGATATTTTAAATACTTCTGCAGAGTTTTTTGTCCAAGAATCCATGGTTAATAAGGCTAAATCGAAAGCGATATTTAACTCTGTATCAACTTCTTGCCAAGGTGTTTTAATCGCAATAGTTTGCTTCTTTAAGTAAGTGTCAAATGCATAGCCAGAATTTACAAAAGCTTCTCCGTTAGAAGCTGTAACCTCTGGAGCATTAAATTCTTTTTCTCCAATTCCAATTCCAATTCTAACATCTATATCTACCGTCGATTTTAAATGAGATTTTAACTTTAAAGCTGCATAAAATGCCTTTTCAGAGTTTTCTATTTCTAATTGAAAACTATCTCCTCTGTAAATCTGCCAATATTTTGGAGAATCACCAAAAGTCTTCAATGCTTCTTTTAGAGTTTCTAACCAAAAATTGTCATCTTTCTTTCTAGAATTGATGATGTCGCCTGTTAAAATACTAGTCATTTGTGAATCTTAATTTTTAGCTAATATATCATTTATTTAACTAAAAGTCAATATTATCTGCCTGTAAGCAGATATTTTAAATTATCTGTCTATAGGCAGATAATTGTATTTATCTGCTCTAGGGCAGATATCGTTGTAATTTGTTATGTATAAATTGTGAATAAATAGTATTCATCTTCTTTTCTATACACGAATAGTTTGGTTAATTTCACGCTTTCAAATTCTTTCAAAATAAACTATTGAGCACATATTTAGATTCTTTAAACGAAGCACAGAGACAAGCTGTCTTACAAAAAGATGGACCCATGATTATTATTGCGGGTGCGGGTTCTGGTAAAACACGTGTATTAACCTACAGAATTGCCCATTTAATGAAGCAAGGTGTAGATTCTTTCAACATTTTATCACTTACATTTACCAACAAGGCAGCTAAAGAAATGAAGGCAAGAATTGCCGGAGTTGTAGGTAACAGTGAGTCTAGAAATCTGTGGATGGGAACTTTTCACTCCGTTTTTGCTAGAATTTTACGTACCGAGGCAGACAAATTAGGTTTTCCAACCAATTTTACAATTTACGATTCTCAAGATTCTGTTCGTTTAATATCGGCAATTATAAAAGAGAAGAATTTAAATAGGGAACAATACAAGCCAAAACAGATTTTAGGTAGAATTTCTTCCTTTAAAAACAGTTTAATTACGGTTAAAGCGTATTTTAATAATGCAGATTTACAAGAAGCAGACTTACATGCAAGTAGGCCAGAAGTTGGTAATATTTATAGAACCTATGTAGATAGATGTTTTAAAGCTGGGGCAATGGATTTTGATGACTTGTTGTTAAGAACCAATGAGTTATTAGCGCGTTTTCCAGAAGTATTAGCTAAATACCAAGACCGTTTTAGATATATAATGGTAGATGAGTATCAAGATACAAATCACTCTCAATATATTATTGTAAGAGCTTTGGCAGACAAATTTGGTAATATTTGTGTGGTTGGAGACGATTCTCAGAGTATCTATAGTTTTAGGGGAGCAAATATTCAGAATATCTTAAATTTTCAGAAAGATTATCCGGATGTAAAAACTTTTAAACTTGAGCAAAATTACCGTTCTACAAGTAATATTGTAAACGCTGCAAATTCTGTAATCGAAAAAAATAAAACAAAATTAGATAAAGAAGTTTGGACCTCAAATGATCCTGGAGACGCTATAAATGTAATGCGTACCATTTCCGATGGGGAAGAAGGACGTTTTGTAGCTCAATCCATTTGGGAAAACCAAATGAATCATCAATTAACTCCAGATGATTTTTGTGTTTTATATAGAACAAACTCGCAATCTAGAGCTATTGAAGATGCCTTGCGTAAAAAAGGAATTGAGTATACCATTTACGGAGGAATGTCTTTTTATCAAAGAAAAGAAATTAAAGATATTTTATCTTATTTACGTATTTTAATCAACCCAAATGATGAAGAAGCGTTAAAAAGAATTATCAATTATCCTGCTCGTGGTATTGGTGCAACAACCATAGATCGATTAATAATAGCTGCAAATCATTATAAAAAATCAATTTTCGATATTATAAAATATATTGATAAAATAGATTTAAAAATTAATGCAGGAACTAAAAATAAGCTTCGTAATTTTATGACGATGATGCAGAGTTTGCAAGTAGAATCGCAAACAAAAAATGCATTTGAAATTGCAGAAACCGTTGTAAAAAAGACGCTATTAATAAAAGATTTAGAAAAAGACGGAACGCCAGAAGCAGTTAGTAAAGTAGAAAACGTTCAAGAACTTTTAAACGGAATTAAGGACTTTATTACTGATAAAATTGAAGAAGGTGGCGATACCTCTTTAACTACCTTTTTAGAAGATGTTGCTTTGGCTACAGATTTTGACGCTAAAAAAGAAGAAGACAAACCATCTGTTTCTTTAATGACCATTCACCAATCTAAAGGATTGGAGTATATGTACGTATACATTGTTGGTTTAGAAGAAAACTTATTTCCTTCTGCAATGAGTATGAATACTCGAAGTGAACTAGAAGAGGAGCGAAGGTTATTTTACGTTGCTATAACAAGGGCAGAAAAAGTGGCCTATTTAAGTTATGCGCAAACCCGTTATAGATGGGGGAAATTGGTAGATGCAGAACCAAGTAGATTTTTAGAGGAAATAGATGATCAATATCTAAATTACATTACACCAAAAAGTACAAACCCAGCAATTAATAATTTTGTTGATAAAAGTATTTTTGATGATGCCCCAAAAGGAATTCGTTTTCAAAAACCAATTCAGCGTAAAAAAATGGAGCGAGATTTGGTAAAGAAGAAAGAGATGGTGATTCCTAAAAATTTAAAAAAGGTATCTCAAGCAACCTCAAAACCTAATTTATTTGATGGTAATATTATTGTGGGTAATTTTGTAGAACACAATAGATTTGGAACAGGAGAAGTAATTGCGCTAGAGGGAAATGGCCCAAATAAAAAGGCAGAAATTAAATTTGGTACTGTTGGTAAGAAGAAATTATTGCTTCAATTTGCCAAATTAAAAGTGATTGGTTAAAAATCATTCATAGAAACTAAAAATAAATTGTTATTTTGCAACATTAAATAACTACAAACTATAATTTTTCAGTTCTAGTGTTTTCTTTTGATTAAAAGGATAAAGGAAAATGTATCGAGAACACTTCTCAAAAATATAAAAATGACATTCGATTTAGAATACAATTCAGGAAGACCGTTAATGATAATACCAGAATACGGCAGACATATACAAAAATTAGTAGACCATTGTTTGGCTTTAGAAACTAAAGAAGAACGCGATAAAATGGCAAAAGCGATTGTAGATGTTATGGGGAATTTACAACCACATTTACGTGATGTTCCAGATTTTAAACACAAACTTTGGGATCAGCTATATATCATGGCAGATTTTAAATTAGATGTAGAATCTCCATATCCGCAACCATCAAAAGAAGAATTACAAGAAAAACCAGAAGGATTAGCGTATCCAAAATCTGCGTCTAGATATCGTTATTATGGTAACAATATTCAAACAATGATAGATATTGCTTTAAGCTGGGAAGAAGGCGAGAAAAAAGAAGCTTTGGTATTTACCATTGCAAACCACATGAAAAAGTGTTATTTAAATTGGAATAAAGACACTGTCGATGATGCTGTAATTTTTAAGCATTTATTCGATTTATCTGATGGTAAATTAGATTTAAGAAATACAGAAGAAGAACTTTCTGAAAGTAAAAACTTGTTAAGAAAACCACGTACACAAGGTCAAGGTACTACTGCAACGAAAGGTACTTACAAGAAACCACAACACAGTAATCAAAATAAAAATAGAAAAAGATATTAGTATATGGCATCATTTAAAATTGAAGGCGGTCATAAATTAAACGGAACCATTACTCCACAAGGAGCAAAAAACGAAGTTTTACAAATACTCTGCGCGGTTTTATTAACCCCAGAAAGAGTTGTTGTAAATAACGTTCCAGATATTATTGATGTTAACAAACTAATTTTTATTCTTGGAGAATTAGGTGTAAAAGTAGAAAAATTAAGTAGAAATTCTTACGCTTTTCAAGCGGATGAAATCAATTTAAAATATTTAGAATCTGCAGATTTTAAAAGAGACGGAAGCTCTTTACGTGGCTCTATTATGATTGTTGGTCCGCTTTTAGCTCGTTTTGGTAAAGGATATATTCCTAGACCTGGAGGAGATAAAATTGGTCGTAGACGATTAGATACCCATTTTGAAGGCTTTATAAGATTAGGAGCAAAATTCCGTTATAATAAAGAAGAACATTTTTACGGAGTAGAAGCAGCAGAGTTATTTGGTGTAGAAATGTTGTTAGATGAAGCTTCTGTAACAGGAACCGCTAATATTTTAATGGCAGCTGTTTTAGCTACAGGAACTACAAAAATATACAATGCAGCCTGCGAACCTTATATTCAACAGTTATGTAAAATGTTGAATTCTATGGGGGCAAAAATCTCTGGAGTTGGGTCTAATTTATTAATCATAGAAGGAGTAGAAGCGCTAGGTGGTTGTGAGCACACTGTTTTACCAGACATGATTGAAATTGGTTCTTGGATTGGTGTTGCTGTAATGACAAGATCTGAATTAACAATTAAAGATGTTAGTTGGGATAACTTAGGGCAAATACCTAATGTATTTAGAAAATTAGGTATTACACTAGAGAGAAAAGGAGATGATATTTACATTCCTGCACAAGAATCGTATGAAATTCAAAACTTTATAGATGGTTCTGTTTTAACCGTTGCAGATGCACCTTGGCCTGGTTTTACGCCAGATTTATTAAGTATTGTTTTGGTAATAGCTACACAAGCAAAAGGAACCGTTTTAATACATCAAAAGATGTTTGAAAGCCGTTTATTCTTTGTTGATAAATTGATCGATATGGGCGCTAAAGTAATTTTGTGTGATCCTCATAGAGCTACCGTAATTGGTATGAATTTTGAAAGCTCTTTAAAGGCAACCAAAATGACATCGCCAGATATTAGAGCAGGAATTTCATTATTAATTGCTGCATTATCTGCAAAAGGAACAAGTATTATAAATAATATTGAACAAATAGATAGAGGGTACGAAAACATAGAAGCCCGTTTAAAATCTATTGGTGCTAAAATTGAAAGAATTGCTGAATAAAGAAAAGTTTTTTATGAATTTAAAAATACTTTTATATTATGATAAGAAGTTTGTGGAAAGAAGAGTGGAAGGATATTAAATTTGATGAGAAAATTTCTGATGTAAAAAAATTTAAGATTTCTAACTACGGAAGAGTTCTTTATATTAAAGACGATAAAGAATTTTTAAGAGAAAAAAGTTTTATTAATGGCTATGAAACCATTTATGTAAAACAAGTAGTAAATAATAAATCTACTAGTAGGTATCTACATAAATTAGTTGCTCAACATTTTCTAGAAAAAGAAAGTGAAGAGAAAATTTTTGTTTTACATCTTAATTATGATAAAACAGATAATACACTAGATAATTTAAAATGGGCAACAAAAAGAGAAAAAGAGTTGCATCAGTTTAAAAACCCTGTGTTTGTAGAATCTATAAAGAATAAAAAAAATAGTTATAAGCTAACAGAAGGAAAAGTAAAAATCATAAAAAGGCAGCTTAAAAATAAAAGAACAAGAATCACTATGATTGCCAAACGATTTGGAGTTTCAGATATGCAAATTCATAGAATTAAATCTGGTGAAAATTGGGGACATGTTAAAATATAAAGAAATTAAAAATAGTGTCAATCTGACACTATTTTTTTGTTGGCAACGTTTTTGCCTTTTAATAGTAGATATTTTAACGTTTACAAAGATAATGAGTAAGAAAGATAACACCCAAGAAGAAGAAATAAGAAACGAACAAGAAACTGTTCAAGTAGAAGAAAATCAAGAAGTTGAAGCAGAAGTTGTAAAAGAAGAACCTACAACAGAAGAGTTGCTTCAAGCTGAAAAAGATAAGTTTTTACGTTTGTTTGCTGAGTTTGAAAACTATAAAAAGAGAACATCCAGAGAAAGAATAGAATTATTTAAAACTGCTGGACAAGATTTAATGACATCTTTACTGCCAATTATTGATGATTTTGAACGTGCTCTGACACATATTGAAGATGATAAAGAGGCAGAAGAATTAAGAAAAGGAGTGTTGTTAATTTATCAAAAATTATTTAACACTTTAGAGTTAAAAGGATTGTCTGTAGTAGAAACAAAAGCTGGTGATGTTTTTGATGCTGAAATTCACGAAGCAATTACTCAGATTCCTGCTCCATCAGAAGATTTAAAAGGAAAAGTAATTGACTGTGTAGAAAAAGGATACAAATTAGGAGACAAAATTATTCGTTATCCTAAAGTGGTTATTGGACAATAAGTTACAATTAACAATGTACAATTACCATTGATCATTGATTACTGTTAATTGATAATTGAAATAAAACATGGCAAAACAAGATTTTTACGAAATATTAGGTCTTTCAAAATCTGCAACTCAAGCAGAAATAAAGAAAGGTTATAGAAAAATGGCTATTAAATATCATCCAGACAAAAATCCGGATGATACCGCTGCAGAAGAGAACTTTAAAAAGGCTGCAGAAGCGTACGAGGTTTTAAGTGACGAAAACAAAAAAGCACGATATGATCAATATGGTCATGCTGGTTTTGAAGGTCCACAAGGTGGCGGCGGTTTCGGCGGCGGCGGCGGAATGAATATGGATGACATATTTAGTCAGTTTGGAGATATCTTCGGCGGCGGCGGAGGCGGCGGTTTTGGAGGTGGCTTCGGTGGTTTTGGCGGTGGTGGAGGCCAACGACAAGCAAGAGTTAAAGGAAGTAATATGCGAATACGTGTAAAACTTACTTTAGAAGAAATAGCAAAAGGCGTAGAAAAGAAAGTAAAAGTTAGACGTAAAGTACAAGCAGAAGGAGTTACTTATAAAACGTGTACTACATGTAATGGTTCTGGGCAACAAATGCGCGTTACCAATACTATTTTAGGTAGAATGCAAACAGCTACTACTTGTGGTACTTGTTCTGGTGCTGGAGAAATTATTAGTACAAAACCAAGTGAAGCAGATGCACAAGGTTTAATTACAAGAGAAGAAACCGTTTCTATAAATATACCTGCAGGAGTTACAGAAGGTGTACAATTAAAAGTAGGAGGAAAAGGAAATGAAGCTCCTGGTAAAAACTCTATTGCTGGAGATTTATTAGTATTAATTGAAGAAGTTCCTCATGATATTTTAAAGAGAGAAGGAACTAATATTCATTATGATTTATATATTAATTTCTCTGAAGCAGTTTTAGGAACAAGCAAAGAAGTTGATACCGTTACAGGTAAAGTGAAAATTAAAATTGATGCTGGTACACAATCGGGTAAAATTTTAAGATTAAAAGGAAAAGGTTTGCCAAGTATAGAGCGTTATGGTACTGGAGATTTTCTAATACATATTAATGTTTGGACACCACAAGAATTGAATAAAGAACAAAAACAATTCTTTGATAAAATGTCTGATAATGAGAATTTTAGACCAAGTCCAAATAAGTCGGACAAATCGTTTTTTGAAAAAGTTAAAGACATGTTCTCTTAAGGAAATGTTAATTTTAAATAAAAAAGTAACTTTTTAAAATAAGCTGTTTTTTTATTTAAATATTTAAAGTATATTTGCAGTGTTGCCGATTTTATCGGCAACACTTTTTCTTTTTCATAGCAATTTTTCCCACTCATTTATGAGTGGGTTTTTTTTATGATTAAAGAAAAATTCATAATATAATATAGAAATTGCAGACTTATCTTATCGACTTGTTTTACAAGTAGGAAAGTCCGGACACCAAAGAGTATCATAGCGGATAACATCCGTCCAGCGAGAGCTGAGGACCAGTGCAACAGAAAGAATGTACAGTTAGGCTGTAGTGAAACCAGGTAAACTCTATGAGGTGCAATGCCATGTAAATTAGAGCTTGAGAGCTACTCGCTCGATTCTAAAGGGTAGGCAGATAGAAGTTACGAGTAATTGTAATTCTAGATAAATGATAAGAGCCTTTTTAAGGAACAGGATTCGGCTTATTAGTCTGCATTTTCTATATAATTATTAAAACTTCAAAATAAATCAATAAAGAAACCTTTTTATTGATTTAAAATCAGTGTTTTATCGAATAACTTTTTTTTATTCATTAATTTACGCAATCTATTATTTATCTTTTAATTTTAATATAAAAAATGTAAGTTTGTCAGACTAAAATAAAAAAATAATTTTACAGTATGTCTTTTCGTTTATAAGAATTAAAAGGGCTTACAGTAACTAAAGATTTCTTTCATGAGTATTTATAAAGACTACCTTAAGCAGATAGATGAACGTAAAGAACAAGGACTTCATCCACAACCAATTGATGGTGCAGAATTACT
Source organism: Polaribacter sp. 11A2H (assembly GCF_011379025.1). Lineage (NCBI taxonomy): Bacteria > Pseudomonadati > Bacteroidota > Flavobacteriia > Flavobacteriales > Flavobacteriaceae > Polaribacter > Polaribacter sp. 11A2H. The sequence goes on from NZ_WTLD01000005.1 coordinate 259,492, forward strand.
AAGCAAAATCATTGAACAAATTAAAGATTTAGAAAACGAGTACAGAGAAGAATCTTTAAACTTTTTTATCTATAATGTTTTACCAGGAACTACAAGTGCTGCTGTAGTGAAAGCTAAATTTTTAAAAGAGATTATTTTAGGTGAATCAATCGTAAAAGAAATTACAACTTCTTCTGCTTTTGAGCAATTATCACACATGAAGGGTGGACCATCAGTAAAAGTGCTATTAGACTTGGCTTTAGGAGCCGATGCTGCCATTGCAAAACAAGCTGCAGATGTTTTAAAAACACAAGTTTTTCTTTATGAAGCAGATACAACACGTTTAGAAGAAGCATTTAATAAAGGTAATAAAATTGCAATAGATATTATAAAAAGTTACGCGAAAGCAGAATTTTTTACAAAATTACCAGAGATTGATGAAAAAATAGATGTAGTAACATTTATTGCTGGAGTTGGTGATATTTCTACAGATTTATTGTCTCCAGGTGGTGATGCTCACTCTCGTTCAGATAGAGAATTACACGGTCAGTGTTTATTTGAACACAACATTGCACAACAAAACGAATTAAAAGCAGTACAAGCACAACATCCTGATAAAAGAGTGATGTTAATTGCTGAAAAAGGAACAATGGGAGTTGGATCATCAAGAATGTCTGGTGTAAACAACGTAGCATTATGGACAGGTATTAAATCTAGTCCGTATGTACCATTTATTAATATTGCGCCGGTAATTGCAGGTACAAATGGTATTTCGCCTATTTTCTTAACAACTGTTGGGGTAACTGGTGGTATTGGTTTAGACCTTAAAAACTGGGTACAACAAAAAGATGCAGAAGGAAACACGATTCGTGATGCAAATGGAGACCCTGTTTTAAAAGAAGAATATTCTGTAGCAACAGGTACTGTACTTACTATTAATACCAAAGAGAAAAAATTATATAACGGAGATACAGAATTAAAAGATATTTCTGCAGCATTTACACCACAAAAAATGGAGTTTATGAAAGCAGGAGGTTCTTACGCTGTTGTTTTCGGTAAAAAATTACAAACCTTTGCTTCTAAAGTATTAGGTATAGATGTAGTGCCAGTTTATGCACCATCAAAAGAAATATCTATTGAAGGGCAAGGATTAACTGCTGTTGAAAAAATATTCAACAAAAATGCTGTTGGTACCACTCCAGGAAAAACTTTACATGCAGGTTCAGATGTTCGAGTAGAAGTAAACATTGTAGGATCTCAAGATACTACAGGTTTAATGACTTCTCAAGAATTAGAAATGATGGCTGCTACAGTTATTTCTCCAATTGTAGATGGAGCATACCAATCTGGTTGTCATACAGCTTCAGTTTGGGATGATAAATCGAAAGCAAACATACCAAGGTTAATGAAGTTTATGAACGACTTTGGTTTAATTACTGGTCGTGATCCTAAAGGGAAATATTTTCCAATGACAGATGTTATCCATAAAGTACTTAACGATCTTACAGTGGGTGATTGGGACATCATTATTGGTGGAGATTCTCACACACGTATGTCTAAAGGTGTTGCTTTTGGAGCAGATTCAGGAACGGTTGCCTTAGCATTAGCTACAGGTGAAGCTTCTATGCCAATTCCAGAATCAGTAAAAGTTACTTTTAAGGGACAAATGAAATCTTATATGGATTTCCGTGATGTAGTACACGCTACACAATCTCAAATGTTAAAGCAATTTGGTGGAGAAAACGTTTTTCAAGGAAGAATCATAGAGGTTCATATTGGAACATTGACTTCAGATGAAGCATTTACATTTACAGATTGGACTGCAGAAATGAAAGCAAAAGCTTCTATCTGTATTTCTGAAGATGATACTTTAATTGAATCTTTAGAAATTGCCAAAGGTCGTATCCAAATCATGATTGATAAAGGAATGGACAATGCAGGTCAAGTTCTTAAAGGTTTAGTAGACAAGGCAGAAAATAGAATTGTAGAGCTTAAAACAGGAATTAAACCTTCTTTAAGACCAGATGCAAACGCTAAATATCACGCAGAAGTTGTGATTGATTTAGATGAAATCGCAGAACCAATGATTGCGGATCCAGATGTAAATAATGATGATGTTTCTAAACGTTATACACACGATAACATTAGACCATTATCTTACTACGGCGGAACTAAAAAAGTAGATTTAGGTTTCGTAGGATCTTGTATGGTTCACAAAGGTGATATGAAAATATTAGCTCAAATGTTAAAGAATGTTGAGGCTCAATATGGTAAAGTAGAATTTAAAGCGCCTTTAGTTGTTGCACCACCAACCTATAATATTGTAGATGAGTTAAAAGCAGAAGGAGATTGGGATGTTTTAGTAAAATATTCTGGTTTCGAATTTGATGACAACGCACCAAAAGGAGTAGCACGTACTGGATATGAAAATATGTTGTATTTAGAGCGTCCAGGATGTAACTTATGTATGGGGAATCAAGAAAAAGCAGCACCAGGAGATACTGTAATGGCAACATCTACACGTTTATTTCAAGGAAGAGTTGTAAAAGATTCTGGAGAGAAAAAAGGAGAATCTTTATTATCATCTACTCCAGTAGTTGTATTGTCTACAATTTTAGGTAGAACACCAACTATGGCAGAATACGAAGCAGCTGTAGACGGTATCGTTTTAACTAAGTTTAAGCCATCTCAAAAACAATTAGTGAGATAATCTAAAGATTAAAAATTATATTAAAAAGTCTGAGTTTTATACTCAGACTTTTTTTTTGCTCTTATTCATAGAAAAGTTATTTAAAGTAGCTCCGACCTGCAAGGTTTCCAAAACCTTGTAGAATGGTATACATATAATTTGTGGGTTACCACTCCTAAAAAGTCGTGGTCGGGCTTTTTATTACAATCTTTTTGTTCATACTTCTCAAAAAGGATTTCCATTTCAATCCCTAACCCGAGCTATTAGCATTTATGGAAGTAACAGCTATTTCCGAGCAACTATTTTCTATCAAAATTTTCTATTTCACTATCAGTATTAAATCTTTAGTAAGGAGCATTCAGTTATAAAAAATAGTAGATATTTTTGTATCTTAGTGTACTAATAAATATTAACCACTAAATTAGATATAAATCTTATGGCATTTGATATTAATATGATTAAAAAAGTGTATTCTAACGTAGTAGAACGTGTAGATGCAGCTCGTAAACTAACAGGAAAACCTTTAACTTTAGCAGAAAAAATCTTGTATTCTCACTTGTGGGATAAAACTACTAACAAAGCATTTGTTAGGGGAAAAGATTATGTAGATTTTGCACCAGATAGAATTGCTTTACAAGATGCAACTGCACAAATGGCATTATTGCAATTTATGCAAGCAGGTAAAAGTAAAGTTGCTGTGCCTACAACAACACATTGCGATCATTTAATTCAAGCTAAAAATGGAGCAAGTTCAGATTTACAATCGGCTCTAAATACAAGTAACGAAGTTTTTAATTTCTTAGAATCGGTTTCTAATAAATACGGATTAGGTTTTTGGAAACCAGGAGCAGGAATTATTCATCAAGTAGTTTTAGAAAATTATGCATTTCCTGGAGGAATGATGATTGGTACAGATTCTCACACAGTAAATGCTGGTGGTTTAGGTATGGTAGCTATTGGTGTTGGTGGTGCAGATGCTGTAGATGTAATGGCAGGTATGGCTTGGGAATTAAAATTCCCTAAATTAATAGGAGTGAAGTTAACCGGTAAATTATCTGGTTGGACTGCACCAAAAGATGTTATTTTAAAAGTAGCAGGTATTGTTTCTGCAAAAGGAGGAACAGGAGCTATTGTAGAATATTTTGGTGAAGGAGCTACTTCTATGTCTTGTACAGGTAAAGGTACTATTTGTAACATGGGTGCAGAAATAGGAGCAACCACATCTACTTTTGGGTATGATGAATCTATGGAACGTTATTTACGTGCTACAGATAGAAGTGATGTTGCAGATGCAGCCAATGAAGTAAAAGACTATTTAACAGGTGATGCAGAAGTATACGCTAACCCAGAAGAATATTTCGATCAAGTTATAGAAATTAATTTATCAGAATTAGGGCCTTTATTAAACGGACCTTTTACACCAGATTTATCTACAGAAGTAGGAACTGATATGGCAAAAGCGGCTAAAGATAATGATTGGCCATTAAAAGTTGAATGGGGATTAATTGGTTCTTGTACCAACTCTTCTTACGAAGATTTATCAAGAGCTTCTTCTATAGCACAACAAGCTTTGGATAAAGGGTTAAAAATGAAATCGGAATTAGGAATAAATCCTGGATCTGAAAAAGTAAGATATACAGCAGACAGAGATGGTATTATTGGCATCTTTGAAAAATTAGATGCTAAAATATTTACCAATGCTTGTGGACCTTGTATCGGACAATGGGCTCGTTATGATGATCCAAAAAATGCACCTAAAAATAGTATTGTACATTCTTTTAATAGAAACTTTGCTAAGCGTGCAGATGGTAATCCAAATACACATGCTTTTGTTGCTTCACCAGAATTAACAGCTGCTATTGCTATTGCGGGTCGTTTAGATTTTAATCCAATTACGGATACATTAATCAACGAAAACGGTGAAGAAGTAATGTTAGATGAACCAACTGGTTGGGAGTTACCTCCAAAAGGTTTTGAAGTAAAAGATGATGGTTATTTAGCACCAGAAAAAGATGGAAGTCATGTACAAATTGCTGTAAAAGATGATTCTGACAGATTACAATTATTAGAGCCTTTTACGCCGTTAGGAAATGATTTAACAGGTGTAAAATTACTAATAAAAGCATTTGGTAAATGTACAACAGACCACATTTCTATGGCAGGACCATGGTTGCGTTATAGAGGGCATTTAGATAATATTTCTAATAACTGTTTAATTGGAGCTGTAAATGCTTATGGTAAAAAAACAAATTTTGTTAAAAATCAATTAACAGGCGAGTTTGGTGGAGTGCCAGATACAGCAAGAGCTTATAAAGCTGCAGGAATTAAATCTATTGTGGTTGGAGACCATAATTATGGTGAAGGTTCTTCTAGAGAACATGCTGCTATGGAGCCAAGACATTTAGGTGTTGCTGCTGTTTTAGTAAAATCTTTTGCTAGAATACATGAAACCAACTTAAAGAAACAAGGAATGTTAGGTTTAACATTTAATAATGAAGCAGATTACGATTTAATTCAAGAAGATGATACGTTTAACTTTTTAGATTTAAATGAATTTGCACCAGATAAAGCTTTAACTATAGAGGTTGTACATGCAGATGGATCTAAAGATATCATTATTACAAACCATACCTATAATCAAGGTCAGATTGAATGGTATAATGAAGGTTCTGCCTTAAACTTAATTAAAAAAGAAAATGCTTAAAATTTAAGTATTTTAAATATAAAGCTCTCGGAGAAATTCGAGAGTTTTTTTGTTCCCTACAATTATGAATACAGAAAAATTCAATCAGTTTTTAAATCAAATATCTAAAGAACCTTTAGCTGTAATTGATGTACAAATTTCTTTAGAGAGTTATTATCCTATCGCAATTTCTTCTCAAAATAAAGATTTATTACAATTTGATATCTCTTCTTCTTCGGAATGGGAAACATATATAAAATCATTTTTAGAACAAAACAAAGCTAAGGTAGCTTTTGGAGGTTATTTAGAAAAAAGAAATATTTACGATAGAAGCGAATATTTTAAAAATCAACTAGAAAATGAAAAAAGAAATATTCATTTAGGTATAGATTTATGGTGCGGTGAAAACACCAAAGTTTTAGCAGCTTTAGATGGGGAAGTTCATAGTTTTAAAAATAATAAGAATTATGGTGATTACGGACCAACAATCATTTTAAAACATCAATTAGAAAGTCAAACTTTTTATACCCTATATGGACATTTAACGCTAGCATCCATAGAAGATATAAAAATTGGAGACTTGGTTTTAAAAGGAAATATTATTGGGTATTTAGGAGATTCATCTGTAAATGGAGATTATGCACCGCATTTACACTTTCAAATAATTAGAGATTTAGAGGGTAATTCTGGTGATTATCCAGGAGTTTCATCCGAAGAAAATATAACGTTTTATAAGAAGAATTGTCCTGATCCAAATTTATTGTTAAAGTTTTTGGTTTAATTTATTAAATTTTGTAAGCTATTACTATGTTTTTAGACTTACTAAAACCAAAACTGAAACTCTTTTTTATGAATAACCTATGGTTTTTTGATAACGTAAATTTATTTAATCTTCTTTGTCCGCATAAATTTAAAGAATACAAAGAGTGTCATACTTTCGATGCTTATAAAAAGAGCGATTATATCTATTTTGAAGAAGACACGGCAAGTAAAATTTATTTAATTGAAAAAGGAAAAGTAAAACTAGGATATTATAATGAAGATGGTACAGAAGTAGTTAAGGCTATTTTAACCAAAGGAGAATTGTTTGGAGAAAAAGCCATTTTAGGAGTAGAAGTTAGAAATGAATTTGCTCAATCTGTAGATGCATCCACATCAATCTGCCCAATAGGAGTAGATACGATGCACGATTTAATGCGTGATAATAAAACATTTAGTTTAAAAATTTATAAGTTTCTTGGGCTCCGTTTTAAAAAATTAGAAAGAAGATTACAATTAATTTTATTTAAAGATACCAAAACACGTTTTTTAGAATTTATGAAAGAACTCTGTGAAGAGTTTGGTTATGATTGTGAAAAAACAGGAGATAAGGTTATTGAACACCCATATACACAGAAAGATATTGCATCATTAATAGGTACTTCTAGATCTAACTTAAATGTATTAATGAACGAGTTAAAAGAGGAAAGTATTATCACTTTTAATAGAAAAGAAATAAGATTACTTCAAAAAATAGCTTAAGTGTTCGCTAGCTAACATTTCAAGATGCTTTAAACATATAATTTTGTCATCAACATTAACATAAATATTAATAAGATGAAAAAAATTTTAAATTTAGCATTCGCATTTGCACTTGCAACTACTTTTGTAGCTTGTAGCGACGATGACAACAACAACAACATTGTACCAACAACAGGAGATTTAACAGTAGACTTTACAGGTTTAGAAGAATTAGGAGCTGATTTCGTTTACGAAGGATGGTTAATTGTAAACGGAAGCCCAGTAAGTACAGGTACTTTTACAAGTGTAACTTTTCCGCAAACGTATACTGTTGGTATTGATAATTTACAAGCAGCAACAACTTTTGTTTTATCTATTGAACCTGCAGGAGAAACTGGAGCAGATGCTTTAGCACCAGCAGCAACGAAGCTTTTAGCTGGTAACTTTTCTGGAGACACAGCAAGTGTAAATTCTGATAACATTGTTGTTGATTCTAGTGGAGAAATTAAAGCTTTAGGATCTTCTTGGGGAAAATACTTTTTAGCAACACCTACAGATAATGATGATAGCAATGAAGCAAGTGGAATTTGGTTTTTAGATAACACAACGCCTCCTGCTGTTGCCGGTTTAGGATTACCAACTTTAACAGATGGATGGAAATATGAAGGATGGGTAGTTTTAAACGGAACACCAGTAAGTACAGGTACTTTTACAGCTGTAGATGCTGCAGATGATAACGCTGCAACTTCACCTTATAAAGGGGCTGTTGGAAATGGACCAGGTTTTCCAGGAGAAGATTATGTAATGGGGTCTGCTGCAGGTGTAGATTTTCCTACAGATTTAAAAGGAGCAACAGTAGTAATTTCTGTTGAACCTAGCCCAGATAATAGTCCAGCACCTTTTACGTTAAAGCCTTTGGCACATGTTGTACCAGCAGATGCAGATAACCATACCGTAATTTCTATGGGAGCAGGACCAAAAGCAGTTTTATCTGGAAGTGTAATAAGATAACAGAAAAAAAATATAATCTACTATTATGTTAATGGTTGATTTATTTGAAGGGCAATTATAGTTATATAATTGCTCTTTTCTGTTTATAAAAAGGTTAGATTAATTTATAAAAAACTTATTGGGTTACTTCGTCAATAGTTTTTAAAATGATATTGCAGCCTTTTATTATTTCTTCATCAGAAATGGTTAATGGAGGCGTAATTCTCATTGCTTTTTCTTCAAACAATAAAAAGAAAAGAATTAACCCATTTTCTAAACATTTCAAAATTACTTTAGAGTTTAATTCGGGGCTTTCTAAAATGGCAGCTAACATTAATCCTTTTCCTCTAATCTCTACAATTGAAGGATGTACCAAATGTTTTCTAATCAATGCTTCTTTGCGTAACGCTTCTTTAATAAAGTTATTCTGAGTAATTTCTGTTACAGTTGCTACGGCTGCTGCAGAAATAACAGGGTGACCTGCAAATGTAGAAATGTGTCCTAATTTAGGATTGTCTTTTAATAAACTCATCATTTTAAAATCAGCAATAAAAGCACCAATTGGCATTCCACCACCTAAACCTTTCCCTGTAATTACAATATCCGGAATTACATTGTAGTTTTCAAATCCCCAAAATTTACCTGTTCTTCCAATACCTGTTTGTATTTCATCTAAAATTAACAAAGCACCAACCTCTAAACAGCGTTGTTTTATTTTGGTTAAAAAACCATTTTTAGGTTCAATAAAACCAGCACCACCTTGTATGGTTTCTAAAATTACGGCTGCAGTTTTAGAAGTTATTTTATCTATTTCACTTTCATTATTATATTCAATAAATCTTGTACCAGGTATTAAAGGTCTAAAAACTTGATTCTGTTTTTCTACGCCAGAAACACTCATAGACCCCATTGTATTGCCGTGATAAGAGTTTTTTGCAGCAATTATTTCGGCTCTATTGGTAACTCTTTTGGCTAATTTTAAAGCACCTTCTGTAGCTTCTGTTCCTGAGTTTGTAATATAAACTGCGTTTAAATTCTCTGGAGAATTTTGAGCTAATAATTTACATAATGCTACTTGTGGCTGCTGTATAAACTCGCCATAAACCATAACATGCGCATAAGAATCTAATTGATTTTTTATGGCATTTGTAACTTTTGGGTGATTATGACCTAAACTGTTTGCAGAAACCCCAGCTACAAAGTCTAAATATTCTTTACCCGAAGTATTATAAATATAACTTCCTTTTGCCTTAGATATTTCTATAGCTAATGGGTGAGGAGTAGTTTGTGCTTGGTATTTAAAGAAGTCTTTTTTCAACTTATTGTTTTTTAGGAGAAATAGCTGATTTTGGTAATTTAATCTTTTTTTTGTCTTTAAGAACCTTTTTCTTACTCAGAAGGTCAGAAATTTTTTCGACTTTATTTTCTGTTTTAGAAGAAGATGTGTTTTTATCGTCCTTTATAAAGATGTCTTCCATCTTTTTAGGCTGTTCATCTTCTCGCCAAATAAAACCTTTTAACTCTCTAACATCATCTGGTAATTTAGAAGGAGGGTAAGTATCTCCATCAGATTTTTTTAAATACTTTATGGTTTCAATTTGTCCTTGGTCTAAAGTAAATTCTATATTACTAGATATTTCTTTTGTTATGGTTTCTAAAACATTGGTTTCTGCATTTCTATTAAAATAAACAGATTCTGCATTTCCTTTTACCAGAAGTAAGTGCAATTTATTTTCCTTAAACTTCCCAAACATATTTCTACCTTTAATTTGGTTAAAGTCTTTGTTAGAAATAGAATCTTTAGAAACTATAAATGAGTTGTTTAATACCTTTAAAGAGTCTAGTTTTTGGGTTTCTACATTAGAAAGCAGGTGAATTGTATCTCCAGTAATTTGATTTTGATCTGACCAAATTACAGGGTTTTTAAACATTTTTGTCAAGCCAGTTTCTTGATTTGTGTGTATAGAATCGCACTTTCCTTGTAAATCAGATTTAAAGATTTTTACATTATGGTAGGTTCTTACAATTCTTTTATCCGGTTTACCGGTAACCAAAAGAGTATCTCCATGAATAAACATAGAATCTTTATCTATAATAGAAATAGCTACAGCCTTTTTAATGATATATAATGAATCTTTTAATTCAAATATTTCGGCATAATTACCTCTTGTTATAAAGTTTTGAACGGTGTCTATAACTTGAATATTATTGGTGGCAGAAGCAAACCCTTTTCTTTTATCATAATACAAACTATCTCCCTCTACAGTTCTTTCTTTTAAATAGAGTTTGGCATTTTTAACAAAATGAGAAACATCTGTTTTGGTATTATAGAATCCTTTTTCACAATAAATTCTATTATCATTTTCTGTATTTGTAATAGTCGTTGGCCCGTATAAATAGGTTAGTCCAGAGTTTGTATAATAATCTAAATGATCAGATTCTAGATGATGTTCTGGGTTTACTACGGTAACTCTTGTAGTTGCAGTAAACTTTTTATCTTCTAAATAAAAGTTTCCATTTTTACTTTTTAAAGTATTTGTTTGGTCTTTTATGGTAGCGTAATTTTTGTAATATAATTTCTGATTTAATCGATCAAAATGCAATGTATCCGTTGTTAAGGTCATTGTTGGGTCTTTTAAAACCACATTTCCCCAAGAAAGCGCTTGTTTAGAATTGGCATTGTAATCTGTATAACTACTCGTTTGAGTAATTGTGTCTCCTTGTTTAATTAAGACATTACCAATAGCTCTAAAAAAGTTTTTATCTTTATAGTATAAGGCTTGTTGACTAGTTAAAATAATTCCATCATGAATCATTTTAACATTACCAATTAGTAGTGTTGCTCCAGGATATTTTTCCTCATCAGCTTCTTGCTGCTCTGCATAATATTCTATTTTTCTGTTTTCTTGAGAAAAAGAAACGAAGGATGAAATAACAAGAAATAAAAAAAGTATTCTTTTCAAAATGATGAATTTTAAGCAAAAATAATGAAAAGAAAATGGCTATGTATTAAAGAAAACTAAAAATTGGTTGAATTAAGCAATCAAAGTATTAATAAAGATTGCTCTAACTTTTTTGCTTTAGGAAATAAGATATTATTTTCTATATGAATATGATTGTTTAATAATTCTTCAAATTGCTGTAATTTTAGGTATAAGACTTTAAAAGAGATACATGCATTTTCTGGAATCTTATAATTATTGGTTAGTTCAGCTATTTTTTTAAATGTTTTACTCACTTTTTCATGATCATCTTCTATAATATCAATAGGTCTGTTTAAAGGAGAATTAGATGTATTAGTCACTATTTTTTTAGTATTCGCCTTAATAAGTTTCTTTATATAAGGAAAAATAATGCATTCTTCATTTTTCATGTGCTCTAGAACACTATCTGCAATTTCTAATATTAACAGATTAATTTTTATAAGTTCTTTGTATTCTTGCCCATAGATAGCAGTTACTTTTTTTCCATATTCTTTTAAGAATAATATATTTTCTTCTTTATACTCATGTTGAATATTCACTAAAAAATCAATTAAAAAATCTAATTTCCAAGAATTATAATCTTTCAAATAGTAAACCTTATCATTTACTGCTTTTAAATCCTTTAGAATGTGTTTTAAATTGGTGTTTTTTTCTTCACAAGCCTTACTAAGTAACATGTTTCCATGAATACTAAAGTCTATTTTATATTTTTTAAAAACGGAGGCAGTATTTATGTTCTCAATAACTATTGTTGCAATACTTTTATTCATTAGGTCCTTCACAATAATAGGCTTTGAATTTCTAACAAATATTGTATTATAATTAGGGATAAAAAATGACTTTTGTCACTTTTTTACATAATTATAGATATTTGTATTAAAACGATATCATTTTCGGATAAGTAGATGTTAAATGATGAATAAAAATCATTTATTCATAACGTTAAAATGAAGTTTTTGGGGCTTACTATTGAGATAAAACAACTTTTATCTTCAATAAAAGTTTAAGTTGACGTAATTTGCGACAAAATTATTTTAGAATGAAATCACCCTTTTACTTAACAAAAGAAGAAATGCAGTCTTATGGCTATAAAATAGTAGATACTATTGTAGACCATTATACAGAAGAAGAACATAAAAAGCCAGTAATTAAGGCTTCTAGAGAAGAAATGGACTCATTATTTTTAAGTGAAGCTCCAGATAATGCTACAGATGCAAATGAAGTATTAGATTTTGTGGTAGATAATGTGTTGCCAAACAGTAATATTTCTACGCATCCGAAATCTTTTTCTTTTGTACCTGGCCCAAGTAATTTTATAAGTACCATGGCAGATTCTTTAGCAACAGGTTTTAATATTTTTTCTGGCGGATGGATTGTTTCTCCTGCAGCTGCAGAACTAGAAATTGTAACTTTAAATTGGTTGTTAAAAATGTTCGATTTTCCTGTAACTAAAGGAGGCGGAATTTTTACAAGTGGGGGTTCTATGGCTAATTTAACAGCCTTAACAACAGCGAGAAGAGTAAAATGTGGCGATGATTTTTCTAAAGGCGTTATTTATTTATCAGACCAAGCACATTCTTCCAATATTAAAGCAATTCGTGTTTTAGGCTTTAAAAAGGAACAGATTAAAATAATTCCGACAGATTTAGAGTTTAAGTTTAGTATGAATAAACTTAAAAATGAAATTGCAAGAGATCAGTTAGAAGGCAAAAAACCATTTTGCATTATTGCATCTGCAGGTACTACCAATACTGGTACTGTAGATCCTTTAGACGATTTAGCAGACATCTGTGAAAAAGAAAATCTTTGGTTTCATATAGATGGTGCTTATGGTGCTGCTGCAATTTTATCTAAAAAAGGGAGTAGAATTTTACGCGGAATAGAACGTGCCGATTCTTTAACGGTAGACCCTCATAAATGGTTTTTTCAACCGTATGAGATTGGTTGTCTACTAGTAAAAGATGCCTCTTGGTTAAGTAATACTTTTAGTGAAAAACCAGAGTATTTAAGGGATATTGAAGGAAATGAGTCTGAAATTAATTTTTATGATTACGGAATTCAGTTAACTAGAAGGTTTAGAGCTTTAAAATTTTATATGTCTATAAAAACGTATGGTCTAAATGCATTTAAGAAAGCCATTACCTATAATATAGATTTGGCTGATAAAACTGAAGACATCCTAAGAAAAAGTAAAAACTGGGAAATTGTTTCTCCGGCTACTTTAGCCATTATTAACTTTAGATATAATCCACTAAATAAAGATTTAACAGAAGAAGAAGTAGATAGATTAAATCAAGAAATTTCTACGAGAGTGGTAGACTCTAGAGAAGCCTTTTTAGTAACTACTGTTTTACAAAGTCAAGTAGTAATTAGAATGTGTTTAATAAACCCTAAAACAACGTTAAAGCATGTTACAGACACTCTAGACCAATGTGAAGTATTTGCTAAACAGGTTCTTTTAGATTGGAAAAAGTAGGTTTTATATTCGTAATAAATATTCCTAAAATACCAATTGGCATCAATACAGAAATCAGTACTAATATTGTATAATAATTATTAATGATAGATAATTGCTGCCAATTGCAAAATCCTTTATAGAATATTAAAATTTCAGAAAAAAGAAAACCAATTAAGTAAATGCTTATCCAAACTTTGGGTAATTTTAATAGTTTGTTTTGATGTAAAAAAAACAAGATACTTAGGCTTATAATACCCAGAAAAACAAGATGTAAATACCCTATAACAAAGTCTCTTATTTGATAAGATAAGGTTGCAAAATAAGGGATTACCGTAATAGATTGCATTAACGTTTTTAGAGTAAATAATACAAAAATAAAGCTGATTAATCGGTAGAAAAAAGGTGTTGTTTTTTCTTTTAAAAATGATTTTTGATGCTTAATTAGTTGATAAAATTGTATTAAAGCAAAGAATTGAGTAAGTACTCCTAATAGCGCTAATATATAAATAGTTACATGTGGTTTAACCCATAAAAAAGACAGTGGTAAAGTAAACACACAACCCCATAACATCAATCTATAAAAAGAAACAGCTTTTTTCTTAGGAATAATGCTGTGATGCTTCTCTAAAAATGAAAAAAAGAGTCCTAATAAACAAAAAATAAACCATCCATTATATTGAAAATGTAAATAGAAATAAATAGCATTTTTATACCAATGAGATGTACTACCTAAGGTATTCATAATTATTCCTAAAGACCAAGGGCCAATACTAGAAATAATCATAAATAGTAGCGATGTATTTATAAATTTTAAAGCAGAACTATCTTTGTCTAAATTATTGTTTTTTCTAAAAAAAGCATAAAACCAATAAGAGCAAATTATAAATAATGTAGAAAAAATAATAGAGAATAAGGCGTAACCTGTAATCGGAAAACTAATAAGCATTCCTACAATAGTAACTTGGGTGAACAAAAATAATTTTGTGTATTTTCTTTTAGCTTCTTCTTTTATATACAAGTAAAATAGTAAGCTTGTTAAACCTATATATACCCAACCTAACAGAGCTACATGAGAGTGGGTGTGTACAAAAAATTTATAATCAATATTTATATCAATAATAGGAAAAAGACGTAATAGAATACCTAACGAAGAAGCAATTAATAAATACAAAAGTGCGACAAAACTTTGTGTTTTGGCTTTCATCATTGTTATAAAGTATTTATAATATTATTATTTTTCACATACTCCATAGACATTTCTAAAATGGATTTCTTTTTTAATTTAGAAATTAATTTGTCTTTAAATGGTACATATAATTGATGAACAACACAAGGGTTAGTATCGCTGCATTCTGATTGTCCTAAATAACATTCATTAAATTTTTCTACTCCATCAATACAATCTATAATATCTAATAAGGAGTTTTTTTCATTAGCTTCTGTTAAATAAAATCCTCCATGAGGTCCTTTTACAGAGCTTATTATATTTTTTTTAGTTAATTCTTGTAAAGTCTTGGCTAAAAAAGGTGCAGGCATGGTTAAATCATTTGCAATCTTTTTAGAGCCAATTTTATTATCTACACTCGCTTTTTCGGTAAGATAGAGTACTGCTCTTATAGCATATTTACTTGAATTTGATAACATTTTATATTTTTTGTAAAAATATAAAGATAAAACTATCTTTTAGTATGATAAATATCATTTATTTTTTTAAAGAAGATTAATAATTTTGCTTCATAATAAAGGATTAAAAAGTCTTTTATTGTAACTAAACCTAAAAATCGAAACAAAAATGAAATTATTAAAAGCAGTGTGCATACTATTTGCAGGAAGTTTACTTCTTATTAATTGTAAGAGTGAACCAAAACAAGAATTAGCTAAAGTAGATAGTTCTAACATTTATATAAAAGGAACTATGGAAGCAGAATTAACTTCGCCTCCTTTTGTGCCCGCTCCAATAGGAGATAGAACGGCTAAAAAGTTATTAGTTAATATGGAAATTCTTGAAAAAGAAGGAACCATGACAGATGGCGTACAATATGTTTACTGGACATTTGGTGGTTCTGTTCCAGGAAGCTTTATAAGAACTAGAGTGGGAGATGAAATAGAATTTACATTATCTAATCATCCAGATAATAAATTACCACATAATATAGATATGCATGCGGTAACGGGACCTGGAGGTGGAGCAACCTCTTCTTTTGTGGCTCCTGGTCATAATAAAACGTTTTCTTTTAAAGCATTAAATCCTGGTTTGTTTGTATACCACTGTGCTACCGCACCTGTTGGAATGCATATTGCAAACGGAATGTATGGTTTAATTTTGGTGGAACCAGAAGGTGGTTTATCAAAAGTAGATAAAGAATATTATATTATGCAAGGGGACTTTTATACCAAAGGAGCTACCGATGAAAAAGGGCTACAACCTTTTGATATGACAAAAGCTATAAAAGAAGATGCAGATTATGTTGTCTTTAACGGTAAAGTGGGGTCATTAACTGGTGATAATGCAATTACAGCAAATGTTGGCGAAACGGTTCGTTTATTTGTAGGTAATGGTGGTCCAAACTTAACATCCTCTTTTCATGTTATTGGAGAAATTTTTGATAAAGTACATGTAGAAGGTGGAGATTTAATAAATACAAATGTACAAACTACATCAATTCCTTCTGGTGGTGCAGCAATTGTAGAATTTAAAGTAGAAGTACCCGGAACATTTATTTTAGTAGATCATGCTATTTTTAGAGCGTTTAACAAAGGTGCTTTAGGAATGCTAAAAGTATCTGGAGAAGAAAATAAAAAATTATATTCTGGAGTAAAACAAGAAGGAATTTATCACCCAGAAGGAGGTACTATTCAAACAATGCCAAATGATAATAAAGAAAAAGTGGCTGTGAATACTGCAGAAAAACCTTTGGCTAAAAAAATAGCAGATGGTAAACAAGTTTACATGACTACTTGTTTTGCTTGCCACCAAGGAGAAGGACAAGGAATACCGAATGCATTTCCTCCTTTAGCAAAATCAGATTATTTAAATGCAGATGTTAAAAGAGCTGTTGGTATTGTGTTACATGGTAAAACAGGTGAAATTACTGTAAACGGAAATAAATATAACAGTGTAATGACAAGACAAACACTTACCGAAGTAGAAGTGGCAGATGTACTTACTTATGTATATAATTCTTGGGGAAATAATAAAACCAATGTTACAGTAAACACAGTAAAAGAAGTAAAAAGCAGCCATTAATAACCTCAATTAAATACTATGAAAACTATTTTAAGATTGACAATTTGTTTATTTCTACTTAATGCAACCAATACAAGTTGTCAATCTAAAATGGTACAAATAAAAGGAGGAGAATACATGCCTTTATATGGTAGAGATTCTATGAATGTTAAGATTAATGATTTTTTAATGGATGTGTATCCGGTTACAAATAAAGAGTATATAGATTTTGTAAAGAAATTTCCAAAATGGCAAAAAAGTAAAGTCATAAAATTATTTGCTGATGGAAGTTATTTACGAGATTGGAAATCTGATACTATTTTAGGTGAAAATCAAAAAGAGCAATCTCCAATAACTCAAGTATCTTGGTTTGCGGCAAAAGAGTATTGTGAATGTCAAGGAAAAAGGTTGCCAACAGTAGATGAATGGGAATATGTAGCGATGGCTAATAAAAACATACCCGATGCTAGAAAATTAAAGGAATACAATGCCTTTATTTTAGGTTGGTATGAAAAACCAAAGAGTTTTAACCAAACAATAGGATCTACTTTTAAAAATTATTGGAAAGTATATGATTTACATGGTTTGGTTTGGGAGTGGACTTCAGATTTTAATTCGGTGTTAATTTCTGGAGAATCTAGAAAAGATGTAGATACAGATAATAATCTATTCTGTGGAAGTGCAGCCGTAAATGCAACAGATTTAATGAATTATGCTGCTTTTATGAGGTACGCAATTAGAGGAAGTTTAAAAGCAAAATATACCATGAAAAACCTAGGTTTTAGATGTGTAAAAGATACTAAAAAATAGAAAAATGAAAACACTTAAATACATATTGTTATTGGTTGTAACAGCAACATTATTAAGTTCTTGTAATTCATCTACTTCTAAAGAAAGTAGTAAAGAGGAGTACCAATGCCCCATGAAATGTGAGGGAGATAAAGTATATGCAGAAGAAGGTGTTTGTCCTGTTTGTGAAATGAAATTAAGGCCAACATCAAAAGTGATAAAAAAGGTTTTGTCTACTATGATTTCTGATGAATCTATTTTTAACCTAACCTCTAAATGGAATACACAAGATGGTAAGGAAATAGCGCTAAAAGAACTAAAAGGTAAAACTTTGGTAATGGTAATGATTTATACCACTTGCAAAGCTGCTTGCCCAAGGTTAACAGCAGATATGAGAAATATTGAAGAAAAAATTCCAACAGATTTAAAAAATGATGTTGCATTTGTTTTGGTAAGTATAGATCCAGAAAATGACACTCCAAAAAAGTTGAAAGAGTTTGCTAAAGAAAATTTTATAGACAACAAACAATGGACTTTATTACAAGGTACAGAAAGTGGTGTTAGAGAGTTTGCGAATGTTTTAGCTGTAAAATACAAACAAATTTCTCCATTAGATTTTTCACACTCTAACATTATCAGTGTTTTTAATCCGGAAGGAGAATTGGTACATCAACAAGAAGGATTAGGAGTTGATAATAATGAGACTATTACAAAAATTATAGAAACAGTTAAAACATATTAAAATGAAAATTACAAAAGATAATACAGTAGCAGAAGTAGTAACTTACAATATAAAAACAGCAGATGTATTTAAAAAACACGGAATAGATTTTTGTTGTGGAGGAGGAATTTCTATAGAAAAAGCATGTAAAAAGCACAATGTTTCTTTTGAAGAAATGGAGCAAGAACTATTAAATATAAATACCCCAACCTCTAATGCATATAATTATGATAGTTGGAAGCTAGATTTTTTGGTAGATCATATTATAAACATTCACCATGCTTATGTAGAAGAAAGTACTCCAATAATATTGCAATATGCCGCTAAAGTGGCTAAAGTTCATGGACATCATTATACCGAAGTTGTAGAAATTAATAAACTTTTTATTGAGGTAGCACAAGAATTAGCAGCACATTTAAAAAAGGAAGAACTTATTTTGTTCCCTTTTATTAAAAAGTTAGTAAAAGCAGATTTAGAAGGAGTAAAAGTGAATCAACCTCATTTTGGAACCGTAAACAATCCAATAGCAATGATGGAAGAAGAACATGAAAGTGCTGGTGATATCTTAAAGGAAATTAAAAAACTTTCTAATAATTATACACCACCAGAAGGAGCTTGTAATACATTTAAGGCGTTGTATGCTAAATTAGATGAGTTTGAGCAAGACTTACATCAACATATTCATTTAGAAAATAATATTTTGTTTCCTAAAGCCATTCTATTAGAGCAAAAAAATAAAGAATAAGAATATTTTATATCTAATATATCGTTTAAAAAACTGAGTGTTATTTGTTTAATGCTTAGTTTTTTTTTCTTCTAATGATATTAATCATGTTTTTTAAAGGCAGATACATATAAATTGCAAGCTTAATTAAATTTAGTTAAACATTTAAATTAAACAATGAAAAACGCACATTCATTTCACATTCCTGTTATGGGAATTGGGTTTACGATAGATTCTCCTTTAAAAGTAGCACAATTTGGTATAGATTCTGTTATTTCTTTAGTGGATGATATTTTAGTAGAAAAAATGCGAAAAATTTACAGCGAAAAATTTGAAATACCATATAAAGAAATTTCAGATAAAGTTGATGATTTTAGAGCAAAGAGAATTACTTCTTATTTAGATTTATTACATGATCAAACAGAAGAAAAGTTCAATCAATTAAAGAATATTACTTCAGAAAAAAGTAAAGCTTTAATGGATTATATTCATATGTTACCAGAATATTCTTCATTAAGGAAAGAGTTTTTAAAACTGACAGAAGAAGGCGTAGATTTTTCTAAGC
The DNA here is from genome assembly GCF_011379025.1 of Polaribacter sp. 11A2H. Taxonomy (NCBI): domain Bacteria; kingdom Pseudomonadati; phylum Bacteroidota; class Flavobacteriia; order Flavobacteriales; family Flavobacteriaceae; genus Polaribacter; species Polaribacter sp. 11A2H. The sequence continues at coordinate 278,800 of NZ_WTLD01000005.1, forward strand.
TGAAAGATTGGGCTACTAAAAACTTATCAATGGGGAGTATTGATGTCAATATTATGACTAAAATTGATAAAGGAAATTATGTAGATAAAGAGTTATTACCTATTGAATATAATGATGCACATGCTGCATTAAGAGGATATTCTAACAGTAAATTATCTTCCTCTTTAATTCTATCTGCTGGTATGAACCCAAGGTTATATACTTACATGAGTAATTTTGATGATTTTTTTCCGGATGTAAACGGAAATATTAAAAAGAAGATTATTTTAAAAGTAAGCGATTATAGATCTGCATTTATACAAGGGAAATTTTTGGCTAAAAAAGGATTATGGGTTTCTGAATATAGAGTAGAATCTGGATTAAATTGTGGTGGACATGCTTTTGCCACGGATGGTTTTTTAATGGGACCTGTTTTAAAAGAATTTAAAGAAAACAAGGAAACTTTAATCAATCAAACGCAAGAATTAATGCAGCAAGCTTTAAAAGATGCAGACCGTATAATTCCTGCCAAAGATTTAGAACTTAAAATAACAACGCAAGGTGGTGTTGGTACTGGTGAAGAGCATTCTTTTTTATTAGAAGAATATCAATTAGATTCTGTAGGGTGGGGAAGTCCATTTTTATTGGTTCCGGAAGCAACAAGTGTTGATGAGAAAACGGTAGCACAATTGGCAGAAGCTAAAGAACAAGACTTATATTTAAGCAACAGCTCTCCATTAGGAGTTCCTTTTAACACATTAAAAGGAAATACAAAAGATGTACAAAGACAAATGCTAATAGATAAAGGAAGACCAGGTACTTCTTGTCCGAATAAATTTATCGCTTTAAATCATGAATTTAAAGATACAGGTTTGTGTACTGCATCTAGAGAGTATCAACATTTAAAACTAAAAGAAATAGATGCTTTAGAAATTTCATCAGAAGAAAAAGAAGAAAGAGTAAATAAAGTTACTGAAAAATCATGTATTTGTGTTGGTTTAGGTACATCAACTTTAATTTTGAATAATTTAAGTACCAAGAAAATTGGAGAAGGGGTTTCTGTTTGCCCTGGACCTAATATGGCATATTATGATAAAATAATGAGTTTATGTGATATTACAGACCATATTTATGGAAGAAAAAATATGATGACCAGAACAGATAGACCAAATGTTTTTGTAAAAGAATTATCTCTTTATATTACCCATTTACAAGATAAAGTAAATGAAGCAAAAGCTACAATTGATAAAAAACAATTAAGAACTTTAACTAAGTTTAAAAAGAATTTAGAAGCCGGAATTGAGTATTATAATGAATTATTTTTAGTGAAAAAAGAAGCTTTTAAAGATAGCAAAGAAGCACTTTTAACTTCACTTAAAATAGAACAACAAAAACTTGTTTTAATAGGTGTAGAAATAGAGAATTTATAAGGAATAATATTTATCATAAAAAAAGCCTCTTTTAATATTAAAAGAGGCTTTTTTTATGTTTATTAATAGAGGAGATATAATAATTATAAATATTTTTTAAATCATTAATTATAAGGTGATTAATGTGGTTTTTTTCTGAGTAAAAAGTTTTTTTTATAAAAGATAATAAAGTCTTTAAATATGATAACTGTCATGTTTTTTTGCAGACTACTTTTTTAAATTTGTTAGTAGTAATACAAGTCAAATAATAAAAAATATACTAAAAACGAGTACTTACAGAAAATAACAATTAACCTTTAAATACACCAAAAATGAAAATAAGAAATTTAATCGCTTTGTTTGCAATACTATTATTAATTAGTTGTGGAGGAGAAGAAAAAAAGAAATCTACAAACGACTTACCAACTAAAAAAGCAGCTGTAAAAAAAGCTCCGGAAAAAGAAACCAAAACTAAAGTAGTAGAAAAAGAAGAGATAACAATAGATTTAAATAACAAAGGAATTGGTCCTGTAAAGTCTGTTACTCTAGATGGGACTATTGATCAAAAAATGGCAGAAGAAGGAAAGTTAATATTTAAAAGTAAATGTTCTTCTTGTCATAAAGCTAATAAAAAATTTATAGGGCCTAGTCCTGATGGAATTTTAGAAAGACGCTCTCCAGAGTGGGTAATGAATATGATTTTAAATCCAGAAGAAATGGTTAAAAAAGATCCAATAGCAAAGGCTTTGTTAATTCAATTTAAGGGTGTGCCAATGGCTAATCAACATTTATCAGAAAAAGAAACTAGATTAATTTTAGAATATTTTAGAACATTATAAATTTAGTTTATATCAATATCCTCTTATAAGGCAATATTTTTAGAATATCTTGAATATTTTATATAAAAAGCATCTTTCACTCATTTGAAAGATGCTTTTTAGTTTATCATAAATTAGTGCTATATCTAATATTGCTTACTTAGAGTTGTACAAGAAATAACCTTGATTGTTTTGTATAATATGTATTTGTAATTTAAAGATATAAGGTGTTGTTTTTTAGTGATTTAATTGTTGGATTAAGGTTTGAAATTCTTTTTATAGAAAGTGATATTATTAAATTTTATTAAGAGGTGTTTAACATGTTAAAGAATAAAACTTATTAACATTTTTTTATTTCACTTCTTAATTTTATGTTTAACCTTTTTAAAGGCTGATTTATAGGTGATTACCTATAATGAATTAAAAGTATATTGTTTATAATTGAACTATTTATAAAAGGCTGTTTTCTACATTTTAAGGTAAGTTTAACGCTTAATTTTAACTTATTATAATGAAAAAAATTACTACTCTTTTTGCTCTTTTTACCGTTGTAACTTTAAGTGCTCAAAATTTTCAAAGTCACTATGATTTAGCTCGTGAACATGTAACGTTAACTTTTGAAATGTTTAAACCCGATAACTACGGAAACACTTATACTTTTACTGATTTTGATTTTAATGCAGACAATGGAATTAGTCAAGCATATTTTGAAATTGCACGTGTTTTAAAAACTGAAAAAATGCCAGTTGGGTTACATATTGAATATAATGGTGGATTAGGAACTTTTGAAAGGGGTACAGGTTTAAATGGTTATACCATAAATAATGCTTGGATTTGTGGAGCTAATTATGGTAAGTCAAATGCCGTTTGGGGATTTTCTACTTATGCTGGTTACAAAACATTTAAAGGCACCAGTAAAGGAAACTACCAAGTAACAGGAACTTGGTATTGGAATATCATTGCTAATAAATTAACTTTTTCTGGATTTGCAGATCTATGGTCTGAAAATGGACTAAGTGATAAAACGGTATTCTTATCAGAGCCTCAATTATGGTATCATTTAAATAAAACATTTTCTGTAGGAGGTGAGCTTGAACTGTCAAATAATTTTGCTGGTACTTATGCATTTAAAGGAAGACCTACTTTAGCTGTAAAATGGAACTTATAATTAAATAACGAAAAGATGTTAGATAAATATTTTAAAATTACCGAAAATAAATCAACTTTAAGAACGGAAATTATTGCAGGTATCACTACGTTTATGACAATGGTTTACATTTTAGCTGTAAATCCAAGTATTTTAAGTGCAGCTGGTATGGACAAGGATGCTGTTTTTACAGCAACAGCCTTATCTGCAGTAATTGCAACATTAGTAATGGCATTAGTAGCTAAATTACCTTTTGCATTAGCACCAGGAATGGGGCTGAACGCTTTTTTTGCATTCACTGTAGTTTTAGGAATGGGGTATACATGGGAATTTGCTTTAACCGCAGTATTTTTAGAAGGAATTGTATTCTTATTATTAACAGCGTTTAATATTCGTGAATTGATTGTAAATTCAATTCCATTAAATTTAAAGCACGCAGTATCTGTTGGTATTGGATTATTTATTGCTTTTATAGGTTTAAAAGGAACTGGTGTAGTTGTAGATAATTCTGCAACATTAGTAACTTTAGGGAATATGAAAAACCCGGCAGTTTGGGTAGGATTAGCAGGTGTATTAATTATTGGTGTTTTATTAGTAAAAAAAGTGAAAGGAGCCATTTTAATCGGAATTCTATCTTCTACACTTATCGGATTAATTGTTGGCGTTACTGTTATTCCAGAAAATTTCACATTCGTGAGCTTACCTCCATCAATTGAACCTATCTTTTTTAAGTTTGATTTTTCTCAAGTATTTACAATAGATATGTTAATTGTATTATTTACATTCTTATTTGTGGATATGTTTGATACCGTTGGAACCTTAGTAGGTGTATCTTCAAAATCTGGAATGTTAGATGAACAAGGAAGAGTACCAAGAGTAAAGCAAGCATTATTTGCAGATTCTATTGGTACATTTGTAGGTGCAATTCTAGGAACTTCTACAGTAACAACCTATGTAGAAAGCGCTGCTGGTGTTGCGGAAGGAGGAAAAACAGGTATGACCGCTTTAACGGTTGCTATTATGTTTGCGCTTTCTTTATTTTTTGCACCAATATTTATGATTATCCCTGCTGCTGCAACAGCTCCAGCTTTAATAATTGTTGGTTTAATGATGATAACACCTATTACAAAAATTAATTTAGAAGATTTTACAGAAGCAATTCCTGCATTTTTCACTATTATTATGATGCCATTAACGTATAGTATTGCGGAAGGAATTGTATTTGGTATGTTGTCTTTTGTACTGTTAAAATTATTTACAGGAAAATATAAAGAAATAAAGCCTATAATGTATGTAATTTCAGTGTTATTCATAATTAAGTTTATGATGTAATTCTAAAAATTAAATATAAAAAAAGCCTTTTAGAAATATTTCTAAAAGGCTTTTTTTATATAAATTAAAATGGATTTATTCTTCGTGACTTCCTTTTATAGGTGTTGATTTTTTTGGTAAAATTAAGTTTAATACTACACCAACAATTGAAGCGAGTCCTATTCCTGCTAATGAAAAATTACCATAAGAAATTTCAGCTCCTCCAATACCAATGGTTAAAATAATAGAAACAATTACTTGATTTCTAGTTTTGCCAAAATCGGTTTTAGCGTCTACTAATGTTTTAATTCCAATACTGGCAATCATACCAAATAAAAGTAGCATAATTCCTCCTAATACAGCTTGTGGTATGGTTTTTAGTATCGCGCTTATCTTTCCAACTAATGAAAAAACGATGGCCGTTACAGCAGCAATTCGTAACACACGAGGATCCACAATTTTAGTTAAAGCAACAGCTCCCGTAACTTCAGAATAAGTGGTATTTGGTGGGCCTCCTAAAAAACCTGCAAAAGCAGTTGCTACTCCATCTCCTAATAATGTTCTATGTAATCCCGGATCTTTTACAAATTTTTTGTTTGCAACACCACCAATGGCGTACATATCGCCAATATGTTCAATAATAGGAGCGATAGCAACAGGAATCATATAAATGATGGCTCCCCAATTAAATTCTGGTCTTGTAAATTTTGGCAGCACAAACCAAGCAGCTTCATTAACGGATGTAAAATCTACCAATCCAGAAATTATAGAGATAAGGTATCCAACAACAATTCCTATAAAAATAGGAATCAATTTTACAAGCCCTTTAGAATAAACAACAATAACAATAGCTGTAACTAATACAGAAAGAGCAATAAGCCAGTTTGTTTTAGCCATATTAACTCCAACAGGAGCTAGAGATAAACCAATAATCATAATTACGGGACCAACCACAATAGAAGGGAATATTTTTTCAATAACCCGTAATCCCCACAGTTTTATAATTGCAGATACAATTCCGTATACCAAACCAACAGCAATTAAACCCCCTAAGGCTCCTGCATAACCATATAATTTAGTAGCAGCTATAATTGGAGCAATAAAGGCAAAGCTACTACCTAAAAAGACAGGGACTTTTCCTTTTGTAATTAAATGAAAAATTAATGTTCCAACGCCTGCGGTAAATAAGGCAACAGATGGGTCTATATCTATTAATAGTGGTACTAATACAGTTGCTCCAAAGGCAACAAATAAAAATTGAATTCCAACAAGAGTTCTCTTGAAAGGGTTGTCTAGATTAATGGTTTCTAGGTCTTCTGTATTTGGCATTATTCGTGTTTTATTTTTTTTTAAAAGTAATCATAAAAATTAAATTAAAGAAGCGTACTCTTAGAGAGTTGTAGATAGTAACATTAGTGATCATTTACATATAAAAAGGACACTAATAGAGTTATCAATGATGTTAAAAAATAGAAAGCATGTAAATAAATATTATAAATAAAAAAAGGTAGTGATATTAAATCACTACCTTTTTTTTATAAATTATATAACGCTATTTTAGAACGTCACAATTATAGATTATTATCTAGTGATTGTTTGTTTTCTATCTGGTCCTACAGAAACGATAGATACAGGAACTCCTGTTTCTTTTTCAATAAAAGCAACATAGTCAAGTAAATTCTTAGGTAATTGATCTGCAGAAGTCATTTCTGTTAAATCTTCATCCCAACCTTTAAACTCAGAATAGTTTACAGAAACATTTTCTGGTTCAATATTGTATGGAAAATGACTAATTTCTTTTCCTTTATAATTATAAGATGTACATATTTTTAATGTATCAAATCCAGATAAAACATCACCTTTCATCATCATTAATTGTGTAACACCATTAACGTCTACAGCATATTTTAAGGCAACTAAATCTAACCAACCACAACGTCTTGCTCTACCTGTTGTTGCTCCAAATTCATGACCAATTCTTGCCATGTCTTCACCATCTTTATCAAATAATTCAGTAGGAAAAGGACCAGAACCAACACGAGTAGTGTATGCTTTAAAGATTCCAAAAACTTCACCAATTCTATTTGGTGCAACACCTAAACCAGTACAAGCACCGGCTGCAGTAGTGTTAGAAGAAGTAACAAAAGGATATGTCCCAAAGTCAATATCTAATAAAGAACCTTGCGCTCCTTCTGCTAAAATGGTTTTCTTGTTTTTTATAGCTTGGTTTAAAAACTCTTCACTATCAATAAATTCTAAAGTTCTTAATTTATCAATTCCTTTAATAAATTCTGCTTCTAATTCTTTTAAATCATATTCTACCTGAACATCAAAGAAATCTAGCATTTTAATGTGCTTTTCTGTTAAAGCATCATACTTTTCTTTCCAGTTGTCTAGTTCTAAATCTCCAACTCTCATTCCGTTTCTACCGGTTTTGTCCATATAAGTTGGACTAATTCCTTTTAATGTAGAACCAATTTTAGCTTTTCCTTTAGAAGTTTCTGAAGCAGCATCTAATAATCTATGAGTTGGTAAGATTAAGTGTGCTTTTCTAGAAATTAATAATTTAGAAGTATAATCTATATTGTGTTTGTCTAGATTTTCTAATTCTTTTTTAAAGATTACAGGATCAATAACTACACCATTTCCAACAACGTTTAAAGCCGTTTTGTGAAAAATTCCAGAAGGAATTGTGTGTAAAACATGTTTATGTCCATCAAAAATTAAAGTGTGTCCTGCATTTGGTCCACCTTGAAAACGTGCAATGATATCATAGTTTCTTGTAAGTACGTCTACAATTTTACCTTTTCCTTCATCTCCCCATTGTAATCCTAGTAATAAATCTACAGCCATTATAGTTGTGTTAATTATTGTTTATTTTGTTATGATGTTAATTAAGATTTGTTCTTTTTTGTTCCGTAAAAGTAAAGTGAATGATTATGAATATCAATATCAAAAACGTCTTCTATGGTTTTTTTTATAATTTGAATTCGTGGATCACAAAATTCTTTTACTTCTCCAGAATCTGTAAAAATAACGTGGTCATGATTTTTATCGAAATAACTTTTTTCATAACGCGCCATAGATTGCCCATCAAACTGATGTTTTCTAACTAAACCGCAATCTAAAAGTAAGTCTATTGTATTATAAAGTGTAGCTCTACTAACTCTATAATTTTTATTTTTCATTTTTATATATAGAGATTCTATATCAAAATGTTCTTCTGCCGCATATATTTCTTGAAGAATAGCATAGCGTTCTGGAGTTTTTCTATGCTTATTTTCGCCTAAATATGTGGTGAAAACTTTTTTTACTACTTCTTGATTTTCAAGAGAACTACTCATTTAGATTTATTTTTTACAAAAAGCAAATTTACAGTTATTTCTTAATTAAATACCACTTTTAATCAATTGATATTTATAAAGTATTAACACGATCTACTTTTTTAACTCCTTCTATTTTAAGAAGGTTTTTTATCAATTTATCTAATTGCGAGCTATTTTTAACACTTATAGAGATTTTACCATCAAAGACACCTTCATTTCCTTTAATATTTATGCTGTTAATAAAAACGCCCATATTGCTAGAAATAGTACGGGTTACATCATTTGCCATTCCTTGATTGTCTACACCAGAAATATGTAAAATAACTTTAAAATCTTGTTGAGAAGAATCTATCCACTTAGCCTGCATTACTCTATAGGCATAGTTAGATTGTAATGAAATAGCATTCGGACAGTTCATTTTATGAACTTTTATCCCTTCATTTATGGTTAAAAAACCAAAAACTTTATCTCCAGCAATTGGATTACAACATTTAGAAAGCTTATAATCTAGTTTTTGTTCTTCTTTACCAAACACTAAAGAGTCGTATTTGTTTGTAACAGAATCTAATTCTACGTATTCTTTTTCAGCAGTATTTCTACTTAGTTTGGTTTTAAAGAAATTTAAAATTTTACTGTTTCGCTGAGAAACAAAAGCTTTTAAAAGAGTATTGTCTATAGTACCGCTACCAACTCTATAAAATAAATCGAAACTTGTTTTTAATTTAAAATAATTAACAAGTTCATTAATATTTTTATCCGTGAAATTTATTTTTAAATGACGTAATTTACGTGTTAAGATAGCTTTTCCTTCATCTGCAATTAACTTTTCTTCTTCATTTAAAGCAGCTCTAATTCTTGCTTTTGCTCTTGCTGTAATTACAAAATCTAACCATCTGGCATTTGGCTTATTAGAAGCGGTTGTAATTACTTCTATTTGGTCTCCACTTTTTAATTGGTGACTTAAAGGCATTAATTTACCGTTTACCTTTGCGCCTCTACATTTTAAACCAACATCTGTATGTATCGAAAAAGCAAAGTCTAAAGCAGTGGCGTTTTTTGGAAGTGATTTTAAATCGCCTTTTGGCGTAAAAACATATATTTCTTTAGAATATAGGTTTAGTTTAAAGTTTTCAACAAAATCTACTGCATTTAAAGACTGTGTTTCTAAGGTTTCTTTTAATTTATTTAACCAATCTTCTAATCCGTTGTCTTTAGTTTCTCCCTGTTTGTATTTAAAATGTGCAGCATACCCTTTTTCTGCAATTTCATTCATTCTACTAGAGCGAATTTGTACTTCTACCCATTGAGAACCAGGTCCTACAACCGTAATATGTAAGGCCTCATAACCAGTAGATTTTGGTTGAGAAATCCAATCTCTTAAACGCGTAGGGTTGGGCTTAAAGTAATCGGTTACAATGGTATAAATTTTCCAAGCATCAAATTTATCGTCATTAGAATTTGGGTTGTAAATAATTCTAATGGCATATTTATCATAAACCTCATCAAAAGTTACATTTTGATTGATCATTTTTCTACGAATAGAATAAATAGACTTAAAACGCCCTTTTATTTCATAATCGAAGTTTTCTTTATCTAAGCCAGCTTTTAAAGTCTCTTCAAATCGTTGTAAATAGACTTTTTGATCTTCTTTACTTTCTTTTATTTTACCTAAAATACCAAAATAAGCCTCTGGTTCTGTATATTTTAAACCAAGATCTTCTAGCTCTGTTTTTATATTATACAAACCTAATCTATGGGCTAAAGGCGCATAAATATATAAAGTTTCAGATGCAATTTTAACCTGTTTATGAGCAGGCATTGCATCCATAGTTTGCATGTTATGTAATCTATCTGCAATTTTTATTAAAATAACTCTAACATCATCATTTAATGTTAAAAGCATTTTTCTAAAATTTTCTGCTTGTATAGAAGCATCTTGCTCTTTGTTTAAGCGAGATATTTTGGTTAATCCGTTTACAATTTTAGCAATGGTTTCACCAAAAAGGTTTTCCATATCCTCTAAGGTGTATTCCGTATCTTCAACAACATCATGCAGCAAGGCAGAAGCTATAGAAATGGCATCTAAACCAATTTCATAAGCAACAATTTTAGCAACCGCAATAGGATGATAAATATAAGGTTCTCCTGTTTTTCTACGTTGCTCAGAATGTGCATCTACAGCAATGTCAAAGGCTTTTCGTATAAGTTCTTTGTCTTCTTTAGACATAATCTCATACGTACCCTTTAACAAATCTTTATATCGTTTTGCTATTTCCTTATTTTCTTCTTCTATGGTTGCGGTGTATTCCAAAAGCGTTATTTTAAATTGGGGGTTAACTCAAAGTGAATTTAGCAATAAGTATTTTAACATACAAGTATTTCGTTTTCTAAATGTATTTATTTCTTATTTTTGTAAAATGAAAAATATTTGTATCAGTTTTATCGTTTTATTTATCAGTATTACTATGAATGCTCAAGAAAAAGCAGGGCCAAATCGTCTTTTTGAACTTCAAAAAAAGAAAGTAGAAATAGATATAAATAAAGATGTTTTTACAAGTGTTACTACAAATATGTATGTATCTAAAAAACCACAAGCATTAATTGTAGGTTTGTTTATACCTATTTCTTATGAAACTAAAAAGACAAAAATAAATAATAATCCTGCTGCGGAAAGAATGGAGTTTAAAGGGGAGCAGATGATAAATAGTGAAAATGTTTTATTGTTAACTGGTACGATAATTAAAAAAGGAATTGAATTTACAAAACAAAAATATTATATAAAGCAAGATCAATACACTTGTATAGAACTTACAACCATGCTTGCTGTTAATGCAGATGCTAAAGATAAAATGATGTTAATGAAAATAGTGCATTCCGTAATAGAAAAAAATTAACTTTCTAAATTATTAATTCTTTCCAACAAAGTTGGATGAGAGTAGTGCGCAAAAACATACGCCGGGTGCGGAGTTAAATTACTCAAACTATTTTTAGATAATTTTTTAAGCGATGTTATTAAGGCATTTCCTTCAAAAGTTTCTTTTGCATAATTATCTGCCTGATATTCAAATTTACGAGACATATAATTCATAAATAACCCTGTAATTTCTGATATTGGCGAATATAAAATTCCGAATGCAATTAAACCAATATGAAAACTTGGTATAGAAACACCTAATGCCTCCGATAAAACCGCAGAATTGATAAATAAGGATAGAATAAACAATGTGAATCCTGTTAATAAAATTGATGCTATTAAATTAAAAACGATATGTTTTCTTTTATAATGGCCTACTTCATGTGCTAAAACAGCTACAATTTCATCCGTTTCTAAGTCGTTTATTAAAGTATCATATAACGTAATTCTTTTTTGTGATCCAAAACCAGAAAAATAAGCATTTGCTTTGGTGGATCTTTTAGAACCATCTATCACAAAAATATTATTGATGGTAAAACCAACACTTTTCGCATATTTTTCTATGGCAGTTTTTAATTCTCCATCTTCTAACGGACTTTGTTTGTTGAATAAAGGAACAATCAATTTAGCGTAAAACATATTCATAAACAAAGAGAAAATAGCGACAAAAGCCCAAGCATACATCCAAAAATTCTCTCCTGTAAGTTGATAAAACCAAATAATTAAAGCCAGAATTCCGCCACCTAATAAGGCGCTCATTACCAATCCTTTTATTTTATCTAACCAAAATGTTTTTTTTGTCGATTTATTAAAACCAAATTTTTCTTCAATTACAAATGTGCTATAATAGGAGAGAGGCGTGGTCATTATTTCTGATGCCAACATAATAACTCCGAAGAAAAGTAAAGCAACCAAAATTGGATTATCTGTATAACTTCTGGCAAAATCATCTACATATTTAAATCCGTCTAAAAAAAAGAAAACTAAGGTTAAAAGTGTAGAAAACAATGATGTGATGTTAGTAAACTGAGCACTGGTCTTTTTATAAGCTTGTGATTTTTTATATTCATCTTCGTCATAAACATCCTTTAATTTAGCTGGAATTCCTGCATCAAAACGTTTTTCATTTAAGATATCTAAGAATTTATCAACCAGAAAACTGATAATTAATATGGCAATAATGATATAGAATAAAGTAGTTGGTTGCATAAAATATATAAAAGGTGCTAAACAAAATGCTTAGAGTTGTTTTTATTAAAAGTGTAATTTCATTCCTTCGTGCGTAGCTTTAAAGCCTAAGTCTTCATAAAATTTAATTGCTCGAGGTCTTTTTTTATCAGAAGTTAATTGTACTACATGTACATTCTTTTCTTTTGCTCGGTTTATAGCCCATTCAAAAGCACTTTTTCCTATTCCGAGTCCTCTTTGATCACTTCTAATAAACACATTTTCTATTTGTGCTCTCATTCCGCCACAATAACTTAAATACTGAATATAAGTAATTTGTAAAGTTCCAATAACTTGAAAATCCTTGTTTTCTATAACAATAAGTTCTTGGTTTTTATCTGCATCTATGTTTTTAAAGGCTTCCAAATAAGAATTAGGTAAAGGATTCTTAAAGTTTTCTCTTTTTTTACCAAGTTCATCTTCAGCCATCATTTTAATAATTTCCGAAACGTCGTTTATGGTAGCTTTTCTAAAGTTCATAATCCATTAAATTTTTATTGAAAGTAGTATTGTAAAAAGAAAATAATAAAGCGTATTTTATTTTTTATGTTCTTTACTCGCGTAAATTGCTGCTCCAATAATACCAGCATTGTTTTTATATTCAGCAACTTTTACTTTTACATCAGTTTTTAAATATTCTTTAAAACCGTCATATCTTTTGCTAATTCCACCACCTAAAACAATTAAACTAGGTGTGTATACAATTCTTATATATTCTAATAAAGAATCGAACCTGATAGCCCAGTCTTTTAATTTTAAATTCTCTTTTTTTCTTACGGAATCTGCGGTGTAAGATTCAATTATTTTACCATTAGTATGTAACATTTTACCTATTTCTAAATTAGGAATTAGGTTTCCATTAAAAAACAGACCAGAACCAATTCCGGTACCTATGGTAACCATAATTACAACACCTTTCTCTTTTTTAGCAGCACCTAAACTTACTTCTGCCAAACCTGCTAAATCGGCGTCATTACTAACGTAAAAAGGCAATTTACATTCTTTTCTAAATAATTTATCAACCTTAACATTTAACCATTTTTCACTTAAATTTCCGGTATGAATACATTTACCATTTACAATTGTGGTAGGAAAACTACAACCAATTGCTTTTTTCCAGTTAAAATGATTTACCATTTCATTTACAACCTTTGCAACTGCTTCTGGTGTTGCTGGTTTTGGTGTATCTATTCGGTGTCTTTTAGAAAGTAATTTACCTTTTTTTGTATCTACTATTGCTGCTTTTATTCCAGATCCACCGATATCAATTCCTAATACTTTCATTTTTACTTTTTAAAATTTCTTTGTCTTTTTGCTTCAAACAAAATAATAGCAGCAGAAACAGATACATTCATAGAATCTATTTGCCCTTGCATAGGTATGTTTACGTTTTGTGTAGCAGCTTCTCTCCAAACATCTGTTAAACCAGTAGCTTCTGTACCTACAACTATTGCAGCACTTTCTGTATATTTTTCTAAATGATATTCATTAGAATTCTGTAAGGTAGCAGCATATATATTGATATTCTTTTCTTGTAGAAACGTAATTATTTCTTCGGATGTTCCTATGGCTATTTGATTGGTAAAAACACAACCAACACTAGACCTAATAATGTTTGCATTATACAAATCGCTTTTAGGATTTGCAATAAAAACAGCATCTACATTTGCTGCATCTGCAGTTCTTAACAATGCACCAATATTTCCTGGTTTTTCAACACCTTCAGCAACTAATATTAATGGATCTGTAGTTTCAAATAAGATGTTTTCTAAAGAGAAGTCTTTTGCTTTTGTAACAGCAATAATACCTTCTGTAGAGCCTCTATAAGCCAATTTCTGATAGACATCTTTAGAGATTTCTATTCTGTTTACATTGGCATTAAAAAGATGTAAAATTTCATTTTCTGAAATTAAATCTGGATAAAATAAAATGGTATCAAATTCATAATTTGCAGAAATCGCTAGTGTAATTTCTCGTTTACCTTCAATGATAAACAAACCTTGTTTTTTTCGTTCTCTTGCTTTTTCTTGTAGTTTAAGCAAGTTTTTTATATACGTATTATGAATACTCGTTATTTCTTTCATTAGTACAAATATACCTAATTATAGGTATTGGATAAAAAGTAAATAATAACAATATTTGTAGGTATATAAACCAAACTATCGTTTTTTAGTATAAAATGTATATTAAACTAAATTTATATATAAAGGAGTGATTTAATTTGCCTAATTGTATGTATTATTAATGCAAAAAGGCTCGCAATTTGCGAGCCTTTTTGCATTAATAAACTGATATTGTTTACTAAAAGTTAAAAATTAACTATTTTAAACTAGCTAATAATTTTTCTGCAACTAACTGAGAAGATGCAGGGTTTTGACCTGTAATTAAATTACCATCTTGCACAGAATAAGGTGCCCAATTGTCTCCATTAGAATAAAATGCACCGTTTTCTATTAGCATATCTTCTAATAATAATGGTACTATTTCTGTTAAACCAACAGCTGCTTCTTCTTTATTAGAAAAACCTGTTACTTTTTTACCTTTAACTAATGCAGTTCCGTCTGCATTTTTTACATCTTTTAACACAGCTGGTGCATGACAAACAAAAGCAATTGGTTTTTCTTGACTATTAAACTTTTCAATTAAAGCAATAGATACTTTATCGTTTGTTAAATCCCATAAAGGACCGTGACCACCTGGATAGAAAACAGCATCAAAATCATCTGCATTCATATCTGCTAATACTTTTGTATTTGCAATTTTAGATTTTGCATCTGCATCATTATTATAACGATCTGTATCTTCTGTAGCAGCATCTGGAGCATCACTACTTGGGTCTATAGGTGCAGCACCACCTTTTGGAGTTGCAATAGTAATTGTTGCTCCTTTATCTAATAATGTGTAATATGGGTTTGCAAATTCTTCTACCCAAAATCCTGTTTTTTTTCCTGTATCTCCTAATTTATCGTGAGATGTTAATACAAATAATATATTCATTTTTTTATCTTTTTTAATAGTTGTTTCTATCTCTGAAACTTTTTCAGAGGTTGTTTCTTTTTTAGTCTCTTTACAACTAGATGCTGTAATAATTGTAAGCGTTAAAGCTATAATTTTTGTGATCTTCATATATTTAATTAGTAAGCCATTTTTACTATTTTCTCTACTTTTTCTGGTGTTAAGTTTTGGTGTTCTCCTAAACCTAACCAACCACGATCTGTAAAACGTTTTGCTATTTCCTCTGCAGTACCTTTATAATCATCTGTATAATCAGATAATTTTGTTTGTATTCCTAATTTATGAAAAAAGGCTTCTGTTTTATCAATTGCAGCATGCGCTCTCTCTTCTTTATTACCTTCTTTTATTTTCCAAACACGTTCTCCAAATTGTGCTAATTTTTCTTTTTTAGTTTCAAAATTAAACTTGTAATGACTTGGAGTAATAATTGCTAAAGTACGTGCATGGTCTATACCAAACAAAGCCGTTAACTCATGTCCCATTGCATGAACAGCCCAATCTCCAGGAACTCCTTTTTGAATTAATCCGTTTAAAGCCATCGTACAGCTCCACATAAAATTAGCAGCGGCTTCATAATTTGTAGGGTCTTTTAATACTTTTGGCGCAATCTCTATAATGGTTTGTAAAATACTTTCTGCAAAACGATCTTGCAATAATGCTCCAACTGGGTAGGTCATATATTGCTCTAAAACGTGTGTAAAAGAATCCATTAATCCGTTTGCCAATTGGCGTTGTGGAATAGAGCTAATTACTTGAGGGTCTAATATAGAAAACACAGGGAATAAACCAGGACCACCCATTGCTAATTTTTCTTTAGTTTCTGCTCTGGTAATTACGGCTCCAGAATTCATTTCAGAACCTGTAGCTGGTAATGTTAAAACAGTTGCAAAAGGCATTCCTATTTCTGTTCTAATATTATTGGTTAAAATATCCCAAGGGGTATCTCCTTCAAATAATGCTGCAGCAGATAAGAATTTAGTTCCATCTATTACAGAACCACCACCAACAGCTAATAAATAGGTAATGTTTTCTTCTTTAATTACTTGTAAAGCTTCCATTAAAGTTGCGTATTCTGGGTTTGCAGGGATTCCTCCAAACTCTACAACATCAACTTTTGTTAACGCTTTTTTTACTTGTTCGTAAATTCCATTTTTTTTGATACTTCCTCCACCATATAGTAATAATACTTTAGCGTCTTTAGGAATTTCACTTTCTAATTGTTTAATTGTGTCCTTTCCAAAAATAATTTTGGTTGGGTTTTTTAATTCAAAATTGTTCATTTTTTTTCTTTTTAAATTTTAACGATCATTTTTCCTTTGTTTTTACCTTCAAATAAGTCGATAAAAGCATTTGGTATATTATCGAAACCTTCTACGATGGTTTCTGTGTACGTTAGTTTTCCTTCTGCTAACCAGCCTGATAAATGTTTCATTGCTTTTGGAAATTTATCTGCATAATTAGACACAATAAAACCTTGCATTAGGGCACTATTTTTTATTAAAAAGGGCTGTACACTAGCACTTTTTGGTAACTCTGTATTGTTGTAAACAGAAATTGCACCACAAATAATCATTCTAGCAAAACGGTTAATGTTAAATAAAACTGCATCAGATATTGGTCCACCTACATTATCAAAATAAATATCTACACCATTTGGTGCCAATGCTTTAATATCTGCATTAATATCTTTACTTGTGTTGTAATTAATACCTGCATCGAAACCAAACTTGGTTTTAAGCATTGCTATTTTGTCATCAGTACCTGCAATACCAATTACATTTAAACCAAGAATCTTAGCAATTTGCCCAACAACAGAACCAACTGCACCTGCAGCACCAGAAACTACAATAGTTTCTCCTGCTTTAGGTTTTCCAATTTCGTTTAATCCTAAATAAGCAGTTAAACCAGTCATCCCTAAAATACCTAAGTATGTACTTAACGGAGCTTTAGAACCATCTACTTTTAAAAGACCGTCTCCATTAGAAACTTGTTGTGTTTGCCAATTTAGCATCCCAGAAACATAATCACCTTCTTTAAAGTTTTCGTTCTTAGAAGCAATTACTTTAGCAATTACTCCAGAGTGTACTGGTTTGTTTAATTCAAAAGAAGGAATGTAAGATTTTGCATCGCTCATTCTTCCTCTTAAATATGGATCTACAGAAACATAAGCAGCTTCTAAAAGAATTTCTCCATCTTTTATTACTAATTCAATGTCTTCCGAAACAAATTCAAAGTTAGAAGTTGTTGGTTTTCCTTGTGGTCTATTGTTTAATAAAATTTTTTTCATTTTTTTTATTCAATTACAGTTACTAAATCTTTCATAGGTTTTCTAACTTTTACCAAGTTTACCAACCAATCTTCATCTTCTTTTCTATAACCTAATGGTAATAAAACAGCACTACGTAAACCTTTTTCTCTTAGGCCTAAAATTTCATCAACCGCTACAGGATCAAAACCTTCTAAAGGAGTTGCATCTACACCTTCGTAAGCAGCAGCAATTATAGCATGACTAAAAGCAATATAAGCTTGTTTTGCTGCATGGTTAAAGTTTTCTTCAGCATCTCTTTGTGGATACATACCTAATAACATTTGACGGTAATCTTCCCAACCTTCGTTTTTAAAACCACGAATTTCGTTTGTTAAATCGAACATATAGTTGATGCGCTCTGGTGTATACGTATCCCAAGCTGCAAATACCAATAAGTGAGAACAGTCTGTAATTACAGATTGATTCCAAGCAACTGGTTTAATTTTTTCTTTTACCTCTTGGTTTTTAATTACATAGATTTCAAAAGGTTGTAACCCACTAGAAGTTGCTGCTAAACGAGCTGCTTCTAAAATGCGTTCTATTTTATCTTCTGCAACCACTTTACCATTCATGGCCTTTGCAGCATATCTCCAATTTAATTTATCTAATAATTCCATATTTTTTTCTTTGTTTATTTTTTTGAAAGTTTTTTTATATCGTTTGAAGTAATTATTACTTCGGCATTATTTTTAGTATTTGCTAGGTTTATCATTGCTTGTGCAATGTGTTTAGCATCTATTATTTTATATTCTTTTAATTTTCCTATAAATAAGGGTTGAATTACTTTAATAACCACCAAACCTATTTTTTCTAAAAGTCTACTTTCTTTTCTTTCTCCTCCAATTAAGGAAGGTCTTAAAATAAAAGTGTTTTTAATGTTTTGTTTTAAAACATCTCGCTCCATTTCTCCCTTTGTTTTATTATAAAAAACAGTACTTTTTGTATTTGCGCCCATGGCGGAAACTACTAAAAAGGTAGCAATGTTATTTTCTTTTGATAGTTTTGCTGCAGTAACAGGAATACCATAATCTATCTTTTTGTACAATGATTTATCTGGTGTTTTTTTTGCAGTTGTACCAATGCAACAATACACTTCGTCTGCTGTAAAATCTGCTTTAAATTTTGCTAAATCTAAAATATCACCTATAAATTGTGTTACCTTTTTTGGTAAACCATCAATTTTAGAACGAGAAAATAATTTTATAGTCTCGTAGTTTTTATCTTCAATTAATTGATGAAGAATATGGTTACCCGTTAAACCGGTTGCGCCTAATATAATTGCAGTTTTCTTCATCTTATTTACAAAGTTTTATACTGCTCCAAGCAGATTGATACGCTTCTTCTAAATGAGTTTCATTTAACTTAAAAGAACCTCTTTTTTCCGACATCATTAAAAAGGATAACGGATTTATAGCATACGCATATAAAATATAATCTGACATCGGTTTAATAATACCTTCCTTTTTACCACGTGTCCACAAGTCGAGTAGGGGTTGTAAATGCTTAATTCCCTCTTGTCTACTTGGTTCATCTATCATTGGTGTGTTATCACATTGTGCTAAAAACATCGCATTTTCACATTCTTTTAATTTAAAGTTAGCAATGCGGTTCCATATCAATTTAAAACCATCTTCTACAGACATATTAACATCATACGTTTCAAAAGCATAGCTTGTATATTTTGCTTTTACTTCTATATATGTTTTGTTCACTAAATCTTGCTTGTTTTCAAAATACAAGTAGATAGTAGCAGGAGATACATTTGCCATTTTTGCAATTTTACTCATAGGTGTCGCATGAAAACCGCTATTATTAACGAGTTCTATTGTTGCCTTTACAAGTGCATTACGTTTGTCTATACTTTTTTGAAGCTTTGCCATTATTTGCTGTTTTTTTGAAATTTATATGCCAAAGCAATGAACACAAATTGTATAGGTAATCTAATTAACGCTGCTTTGTGACTTCCAATAGCTGGTGTTTCTGAAAACACATCCCAAATATGAATTGGTAAAAACAATATCATTAAAATTAAGATTCCGGTTGCACCAATATATTTGTATTTTGGTATTAATAATAAAATACCTAATAAGATTTCTACCACACCAGAAGCATAAATAATAATGTCTTTATATGTTAAAAAATCAGGAACAAATACGGTGTAAAATTCTGGCTTAACAAAATGTTGTATTCCTCCATAAATCATAAATATGGCAAATAAAATACGTAATACGTTCCAAATAATTTTCATTCTCTAAATATTAGACGACAAAGATACATAAAAATGAACGTTCATTCTTTTTTTTAACAAAGATTTATATTTATACACTTATAAATATAAATGATACCTCATATAACTACAAGAAAATATGGAATAGATAAGCCAATACAAAAGGTATTTAGTGCAAGTTAATTACATAAATTGGTATCTTTGAATAACCAATTAACAATAAAAACTCCTTGCAGACACCCTTTATTAAAAATTATACGATGAACGACGTTGTCGAAATTATTGGAGACAAACCACAACTGTACACAGATTTACATGTGCATTTGTCTAAAAATAATTTTGATAAAACTCCTTTTTCAGCACCTTTTAGAGCAGGGAATTATACTTTTTTATTGATTACTAAAGGAGCCATAAAGTTACAGTTAAACCTAATTACATATACTTTAAAAACTAGTGAGATGATTGTAGTGAAACCTCAAACGGTTTCTCAAATTATAGAAGTCAGTGATAATCTAGAAATTATTAGCGTTAGTTTTACGGTAGATTTTATTTTTAAAATACTATTAAAGAAATCTGAGTTCGATGCCATAGATTTTATAACAGCCAACAATTTTCCGAAGTTAAAATTATTAGAACAAGAAAAGGAAACCTCTATAGTGTTGTCTAAATTATTAGCAAAAAATAATAATGCCGATGAGCTTCTTTTACCTTTTAGAAATGAAATAATAATGCATTCTTTTGGGTTATTATTATATCATTACGGAGCTATTTTTAAAAGAGAACATCCAAATTTAGAAGCACATTTAAATAGACAACAACAATTAACACTTCAGTTTTTAGCCATCTTAAACGATCATTTTAAAAACGAACGCTCTGTTAAATTTTATGCAGATCGTATGCATTTAACTTCTGCTCATTTATCTAAGGTTTTAAAGGAAGTTTCAGATAAAACAGCTGGTCAATTAATTGATGATACCGTAATTATGGAAGCTAAATTGTTGTTGAGCAACCCGTTATTGAGTATTTCTCAAGTTGCCAATGAATTAAAATTTAGTAACCTTTCTTTTTTTGGCAAATACTTTAAGAAAAATACAGGTGTATCGCCTTCTTACTTTAGAAAAAACATAAAATAATATAATTTATATTTTTTGTTAAACTTATATAAAAACTTGTTATTGACCAATACATCCCTTTTTTTGACCACCATATAATGCGGATTGTTTTTTATCTTTGAGTATAAACAAACCATCTAAGTTATGAGTATTATAGTAGCTACCAATTTTTCTAAATTATCTGAAAATGCTGTATTATACGCAGCAGCATTAACAAAACAATTTCAGACAGAACTTGTATTATTTCATGCATTTAGATTGCCTGTACATGCTGCAAATAGTAGGTTATCTGCCGTGTCTTTAGATGTTTTTTTTCAAAAAAATAAAGATAAATTAAAGAAGATAGCAGCGCAATTAAGTAAAGAGTTTCAAATTAAAGTTTCTTATAAGAGTAGTTATAGTGATTTGGGTGAAGAAGTAGATCATTTAATGAAAGCGTATAATGGTCGTTTTTTAGTGATTGGTATGTCTCCAAAATCTATGGAACAAAATTTATTGGGCAATCCTACAACGAGTGTTATAAGTATGAAAGAATTTCCGGTATTGGCAATTCCTATAGAAGCAAAATTTAAAGAAATAAAACAAATACTTTTTGCGTGCGATTTATTACAAGACATCCCTTTAAAAACCTTAGCAAAACTACGTCAGGTAGCATTAAACTTAAAAGCCACGGTTACTGTTTTTTATGTTGATCAAAAAATTGAAGAATTAAAAACAGAAATAACTAGCAATCTAAATAAGGAATTAGAAGATGTTACTCATTTTTATAAAAATGTAAAATCTAATTCGGTGATTGAATCAATTGAAAATGAGATTAAAAAATCACATTCAGAACTCTTAGTCATGATGCCTAAAAAATATGGTTTTTGGGAATCTATTGTGCACAAAAGTAAAACCAGAGTTATGGCTTCTGGTCAAAATATTCCGTTACTTTCAATTCCTATTGACTAGCTGTCCCTCATTTTTGTTGTAAATCTTGTATTGTTTCTATTATATCAATACAAGGTTTTTTTTATGTTTAAACTTTTTTTTTTAGAATAAAAGAGTAAAGAATATTTACAAGCAGAATTTATAAGGGATATATTTGTCCTTTATAAAATAATAGCTATATTTGTGCTATTAAAATAAGTAACATTATGTTTTCTAAAACTTGTGAATACGGACTAAGAGCTGTGCTATTTATAGCACAAGAAAGTGCCAACGGTAATAAGGTTAGTATGAGTAAAATATCAGAAGAAATAAACTCACCACAAGCATTTACAGCAAAAATTTTACAACAACTTAAAAGAAATGCAATTATTACATCTGTAAAAGGACCTTATGGTGGTTTTACTATTGAAGAAAAACAGATGGAAACCAAACTAAGTGAAGTTGTAAGTATTTTAGATGGAGATAATATCTATAAAGGTTGCGGTTTAGGATTAAAACAATGTGATGCAGAATCTCCTTGTCCGTTGCATTTTAAATTTGTAGATATCCGTGATAACTTAAAGAATATGTTAGAAAATACTTCTATAAAATCTATAATTGATGATATGACTTTAGAAGGACTATTATTAAAACGCTAAAAATTTAATCAAACAAGAGATATAAATATCTTTTAATACTTTAATCAAACTTAATATAATGAAAATAGCATCGATCACAGAAAATTTAATCTACGGAAAAGACAAACCAGCAGTAACTGTATTAATTAAAACAGCAACCACAAAAGAAATAAGAATCCTTATGAAAAAAGGACAACAAATGAAAGAGCACAAAGCGCCGTTTCCTATTGTTATAGAATTATTTGAAGGAACGATAGATTTTGGAGTAGAAGGAGAAAAGCAACCATTAAAAAAAGGAGATTTAATTGCGTTAGACGCAAATGTTCCTCACGATTTATATTGTACTGAAGATTGTATTATAAGACTTACAATTTCAGTTTCAGACAGCGAACAAAGAGTAAAAGACGTAGTATAATTTATATAAAGAACAACAACATGAAAAAAGTTTGGATTGCATTTACTAGTGTGGTAACACTATCCTTTATAGTACTTATTTGGGTGGGTACAGAAGTTTATCAAACACAACCACCAATACCAGAAACCGTTATTATACAAGAAACAGGAGAAACCTTTTTAACCAAAGCAGACATACAAATTGGTCAGAATGTTTGGGAATCTATTGGCGGAATGGAAGTAGGTTCTATTTGGGGCCATGGTAGTTATGTGGCACCAGATTGGTCTGCAGATTGGATACATAAAGAGGCCGTTTTTATGTTAAATGCTTGGGCAAAAAAAGATTTTAACTCCACCTACGAAAATTTAGACGTAGAAAATAAAGCAGCTTTAAAAGCGCGATTAATTAAACATGTAAAAACAAATACATACAATGCAAAAACAGGTAGCATTACCATATCTAAAGATCGGTACACCGCTATTTTAGAGAATTATAAACATTATACAGACATCTTTTCTAATGGTTATGAAAAATATGCAATACCAAAAGGAGCTTTAGTAGACACCACAAAATTAGCACAATTAAATGCTTTTTTATTCTGGACTTCTTGGGCAGCAAGTACCAACAGACCAGAAAAAGACTATACCTATACTTCTAACTGGCCACATGAACCTTTAATAGATAATACCATTACACCAGATGCTCAAATATGGTCTGGGTTTTCTATTGTATTGTTATTATTATTTATTGGAGGGTTAAGCTATTATTACATTCGTAATCACGAAAAAGGAGAGGCAATAATGCATCCTAAAAAAGATCCTTTAGATACCTTGGTATTAACAAGATCTCAAAGATCTGTATTAAAGTACTTCATTGTTATTTCATTATTAATTGCATTGCAAGTTATTTTAGGTGCCTTAACAGTACATTATACGGTAGAAGGACAATCTTTCTTTGGTTTCGATTTATCTAGTTTTTTACCATATTCTATAACTAGAACTTGGCATACTCAATTGGCTGTCTTTTGGATTGCTGCAACTTGGTTAGCAACAGGATTATTTTTAGCACCAATGATTAGTGGTAAAGAAATGAAGTTTCAAGTATTCGGAATTAATTTTCTATTCGTTTCACTATTACTTATCGTATTAGGTTCTATGATGGGCGAATGGTTAGGTGTACATCAATTTTTAGATTTAACAACTAACTTTTTCTTTGGGCATCAAGGATATGAGTATATGGATTTAGGTAGATTCTGGCAAATATACTTAGGTATTGGTTTGATATTATGGGTACTTATGGTAGGTAGACACGTTGTGTTTGCAATTAGAAAAAATGATGATTCTAAACATTTATTAATCATTTTATTAATTTCTGTAATAGCAATTGGTATGTTTTTCTTCTCTGGTTTAATGTATGGAGAAAACAGTAGTTTACCAGTAATTAATTATTGGAGATGGTGGTTGGTACACCTTTGGGTAGAAGGTTTCTTCGAAGTTTTTGCAACCGTAATTATTGCTTTTATTTTCTTAAGAATGAAAATTTTATCAGCAAAAACAGCAGGAAAAGCTTCTATAGCATCAGCAACCATATTTTTAGCAGGAGGAATTATTGGAACTTTACACCATTTATATTATTCGGGAACTCCTGTGCAAGCAATTGCTTTGGGAGCAACATTTAGTGCTTTAGAAGTGGTGCCGCTAACTTTAATGGGCTTTGAGATTCGTGAAAATTGGAACCTTTTAAAGTCGAATCTATGGATGCAAAAATACAAATGGCCAATATTTTTCTTTATTGCCGTGGCATTTTGGAACATGGTAGGAGCAGGTGTATTTGGTTTTTTAATTAACCCTCCAATTGCCCTATATTATATTCAAGGTTTAAATACTACCGCAGTGCATGCACATACAGCGTTGTTTGGGGTGTATGGATTATTAGGAATGGGATTTATTATTATCTGTTTGCGTTTTTATTCAGACAGAGATTGGAGTTCTAAAAAACTAAAAAGAGCCTTTTGGTTTTTAAATATTGGGTTAGTAGCCATGGTATTTTTAAGTATGTTGCCTGTAGGAATTATACAAGCCTATACGTCAATAACAAAAGGATATTCTTTTGCAAGAGATGCAGAATTACTCTATTCTCCAACAGTACAAACCTTAAAATGGATGCGTGTTATTGGTGATGTTATTTTCTCTGTAGGTATTTTTTACTTCTGTTGGTTTACCATACAAGAAACCATTTATTGTATCAAAAAGAAAAATTAAGTTTAAGTTGATAAATAATCCGCACACACCTAATATTGGTTTGTGCGGATTTTTAATTTTATATAAAATGAAAGAAATAGAAAACAGAAAAGATATTAACCTATTGGTTGTTAGTTTTTACAATGCAGTTAGAAAAAATGAATTATTAGGGCCTATTTTTAATAGCCACCTAGCGGCGGATCAATGGCCTGCTCATTTAGAAAAACTGACAGATTTTTGGGTTACTGCTTTATTGGGAGATGTTTGTTTTAAAGGAAGCCCAAGTAAAGCACATTTAAAAGTAGATAAAAACTTGAAACATACCATGAGTCAGCTTCATTTTGAAAAGTGGTTAGAAATCTGGTTTACAACCATAGATTCTTTATATGTTGGTGATTTAGCGCAAAGAGCCAAAGATGCTTCTAGAAGAATGGCTACGGGGCAATATTTATATGTTTTTAATCATAGAGAAGCATAAAATAGTTTTATTTAATATTTAATTCCCTTTTAATTCTAAATGAGAAATTATTTAATAAAATGGTGTTATTTACCTTTTTACCTCTCTTTAATTAGCTGTATAAATTTTAAATAGCTTTAAAATAATTTTTTCAAAAGAAACTTAACGTGATATATATCAGTAAGTTTCTTTTATAGTTATGCTAGTTTAGCGAATAAAATACCTTATGATTCGTATTCTTAAAATTTAAAAGATTATAAACTAAACCAATTAACTATGAAAACAACCAAACTTATTTTTACTTTAATATTCTTATATACTGCTAGTTACGCACAGAGCAATAAGCTAAAACTAAATTTAGATGAAACAGGTAAAACCTACATAAAAGCTTCTGTAAGGATGCAATTATGGGCTAGGTATTTTGATAGCAACCCAGGAACTACCATAAACAATGAAGCAGCAAATAATGTATTCGACATTTCTATTAGAAGATTAAGAATGGGCATTTCGGCACAATTAACACCTAAATTATATGTGTACTCCTTATTTGGTGGTAATAATATGAATAGCAAAACAGAAAAAGATTTTCAGTTTGAAGTGTTAGATTTATATGCGGAATATGAATTTACCAAAGAACTTGCATTGGGTTTTGGAGAATCTGGATGGGAAGGATTAAACAGATGGAATGTAAGAAGCAGTAAATCTTTAATGGCTGTAGATGCTCCTTTATATTCTTTGCTAACGGTGAATAAGAATGATGATATTGCACGTGGATTGGGTATTTGGGCAAAAGGACAAATACATAAGTTCGATTATGTTTTATCTTTAAAAGACCCAATTCAATATGGAGTTACACCAACAGAAGGAAAGGTAGATTTTGCAACCAATAAACCACGAAAAAGAATATCTGGTTATGTGAAATATGAATTTCTAGACAATGAAAGTAACAAATCGCCTTATAGTGGAGGCGCAGGAACATACATTGGTACAAAGAATATTTTAAACTTAGGTGCTGGTTTTATGAACCAACCTAAAATGACATCACAACTAATAAATGGAATAGAAAAATATTACGATTTTAAAAATTGGGCAGTAGATGTATTTTATGACGCTCCGCTTGATATAGAAAAAGGAACTGCAATTACCACCTATTTAGGATACAATCATAATGATTTTGGACCTAATTATGTAAGAAACGTTGGCGCTAATGATATTACTTCTGGTGGAACTTCTTTTAATGGTAGCGGTAATGATTTCCCGATGATAGGAACTGGAAACACCACTTTTTTCCAATTGGGCTATTTATTAGCAAAGGGTAAAAAGAGTTTCCAATTACAACCTAACATTGCCGTTCAATATTCAGATTTTGATGCTTTAGAGGATGTAATGGTTGTGTATGATCTAGGGATTAACTGTTTCTTTAATGGACACAGCAACAAATTAAGTTTAGGTTATCAAAATAGACCTGTTTATCAAAATATAAATAATCAACTTAAGGTAGACGAACGAAAAGGAATGTTGGTATTGCAGTACCAAATAGAAATAAACTAACCATTTAAAACAATTAACTATGTCATCTTTCGAAGCGAATACAGAAATTAATATGAAACTAATAATTATCGGGCTACTTGTGTTTTTCGGTATGGTTTTTTTTGTAGATCTACAACCCGGAAAACCAGAAGTTACCTATACAGCTGCAATTGCTGTGCTAATGGCTTTTTGGTGGGTTACAGAAGCATTACCCATTGGTATTACTTCTTTGTTGCCCATTATTTTATTCCCGATGCTTGGGGTTTTAGACGGTAAAGCAATCTCTAACGCCTATATTAATTATGTAATCTTTTTGTTTATTGGAGGTTTTATTATGGCTTTGGCTATGGAAAAATGGGAGCTTCATAAACGAATTGCTTTAAAAATACTTTCTATTGTTGGTGGTAGTCCGTTTAGAATTATGCTAGGGTTTATGTTGGCTTCTGCGTTTTTATCTATGTGGATGTCTAATACGGCCACCGCAATGATGATGCTTCCTATCGCTTTTTCTGTAACTGCTGCGTTAGAAGAAGTATATGGAGAAGGAAAAATAAGTTCATTTGCTGCAGGTTTGTTATTGTCTATTGCACATGCGTGTTCTATTGGTGGTATAGCAACATTGGTAGGGACACCTCCTAATTTATCCTTTTTAAGAATTTTCCAAATTATCTATCCTGGAGCGCCAGAAATTTCATTCGGACAATGGATTACGTTTGCTTTTCCAATTACAGTGATGATTTTTGTTTTTTCGTTATTTCTGTTATACTATACCTATAGACCAAAAGGAAAAATTGAAAAACTAGATGCCTCTTTTTTTACAGATAAATATAAAGCACTCGGTAAAGTAAGTGCAGAACAAAAAAGAGTATTTGTTTTATTTGTTTCGTTAGCTTTATTATGGGTGTTTAGATCTAACCTTAATTTAGGTTTTACAATCATTCCTGGTTGGAGTTCTCTTTTTGAAAATCCTAAATATTTAAATGATGGTACTGTGGCTATTTTTATTGCCATGTTACTATTTATTGTACCCTCTACAAAAAAGAAACAAGCCTTAGTAGGATGGAAGATTATGATAAAATTACCTTGGCATATTGTATTTCTATTTGGAGGTGGTTTTGCATTGGCAAAAGGATTTATAGATTCTGGATTGTCTAATTATGTTGGCGGACTTTTAAGCGGAACAAAAGATATGTCTCCAGTAGCATTGGTAGCTACTTTAACAACCATGATGTCTACACTTACAGAATTTACATCTAACACCGCAACTACAGAAATGATGTTGCCTATTATTTCTGGATTAGCCACAGAAATTAAAGTAAATCCTTTGTTAATAATGATTCCGGTTACGTTAGCAGCCTCAATGGCTTTTATGCTACCTATTGCAACACCGCCTAATGCAATTGTATTTGGTACTGGTAAACTAAAAATATCTCAAATGATAAAAACAGGAATTATCATCGATATTTTTGCAACCATCATTATTGTAATCATGACCATCGTTTGGGGAACCATTATTTTTGATATCGACCCAACTGTATATCCAGAATGGGCAGAACATGCTGTAAAAGCAATTAAACATTAAATAATTTAAGTATTATTTTAATATTGGTGGTTGTCTAAAGAGTGTTAAGCCTTGTCATGCTGAACTTGTTTCAGCATCTAAATCCGATGAAATTCAGTTCTTGTAAGAATCTGAAATAAATTCAGATTGACAAAGAAAACTCTTTTTAGACAACCTCTTTTTTTATCCATTAACCAAACTTTCTAAAGCATAAAATAATCTATTTGCTGCGTTTTCTTGAGATCCGAAGATAGAGCGAAACAATTCTCCTTTTTCAGAAATAAGCAACCACTGTGGCGTTCCTTCAGCTTTAAACTGATCGTACACTTTGTGGTTTTTATCAATATAAATCGGAAACGGATTCTCACCACTTGTAAAAATACTTTTAATATTGGCTTTAGTTCCTTCTCTATTAGAAAAATCTGCATGAATACCTGCAACTTGAATTGTTGGATATTTCTGCTGAAATTCATATGCCAAAGGAATCGCACGACCTGTGCATCCTAAACAATCATTGTTATAAATTATCAGTAGTAAAATCTGGTTTTTATACGCTGTCATTAAATCTACAGCAATTCCCTCTAAATCTAAAACGGGTATGGATTGTATGGTGGTATTCATTTTAAAATGCTTGTTTTTAGAACTATGTACAAATTTAGCATTTCGTTATTTATATTAACAAAACATTATCTTAAAAAGGGACTACTTTCTGTAATTTTGTAAGCTTAAAAACGACTTTATATTCGAAATATAATTATTGATTATTCGTACTTATGAAAACTCTACAAACAGCATATTCCATCTTAGATCTTGCTTTAGTTTCCGAAGGGAATACTTTAAAAGATACCTTTAATAATGTATTAGAATTAGCACAAAATGCCGAAACCTTTGGGTATACTCGTTATTGGTTGGCAGAACATCATAATTCTACAAATATTGGTAGTATTGCCACCTCAGTTTTAATTGGGTATGCTGCACAAGGAACTAAAACCATTCGTGTTGGTTCTGGCGGAATTATGTTGCCCAATCATTCGCCATTAATTGTAGCAGAACAGTTTGGTACGTTAGGCTCTTTATACCCAAATAGAATAGATTTAGGTTTGGGGAGAGCTCCGGGAACCGATAGAAAAACGGCAGAAGCCATTCGATCGGATTTTATGGAAGCAGCGCAACATTTCCCTAGAGAAATAGAAAAAATTCAGACTTATTTTTCTAAAGAAAACGAACATGCAAATGTAAGAGCTACGGTTGCAGAAGGCGTTGAGGTGCCACTTTATATTTTAGGATCTAGCACAGACAGTGCACATTTGGCAGCCAAAAAAGGATTACCGTATGCATTTGCAAGTCATTTTGCAACAACACATTTATGGAATGCTTTGGCCATTTATAGAGAAGAATTTCAACCTTCGGATGTTTTAGAAAAACCGTATATCATTGCGGGTGTAAACATAATTATTGCAGAAACCGATGAAGAAGCTGCCAATTTATCTACGTCTTT
Source organism: Polaribacter sp. 11A2H (assembly GCF_011379025.1). Classification (NCBI taxonomy): domain Bacteria; kingdom Pseudomonadati; phylum Bacteroidota; class Flavobacteriia; order Flavobacteriales; family Flavobacteriaceae; genus Polaribacter; species Polaribacter sp. 11A2H. The sequence continues at coordinate 308,820 of NZ_WTLD01000005.1, forward strand.
AATTAGAATGATTGTAGGTTTATTTACCGGAAAAAGAGATTTTGTACAACCTCCAACTGCCATGACAGATTATTATAAAGAGATTTTACAAAACCCGCAAGTACATCAAATGCTAAAATATTCTTTTATAGGAAGTAAAGCAACTGTAAAAGCACAAGTAGAAGACTTTTTAGAAAAAACGCAAGCGGATGAATTAATTGCAGTAACTAATATTTATTCGATAAAAGATAGAGTTCGTTCTTATGAGTTATTTGCAGAAATTATGAAAGAATTGAATTCTTAATTGATTAGAAATTAATTAATTAAAATAATTATTGAATATCTCAGTGTCTGTTCGAGCGCAGTTAAGAATTATTGGGTTACTAATCAAGGTTTCTACTTATCTCAACCAAATTTTTGATAAAAGTGTATAGAAATTTTTTTCTAATTTTAAGATATTTTATAGTTGATTACCTCTAAAAACGATTGCCTTAGTAATAAATAGCTTCTAAGTTATTTAAGAAGTATATTTACGTGTATTTTCTAGACTAAAAAAAGAATCAATTGCTTAAAAATTACAGTGAACAACTTTCTAAATTAAATGTAAACATTCCTATAAACTTGGTATTATCTGGAGGAGGCATTAAATGTGCCGCACATTTGGCTTTGATAGAAAAGATAGAAGAACTTGGTTTACAAATAAATGCTATTTCTGGAAGTAGTGGAGGAGCTTTGGTTGCTTCGTTATATGCTTCTGGTATTTCTACACAAGAAATTTTAGAGATCTTTAAAAAAACAAGTCTTTTTAAATTTTCATTTTTCAGCATTACAAAAGCAGGGCTTTTTGATACTTTTTTATTTAAATCGATTATAGAAAATAAAATTAAAAATAAATTTAGCGACTTAGAAATTCCTATTTATATTACTGCCTCTAACATGCAAAGTGGCAAGTCTCGTTATTTTAGTAAAGGTCAATTATTAAAACCGGTGTTGGCTTCTTGTGCTATTCCTGGTATTTTTACGCCAATTATAATCAATAAAACACTGTATTCCGATGGTGGAATTTTAGATAATTTCCCAATTAAGCCTTTTCTTAAATCAGGTTTACCAATTATAGGAAGTTATGTTGGTAAACCTGCCAAAAAAACGCCTCAACAATTAAACTCAACCTTTAAAGTGATTGCACATGCTACGTATTTAAAAGCACATGCTGCAGAAGGTTTTAAGTTTGCAGCTACAAAAATGACCGTTAGTTTTCCGTTGTCTGAGTATTCTGGATTAGATAATAAAGATTCAGAAAAAATATTTGATATTGGGAAGGGATATTTGGATGGAATTTTGATTAATTCATTTTAATTCTTTTTTTTTAAGATAGTTTGTTTAAAGAGACGTCATTCTTTAAACTGACACCTACAAGGTTTTTGAAACCTTGCAGGAGGAAATATCAATATATTTAATTGAATAGAGTAACAAAAATCTAATATTAAATTTATGGTCTTTATAAATAGAGGTTTCTTCTCTATACTTCTCAATGAGGATAAAACCAATAAATAAAATATAAATTATTACGAAAACTTATCCCGACATATTATAATTTTAGTAGCAATTCAAAAGGTATGGAACGGCAAGCTTTAGTATCAGTCACAGATTGCTTCGTGCCTCGCAATGACAATAAAACCAATAAATAAAATAAAAATTATTTCGAAATCTTATCCCGACATATTCTAATTTTAGTAGCAATTCAAAAGATATGGAGCGGCAAGTGTCCAAAGAACTTTTGCAGTCAGGACACGATAGTGTAATATCTTGTAGAATTCAATAAAATTATCAGAAGTCTAGATTTTGGTGAAGCCTGTGCTGAACTTGATTCAGTATTCATCAATGGAAAAGAGCAGTGAATAGAAAATTTTAAAAAGTATAGTTATATGCTATTACGAGTAAACCGAAGTACTCTTTAGCCTCTGTCACAGATTGCTTCGTGCCTCGCAATGACAATAAAACCAATAAATAAAATAAAAATTATTTCGAAATCTTATCCCGACCTATTATAATTTTAGTAGCAATTCAAAAGGTATGGAACGGCAAGTGTCCAAAGAGCTTTTGCGGTCTGGACACGATAGTGTAATATCTTGTAGAATTCAATAAAATTATCAGAAGTCTAGATTTTGGTGAAGCCTGTGCTGAACTTGATTCAGTATTCATCAATGGGGAAAGAACAGTGAAAATAAATTTTAAAAAGTATCGTTATATGCTATTACGAGTAAACCGAAGTACTCTTTAGTATCAGTCACAGATTGCTTCGTGCCTCGCAATGACTTATTAGACTTCTTTTATTTTTTAAGAATCAGTTTACCCAAATAAAAGATAATCCTTGTCAAAATCAACAGCTTTCGCATTATGAAATGTTAACTACATTCAATGTAATTATGACTTAAAAAGACCCTTTAGGTTTTTAAAACCTGAAGGGTCTCTCAAATGGTAATATATCACTCTACCAAAAATCTTCCCTCTATAAAAAATACCCTTCTCGTATAGAAATAATATGCAAACGTCTATTAGGTTCTTATAAGATAGTGCATAGTTTCAGCTAAGATTTGTTCAATAAAAACACTCAAAAAAG
>NZ_WTLD01000050.1:0-915 GCF_011379025.1 Polaribacter sp. 11A2H
ATAACCTTATTCCTCTCTTTTGTGCTTTCTTATTATATGTCTTAAATTTAGTGTTTTTATTAAAATGCTAACTTAAGACGTATATAATTTATTGCTAGTTCTTGCCTGCTTACGAAAACCCTCGCGGATTTTCTATTCGGTTTTTATTTGCTAAATTACGTTCTCAATCACGCAACAAACCATATACAAAAACGTTGGCAACAAGCTATGAAATTCGTCAATTAAAGAAATATAGAGTATTAAATTGATATTTTTGTATCTTTGATAAAAAGCTAATAAAATGGATTTACAAACAAGAAAACTAGAACTTATTCAAGAGTTTTTAAAGATTCAAAGTGAAGATGTAATTTCGCGACTTGAAAAAATCCTTAGAAAAGAAAACAAAATTTCAGATAATGGAGAGTTTAAACCAATGTCTATGGAGGAATTTAATTCTCGAATTGACAAATCTATGGAAGATTCACTAAATGGTCGACTAATAGAATCCAGCGAATTAAAAGCCAGTATCGATAAATGGAATTAAAATTATTTTGGACTAATTTTTCTCAAAAAGAACTAGAAAAAATTTATCAATATTATCGAGAAAAAGCCGGAAATCGAATAGCAAAAAAAATCGTTAACGGAATTTATAATGAGACTTTAAAACTTAAAAGGCAACCAGAAATTGGACAAGCTGAAGAACTTCTTAAGAATAGAAAACAAGAATTCAGATATTTAGTCTATAAAAATTATAAAGTCATTTATTGGATTAACAATACAGAAAACAGAATTGAAATAAATGATGTTTTTGATACTCGCCAAAACCCAATAAAAATAGAACGGAAAAAATAAAAGCCAGTTGCCAACAAAGTACTGTGGTAAAAAACAAGTAAAAACTCATTAATTTTTCACTAAAACACTTCTGTAATTATTATC
>NZ_WTLD01000051.1:0-639 GCF_011379025.1 Polaribacter sp. 11A2H
GGCTACTGGTGGAGGTGGAGGAACGGAGTTGACCTCCACAACCAGAGCTTCCACAGAAGTTCCCGAATATCTACACTGGAAGAGAAACTCAAAATGACTGTCCCTTGTGATGGAACCATATGGTCCAATCCCCACTTCATACGATGAGGTCATTCGGTTTTCATACACCACATATCCACCGTCCTCCATCACGCTCGTGCCACATGCGGTCACAGGGAACTGGTATATAGCAAAGGAAGGTGTAGACCCCACAGGAGCACAAGGTGGGTCGTTTCCACCCAGTAGTTGAACCGAATCCAGACTCAGTCGAGGCAAGGTAACGTCTCGAGACACCACTACCACAAACTGACCATCTCTAATACACTGGACAGTCACTGCCCTCCCATAGAAACACTGCTGTCCGTTAAAGCAGCAGTTGATAGCTTCACACGCAGCACCACTGATCCCAGGTAGACCGCATTGGATCTGCTCAGAATCAGCTACAGCACATTTATCAAGTTGAACTGGCTTCTGAAGCGGAAACTGCGGCTTAGGTTGTTGTGGAACTGGCTTCTGAAGAGGGAACTGCGGCTTAGGTTGTTGTGGAACTGGCTTCTGAAGCGGAAACTGCGGCTTAGGTTGTTGTGGAACTGGCTTCTG
>NZ_WTLD01000052.1:0-833 GCF_011379025.1 Polaribacter sp. 11A2H
ACACCTGCGCCTTTTCCTGTATATGTTACCGGATCAATTGTTCCTGTAAAACCTGTAGTAGGAGTAAAGGTATATGTTCCGTTTCCATTAATAGTTAAAGAACCTGCGTTAGCAACATTATTTCCATTTTCATCAACTCCAGCAACTGTTTTTGCAGTTCCTAAAGTAAATCCAGTAGCAGTTACACTTGCTACACCTTCATCATTAGTTAATAGTTGACCATCTACAGGTGTATCTTTTGGTGTTTGGTTGATATCATTTTCTGCATTTACATCTGCAGGAATAGAAGTTAAATATAAAGTAGCTTCATCACATGCTTGTACTGTTGGAGCTGTAATTGTATCACATTTAGTGTATGTTACAGGTACTGTACCTGTAAAACCAGCTTCTGGTACAAAATTATAAGAACCATCTGAGTTTATGGTAACCGTACCAATACCTGCAATAGTATTTACTACAGGAGCAGCAAAAGTTCCCACCGTAATTCCTGTTCCGTTAACAGAAGCAGTAGTAACATTTTGAGTATTCCCTTCTGGATCAAAATCGTTTGTTAAAACATTTCCTTCCATATTTATTCCTTGCTTAGCAGCATTGGCATCATCATTTGCAAACGTATTGTTTCCAAAATTGTCAATTACATTTAAGTTTAAAATAGCAGTATCTGTACCACCATTTCCATCAGAAATGGTGTAGGTAATATCATCTATAGTTCCTGTAAATCCTGTAGCAGGTTTAAATTCATAAGTACCATTTGCTTTTACTTCAACAGTACCTGCATTTGTAACAGTAACTCCATTTTTATCTTTACCAGTAACAGTTTTAGCAGTTCCTAA
>NZ_WTLD01000053.1:0-819 GCF_011379025.1 Polaribacter sp. 11A2H
AAACACGCAACAAACCATATACAACAACGTTATGCACAAGCTGAAAAAAAAATCCTGCGAACCTACAAAATGAGTGATTTAATAAAAAAATATTCTTTACTTCTCATAATTGGAATTGTATTTTCCCGAATCTTGGCTGGAATTATTTTAATTACGTTTCCAGATTTATTGACGTCTGAATTACCAAATGGCGGAACTTCAACTTTAAGTGGTAGTTATTTAAGTTCAGGATTTGAATATATAATTAATCTTGTTTTTATAATTTTTTTAGCTAAAGATTTTAAAAAGGAGAAAATGAATTCACCACTCATATTAATTATGACTTTTTTCTCTGCTTTTATAGGAATTATTCTTTTCTTATTATCAGTAGCAAGTAATAAAATTAATCAAACTAAAATTGAACTGAATGAATAGACTTTTGAAAATTTTGAATAAGTACATTGTCCTTTTAATTCTTTGGTCGATTGTTGGAATGGCTTGGATTTATATTCAGCCGATTATTATGCAGAAAGGAATTTTGAATTCAAACGACTTTGAATCTTACTCATTTATTAATTCTTTGCCAACTTACATTGACTATCTAATTCGTTTAGTCATTGTAATTTTAATAGCAATGGACTTAAAAAAATATAAATTAAATCACATAGTTTTGACTTGTATTGCAACTTTATTTTACCCATTATTAGGAATTGTAATATTATCACTTCTATTAATGGAAAAATGGAAAAACAAAGCCTGTGCATAACACCGTATATAATTTATTGCTGGCTTCTCGCCTACTTACGAAAGTCCTCGCGGACTTTCTTGGTCGGTAATTAT
>NZ_WTLD01000054.1:0-732 GCF_011379025.1 Polaribacter sp. 11A2H
GCTTACTTTTACGGGACTATCACCCTCTATGGTTTGTCTTTCCAAACAATTCTAATTCACTTATCTTCGAATATCGTGGCCCTACAACCCCTATTTTGCCGTAACAAAATAGGTTTGGGCTAATCCGCGTTCGCTCGCCACTACTAACGGAATCACTATTGTTTTCTCTTCCTCCGGTTACTTAGATGTTTCAGTTCACCGGGTTTACTCCTATTGCTAGGTGACATGTCTTCAACATGCCGGGTTGCCCCATTCGGAAATCTACGGATTAAAAGGTATGTGCCCCTCCCCGTAGCTTATCGCAGCTTATCACGTCCTTCGTCGTCTCTGAGAGCCTAGGCATCCGCCATACGCCCTTACTTAACTTATTGTACTTTTTGCTACAGTGTGTTGCCACACTATAATGAACTCTTTTATATTTTTATAAAAAAATTATTTAATTAGAATATAAATATTCTAATTGTTCTCTATCTATTTGATTCTTACGATATCATTTTACCAATATGTCAATGAACTTGTGGCGAATCGCCACTGATAATTAAATCAGTAACAACATTAAGCCGTTGTGGAGAATATCGGAGTCGAACCGATGACCTCTTGCGTGCAAGGCAAGCGCTCTAGCCAGCTGAGCTAATCCCCCATTATGAAATTCAGAATAAATTCTAAATTATGAATGTAGAATCCTCTTACTTCCAGAATTTCCTTAGTATTTTTGCTTTTTTGTAGTCCCGG
>NZ_WTLD01000055.1:0-216 GCF_011379025.1 Polaribacter sp. 11A2H
TGTTCCAGAAGTGCCGAGTGAGATGGCGGTGGACTTCCATTTGAGGCAACCTGTGACTCCCAGTAGTGTAGCTATTCAATGCGGTGAGAACCGGGTTCATGTGGAGGTACAGCAGGACTTGTTTAGCAATGGTGAACTGATCCAGCCATCTGGTCTGACTTTGGGAGGATGTCCTGTTGTCGGTTTGGTCCCAGGCTCCAAGGTGCTCTTCTTTGA
>NZ_WTLD01000055.1:356-703 GCF_011379025.1 Polaribacter sp. 11A2H
GAATGAACTGCAGGACTGCAACAGTGTGTTGATGATGACCAAGGATGAGCTTGTCTACACCTTTGCCCTTACCTACACTCCCGAGGCGTTTGCTGGCACTCCCATTACCCGTGCAGGTGGTGCAGTTATTGGTGTTCAATGCCATTATCAAAGGTTTCAAAATGTCAGCGGTAATGCCTTGAAGCCAACTTGGGTCCCTTATGCCTCAACGGAGGCTGGTGAAGAAGTCTTGCTGTTCTCCCTGAAGCTCATGATGGATGACTGGTCCTTTGAGAGGCCTTCAAACTCTTACTTCCTGGGTGACGTTATTAATGTTGAGGCATCTGTGAAGGTATACAACCACGTCC
>NZ_WTLD01000056.1:0-641 GCF_011379025.1 Polaribacter sp. 11A2H
GGACGTGGTTGTATACCTTCACAGATGCCTCAACATTAATAACGTCACCCAGGAAGTAAGAGTTTGAAGGCCTCTCATAGGACCAGTCATCAGTCATGAGCTTCAGGGAGAACACCAAGACTTCTTCACCAGCCTCCGTTGAGGCATAAGGGACCCAAGTTGGCTTCAAGGCACTACTGCTGACATTTTGAAACCTTTGATAGTGGCATTGAACTCCAATAACTGCACCACCTGCACGGGTAATCGGAGTGCCAGCAAACGCCTCAGGAGTGTAGGTAAGGGCAAAGGTGTAGACAAGCTCATCCTTGGTCATCATCAAGACACTGTTGCAGTCCTGCAGTTCATTCTCAAAGAAGAGCACCTTAGAGCCTGGGACCAAACCGACAACAGGACATCCTCCCAGAGTCAGACCAGATGGCTGGATCAGTTCACCATTGCTAAACAAGTCCTGCTGTACCTCCACATGAATCCGGTTCTCACCGCATTGAATAGCTACACTACTGGGGGTCACAGGTTGCCTCAAATGGAAATCCACCGCCATCTCACTCGGCACTTCTGGAACAATGGGAAACCTCCAGTCCAAAGGCTTCACTGGACCCTGCAACACCTGCTTCTCCTGAAGACCAAGAGGCTCTTGTGCA
>NZ_WTLD01000057.1:0-337 GCF_011379025.1 Polaribacter sp. 11A2H
CAGATTTTTTGAGTAATAAAGAGTCATACTGAAAATTAGCTACAAATATAATCCGATAGCCTAGATCACCTTTACAATTATGCTAGCCCTATAACAGCTAATGCGAGATTCAACATCGACAAGTAGTTTTTATAGCAGTCATTCGTACCTCATACCTGACGGAAAAATAGCTTCAACCTTGGTAAAACACCCTATCAAGTTGCGCAATTTATAGAGAAGTAACCAAGCATAACAAGTGTGGAAACATAACTTTCAACGACAACGATACTGGTGTGTACAGGCGTTGTTTCCTAAATCAGAGTTGAGATAGCAACTCCCGCAAGGCTTAGCATCTTTA
>NZ_WTLD01000057.1:347-640 GCF_011379025.1 Polaribacter sp. 11A2H
TGAGGGGCTGACGAACAGGCATTCCCAGTCCGATAACTTTGTTCATCAACTTGACACCGGCCAAGATCTCACCGACTTGGCCGGTGTATTTTCGTAAGATCAGGGTCGGGCTCAACAGTTGTTTGTCTCGAGACATGGTGGTCTCTGCTAATGAACGTTGATGGTAGCCTGATGCCGTTTTCCATTCCGCCAATTGACCTGATTTCAGCGCAGCAACGGCGTCATTTATTGGGTGTACTTCCTCCTAGTACTTGGCCTTTTTACGCGGTGGTATGGTGGCAATACTACCTTTC
>NZ_WTLD01000058.1:0-639 GCF_011379025.1 Polaribacter sp. 11A2H
AACGCACAAGAAAGAGCGAGAAAAAACGCAGCGCTTGAAGTAGAGAACCAACACATAGAAATTGAAGCGAGAAAAAACGCAATATTAAAGAAAGAAAGAGAATTAAACCGTACACAGATAAATCTAAGTCAAAAGTTACATGAACTAAACAAAACTATCGATGAAAATAACCAGTTGGTGAAGCACTACAAGCAAGAGGCTCAAAAAGCTAAAAACAAAGCTAAAAATCACAGCACCGCCATTGGGCGAAAAAACAATATCATCAGCAAACTAAAAACTGATCCTGAATACTTAAACAGATTTATAGAAAAAAATTATAATTAGTGTTCTTGAATCACTATCGATGATCCTAATTTTAACTTGGCGAAGCCGTAGCGAGGAACGAGCGCGACTTTACAGAGTTAAGTGTAAAACAGTCCTCAAAACGCGTTCCCCAATCTTCCAGCTAAAAAAAAAAGCTAATCGTGCCCTGATAAACATCTCTTAACGGAGCTTAAATGCTCTGCTAGGAGATTTCATAGGCACATACATTAAACAACCTTGCTCCTTACGAAAAGCCTCTCAAAATCGCTCTGAGAGAGCAGGTGTGCATTTTGGGGTATGCCGGTACGAGTGAAACGAGGGGAAGGGCCGGCAGGG
>NZ_WTLD01000059.1:0-632 GCF_011379025.1 Polaribacter sp. 11A2H
ATACGGCTCCATTTGACGACTAAAGCTAATATCTACGTAACCGTCACCGTCCTCATAGTCACAGTATTCAGTGACGTTAAGCATGCGAACCCCTTTACCGCTAGGTTTCTTCCAAGGCCGATCTCCTTGACGAGCTATAGGCGGTAAAAGTTGATCTTTTGGGATTCCTATTATCTGTTTCTGTAAATCCAACGTAGCGGATTTTAGTTGTTCGTAGGCTGTATTCATTTCCAGCTTAGCTATTTTTGCATACTCACTAGCGTATATACGAAACACTTGGCCTTGTTTTACTATCTTTTTAGAGTCAAGTTGAGCAATAGCCATAAATAAAACGCGCCTAGATGATAAGGGCATCTTAGATAGTGTTTTGTTTATATCAGTTTTATGCCGAACTTTTGTTTTACTCGATACGTTGGTTAATTTCATAGGTGTACTTTGTTTTTTTAATCACACACCTACTTTATAGGTGTGTTGCTGACTTTGTCAATATACACCCGTGTAAAAGAGGTGGGTTTTTATCCACATGACTCGGTAGACGCACACCTTTAACTCGGTAGACGCACACCTTAACTCGGTAGACGCACACCTTTAACTCGGTAGACGCACACCTTTAACTCGGTAGACGCACACCT
>NZ_WTLD01000006.1:0-19715 GCF_011379025.1 Polaribacter sp. 11A2H
TTTCATGTGCAAAAATTAGCTTTAGATGCTTTGCAAGAAATTAGAATTAAACATCGTTGGGAAGCAATAGATAAAGATAACGACGCCATAGAAAATGCTAGAAACAACTCCTTAAAATAGGTTCCTAAACTACTACCAAATGGAGATACTCTAAAACAATTATTAGCTAGAAGTAGATACCTATTGTATAAATCTAGTAACAAATGGACTAACTCCCAACAAGAAAGAGCTGAAATACTTTTTAAAACTTATCCAGATATAGAAAAGGCATACAATTTATGTCAAAACTTATCCTGGATTTACAATCAAACAAAAGATAAAACTGTTGCCTTAACTAGACTTGCTAAATGGGATGAAAATGTAAGACAAGCGAAGTTTAAAAGCTTTAATACCATTGCTAGAACAATGTCTATACATTATCAGAATATACTCAACTATTTTGACAATAGAAGTACAAATGCTTCTGCAGAATCGTTTAATGCTAAAATAAAAGCATTTAGAGCACAATTTAGAGGTGTTAGAAACATCAAATTTTTCCTTTTTAGACTCTCAAATATTTATGCCTAATTTCTAAATCCCACAACTTTTGGACTTGATCCAAGACAAACAACACCCAATACAACACCTATAAAAGTAAAAACCTCATAATCAAACGACTATGAGGTTTTTTGCGGAGAAAGAGGGATTCGAACCCCCGGACCTGTTACAGTCAACAGTTTTCAAGACTGCCGCATTCGACCGCTCTGCCATTTCTCCAGTGCGTCTCATCAGATATGCTCTGAATGCGGCTGCAAATATAGAAAGCTTTTTTAGTTTATGAAAATAAAAAACGATTTATTTTTATTTTTTTTTGAATATCATTGCTAAAAATTCATATCTCCCTATAAATCAATTGTTTTAATTTATTATTTTTTTTTTAGAAATCGTTACAAAAAAGTCTAAATCTAGAATTCTTGTATACTAGTTCATTATATTTGCCATTATTATTCTAATTATATAATTATGTCATTTAATTCCTTTGGAAATTTATTAAAAGTAACAACGTATGGAGAATCTCATGGAACTGCTATTGGCGGAGTCATAGATGGGTTCCCTGCAGGATTAGAGGTAGATTTTGAAGCAATTCAAAATGAGTTAGATAGGCGTAAACCTGGGCAATCTAAAATTGTTACACAGCGTAAAGAACCAGATACCGTCGAGTTTCTTTCAGGTATTTTTGAAGGAAAAACAACAGGTACTTCTATTGGTTTTATTATTAGAAACACCAATCAAAAATCTAAAGATTACAACCACAATACCAATGTCTATAGACCTTCTCATGCAGATTTTACATATGATAAGAAGTTTGGAAACAGAGATTATAGAGGTGGCGGAAGAAGTTCTGCACGTGAAACTGCCAATTGGGTAGTTGCTGGTGCTTTAGCAAAACAGCTAATTGCAAGCATGAATATAAATGCCTTTACATCTTCTGTTGGAGATATTTTTATAGACAAACCATATCAAGATTTAGATTTTTCTAAAACAGAGAGTAATATTGTTCGTTGTCCAGATGAAGATTCTGCAGAGAAAATGATCAATAAGATACAGGAAATCAGAAAAGCAGGAGATACTATTGGAGGTACCGTAACTTGTGTTGCCCAAAATGTACCTGTAGGATTAGGAGAACCTATATTTCAAAAATTACACGCACAATTAGGTAGTGCAATGTTATCTATAAATGCAGTAAAAGGTTTTGAATTTGGAAGTGGTTTTTGTGGCGCAAAAATGAAAGGTTCAGATCATAACGATGTTTTTAATGAAGATGGCTCTACACAATCTAATTTATCTGGAGGTATACAAGGAGGTATAAGTAATGGTATGGATATTTACTTTAGAGTTGCTTTTAAACCTGTTGCCACCATAATGAGCTCTCAACAAACCATAAACTCAGAATATGAAGTTACAGAAATTACAGGTAAAGGTCGTCATGACCCTTGTGTAGTACCAAGAGCTGTGCCTATTGTAGAAGCTATGACAGCTTTAGTATTAGCTGACTTTTGGTTATTAAATAAAACGAGACAAATATAGTTTACATACTTTTTAAATTACAAAAGCTCTAAACCGCCTTACCTTTAACGGTAAATAGATTATTTCTATGGATATAAATAGATTATATTTTATTGATATTGTTAGGGCTTTTGCTATCTTAATGATGCTACAAGGGCATTTTATTGATACACTTTTAGATACTTCTTATCGAGATTTAAATCATCCTATTTTTATTATTTGGTCATATTTTAGAGGTATTACAGCCCCAACTTTTTTCACTATTTCTGGATTAATTTTTACTTATCTTTTATTAAAGGCAAAAGAGAAAGGATTAGAAAAACAAAGAATGGTAAAAGGAATAACTAGGGGGTTCTTTTTAATTGGTATTGGTTATTTATTAAGAATTCCTTTTTTTGGTTGGTTAGCCGGAAAATTTGATCCTTACTTTTTGATCATTGATGTACTACAAATAATAGGATTAAGTCTTATATTAATTATATGTTTCTATTTTATCTGTAATAAAAAAACAATACTTTTTTCTATAGTAACATTACTCTTTGGCTTTACTATATTTATTACAGAACCTTTGTATAGAAACTTAAACCTAACCTCTATTCCCATATTTTTAAACAATTATGTTTCTAAAACCAATGGATCTGTATTTACAATTATTCCTTGGTCTGGTTATGTCTGTTTTGGTGCATTTTTAGCAACAATTTTTAATAAAAATGTATTTAAAAAAAGTTTTAAAAAAATAATTATTACTTCTTTTACCATTTTTGGAGGTATTCTAATTTTTTACTCCTCAGATATACTTGTTTACTTCTCAAAACTATTTCGCAACCAATTATTAATGGATTCGGCTAGCTATAACTACTTGTTTACTAGACTAGGAAATGTATTACTGATTTTTTCTTTTTTTTACGGATTAGAAAAATATTTTAAAAAACCGTTAATTTTAAAAGTAGGACAACAAACACTGTCAATTTATGTTATTCATTTCATAATTATTTATGGCAGCTTTACGGGGTATGGATTAAATAGTATAATTGGTAAAAACTTAACTCCAATGCAAGCAATACCTGGGGCAATACTATTCTTAGTAACTGTTTGTTTATTATCTTTTTATTACGCAAAAACAAATACTTTTTTATATTTAAATTTAAGAAAACTCTTTCATAAATTGAAACTAAAAGCATAAAATGAAAGCACTATTATCTTTTTTTTTAATTTTATTTTTTTTGTCCAGCTTTTCTCAAGAAAGGTACTTAGAAAAGAATACTAAATTCTCTAAGAGAACGTATACTTATCATCGAATAAAAAAAGAGAAAAATTTGAAGTTCGAATTTTATAAACCTAAAAAAAGAACCGGAAAAGTTCCTTTATTAATATATGTTCATGGAGGAGGTTTTTCTGGTGGTGATAGAAAAGATAAAATTGCAACAGATTTTGCCGAAGAAATGGTACAATATGGCTATGCAGTAGCTTCCATTTCATACAGGTTAACCATGAAAAACAAAGGTTTTGGTTGTAAGATAAAATCAGCATTAAAAATAGAAGCATTTAACGATGTGTCTCAAGATATAAGTTATGCTGTAAAATATTTTTTACGTCGTAAAAACAAGTTTAAAATAGATACTGATAAAATAATTTTAGTGGGTTCTAGTGCAGGTGCTGAAGCCGTTTTAAATTTAGCATATGTTTATAGCAATAAAATTTTAAATCCAAATTTTAAATTTGCAGGTGTTATTGCTATGTCTGGTGCTGTAACTTCTATTGACAAAATAACAATAGAAACAGCAATTCCTACACAGTTATTTCATGGCATACAAGATAATTTAGTTCCTTATAACATAGATTCTCATCATTATTGTAAGTTAAAATCTGTAGGCTATTTAAATCTTTTTGGTTCTAAAGCAATTGCAGGTAAATTAAAGTCAATAAATAAACCCTATTATTTGTACAGCGTAAAAAATGGAAATCATAGTTGGAATGCTAGACCTATTTATCAATGTAAAAAAGAGATTATAGATTTTTTATATTATGATGTTTTAAATCGGAAAAATAGACAGATAGAAACAACAATTTAGATTTTAATTAGTAAAAAAAGCGAAACTTTAAAAGTTTCGCTTTTTTTTTATGCTTGACCTGTGGGTCCAAAATTCATAGGAATTGGAGGTTGTTCATAATCTCTAATTTCACCATGCTGCTCTTCAAACTTTCTAACATTATCTGCCAAAGCTTGTGTTAACCTTTTTGCATGTTGTGGGGTTAATATAATTCTAGATTTTACTTTTGCCTTGGGTACACCTGGCATGATATTAATAAAATCTACAATAAATTCTGACATAGAATGATTAATAATTGCTAAATTAGAATATGTACCTTCCGCAATTTCTTGATCTAACTCAATATTTATTTGTCCGTCTTTGTTTGTATTTTCTTCCATAATTAAATTTGTCTCTTTGTTAATTCTAGTAGCTGTAAAATCGTAAAAAAAAATGAATTATACGCGTAAAACTTCACCTTTATATATAATAAAAGATATAAAATAGAAAAAAGTTGAATTGAATAGTGCACCTAAGTACGTCTAAACAATTCAACTTTTAAATAATTTAACTTTAAAACGTTTTCACGTTAAGTTTATTTAGAAACTTTTTTCTATTTCGTCTTTAGGACCAACTAGAATGTTTTCATAAGCTCTCATACCTGTTCCTGCTGGAATTCTCTTACCAACAATTACATTTTCTTTTAAGCCTTCTAATGTATCTATTTTACCACTAACAGCAGCCTCGTTTAATACTTTTGTAGTTTCCTGGAAAGAAGCTGCAGAAATAAACGATTTTGTTTGAAGTGATGCTCTTGTAATACCTTGTAAAACTTGCTCTGCCGTTGCCGGTTTAGCCTCTCTTGCAGTTACTAAGTTTTGATCATTTCTTCTTAATAAAGAATTTTCATCTCTTAATTGACGCGCAGTAATAATTTGACCTGCATTTAAGTTTTCTGAATCTCCAGCATCTTCAACAACCTTCATTCCAAAAATATCATCGTTGTCTTTGATAAAGTCAATTTTATGAACTAATTGATTCTCTAATAATAAAGTATCACCAGAATCTATAATTTTAACTTTACGCATCATTTGACGAACAACAACCTCAAAATGCTTATCATTAATTTTTACACCTTGTAAACGATATACTTCTTGAATTTCATTTACCAAGTACATTTGTACTGCAGATGGTCCCTGAATTCTTAAAATATCTGAAGGAGTGGTTGCTCCGTCTGATAATGGCATACCAGCTTTAATAAAGTCATTTTCTTGAACTAAAATCTGATTAGAAAGTTTTACTAAATACTTGCTAATATCTCCAGTTTTAGACTCAACGATGATTTCTCTATTTCCACGTTTAATTTTACCGAAAGAAACAACACCATCAATCTCAGAAACAACAGATGGATTAGAAGGATTACGTGCTTCGAATAATTCTGTTACACGTGGTAAACCTCCTGTAATATCCCCAGCTTTACCAGATTTTCTTGGTATTTTAACTAAAGTATGACCACTTTCTACTTTATCTCCATCAGTTACCATTAAGTGTGCACCTAAAGGTAAACTATAAGAACGTAAAGCATTACCATCATTATCTTCAATAATTAAAGATGGAATGATTTTTTTGTTTTTAGAATCGATCATTACAATCTCTTGGAAACCTGTTTGCTCATCTACTTCTACAGAGTAGTTAATACCTTGTTGTAGATTATCAAACTTCACTTTTCCTCCAAACTCAGAAACAATAACACCATTAAATGGATCCCATTGTACAATCGCATCTCCTTTTTTAATTGATTTTATATCTTTATCAAAAATAATAGAACCATAAGGAAGTATATTTGTACTTTGAGTAATTCCTGTTTTCTTATCTATAATTTTAATCTCTGCTGTTCTAGAAATTACAATGTCAATTTCTTTACCTTCATTGTCTTTACCAGTTACTGTACGTAAATCATCTATAACAACTTTACCGTCAAACTTAGCAATTAATTTATTCTCTTCAGAAATATTACCTGCAACCCCACCAACGTGGAATGTACGTAATGTTAACTGTGTACCAGGTTCTCCAATAGATTGTGCTGCAATTACACCAACTGCCTCACCAATTTGTACCTTGTTAAGAGTAGATAAACTCTGTCCGTAACATTTAGCACAAATACCTTTTGTAGATTCACAAGTTAAAGCAGATCTTACTTCTACAGCATCAATTCCAGACTTTTCAACAGCTACTGCTAATTGATAAGAAATTGGTTGATTTGCTTTTAAAAGAACCTCTTCTGTTAACGGGTGATATACATCATTTAATGAAACTCTACCTTCAATTCTTTCTGATAAAGATTCTACAATCTCATCATTTTTCTTTAAAGGAGCTACTTCTAACCCTCTTAATGTACCACAATCTTCTTCATTAACGATAACATCTTGCGAAACATCTACTAATCTACGAGTTAAGTAACCAGCATCTGCCGTTTTTAAAGCCGTATCCGCAAGTCCCTTACGAGCACCGTGAGTAGAAATAAAGTATTCAAGAATTGATAAACCTTCCTTAAAGTTAGAAAGAATCGGGTTCTCAATAATTTCTCCACCACCTGCAGTAGATTTCTTAGGTTTTGCCATTAATCCACGCATACCTGTTAACTGACGAATCTGCTCCTTAGAACCCCTTGCACCAGAATCAAGCATCATGTATACCGAGTTGAAACCTTGTTGATCTTCACGTAAACGTTTCATAGATAACTCAGTTAAATCGTTATTGGTTCTACCCCAAATATCAATTACCTGATTATAACGCTCTTTTTGCGTTAACATACCCATGTTATAATTCCCTACAATGATATCTACCTCTTTGTTGGCTTCATCAATCATAGATTGTTTTTCTTTAGGAATAATAATATCCCCTAATGAGAAAGATAAACCACCTTGGAAGGCAAATTTATATCCCATATTTTTAATATTATCTAAGAATTCTCCTGTTGTAGGAATATCTGTAGCTTTTAAAATACCACCAATAATTCCACGTAAGTTTTTCTTAGTTAATACCTCGTTAATGTAACCAGCTTTCGCAGGAACAACTTCGTTAAATAAAACTCTACCAACAGTAGTTTGAATTATTTTTCTAACTTGTTCTCCGTTCTCATCAACGTCGTAAGTTCTTACTTTAATTCCAGCATTTAAGTCAACCATTTCTTCGTTAAAAGCAATCGTTACTTCTTCTGGTGAATAAAAAGTTAATCCTTCTCCTTTAATTTTAACTTCTGGAGTAGAGATTCTCTCTTTAGTCATATAGTATAAACCAAGTACCATATCCTGAGAAGGAACTGTTACTGGTGCACCATTTGCAGGATTTAAAATATTATGAGAAGCTAACATTAATAATTGCGCCTCTAAAATAGCTTCTGGTCCTAATGGTAAGTGAACTGCCATTTGATCCCCATCAAAATCCGCATTAAATGCAGAACATGCTAATGGGTGTAATTGAATTGCTTTTCCTTCAATTAATTTTGGTTGAAAAGCTTGTATACCTAGTCTGTGTAATGTAGGAGCCCTGTTTAATAAAACTGGATGTCCTTTAATTACATTTTCTAAAATATCCCAAACAACTGGTTCTTTTCTATCTATTATTTTCTTTGCAGATTTAACTGTTTTTACAATTCCTCTTTCAATTAGTTTTCTAATTACAAAAGGCTTGTAAAGTTCAGCTGCCATATCTTTTGGCAATCCACATTCAGATAATTTCATTTCTGGTCCAACAACAATTACAGAACGTGCAGAATAATCAACACGCTTTCCTAATAAATTCTGACGGAAACGTCCTTGTTTACCTTTTAATGAATCTGATAAAGATTTTAAAGGTCTGTTAGATTCAGTTTTTACTGCAGATGATTTACGTGTATTGTCAAATAAAGAATCTACTGATTCTTGTAACATACGTTTCTCATTACGTAAAATAACTTCTGGAGCTTTTATTTCAACCAATCTTTTTAAACGATTGTTTCTAATAATAACTCTTCTATAAAGATCATTTAAATCTGAAGTTGCAAAACGTCCACCATCTAAAGGAACTAAAGGTCTTAATTCTGGTGGAATAACTGGTACAGCTTTCATAATCATCCATTCTGGATGATTCTCTCTATTTTTTTGAGAGTCTCTAAATGCTTCAACAACATTTAAACGTTTTAAAGCTTCCGTTTTACGTTGTTTAGACGTTTCTGTATTTGCTTTATGTCTTAATTCAAAAGACAACCCATCTAAATCGATGCGCGCTAATAAATCAATTAAACATTCAGCACCCATTTTAGCGATAAACTTGTTAGGGTCAGAATCATCTAAGTATTGGTTATCTTGTGGTAACTCATCAGCAATATCTAAATATTCCTCTTCCGTTAAGAAATCCATTTTTTGTAATGGCTCTCCTTCCACATTCTTTGCAATACCTGGTTGAATTACTACGTATCTCTCGTAGTAAATAATCATATCTAACTTCTTAGATGGCAAACCTAAAAGGTACCCCATTTTGTTAGGTAATGATCTAAAATACCAAATATGAGCAACAGGCACAACTAAGTTGATATGCCCTACTCTTTCTCTACGTACTTTCTTTTCAGTTACTTCTACACCACATCTATCACAAACGATACCTTTGTAGCGAATTCTTTTGTACTTTCCACAAGCACATTCATAATCCTTTACAGGACCAAAAATACGCTCACAAAATAAACCATCTCTTTCTGGCTTGTGTGTACGGTAATTTATAGTTTCTGGTTTTAAAACTTCACCTTTAGAAATTTCTAAAATAGCTTCTGGTGAGGATAAACCAATTGAGATTTTGTTAAACTTTTTTACAGTGTATTTCTCTTGTTTTCTTGCCATGTCTTTTGATAAGTATTCAGTTGGCAGTATTCAATAACCAGTTACAAAATTGTAACTGGTTATTGGTTACTGAAAAAATTTATTCTTCTAATCTAACGTCTAAACCTAAACCTTTAAGTTCATGCATTAATACGTTAAACGACTCTGGTAAACCTGGTTCTGGCATAGCTTCACCTTTCACAATACTTTCGTATGTTTTAGCTCTTCCCATAACATCATCCGATTTCACAGTTAAGATTTCTCTTAAGATACTTGATGCACCATAAGCCTCAAGTGCCCAAACTTCCATCTCTCCAAAACGCTGACCCCCAAATTGTGCTTTACCACCTAAAGGTTGTTGTGTAATTAATGAATATGGTCCAATAGAACGCGCATGCATTTTATCTTCAATCATGTGACCTAACTTAATCATATAAATGATACCAACTGTTGCCGGCTGATCGAAACGTTTTCCTGTTCCACCATCATATAAATAAGTATGTCCAAATCTTGGTACACCTGCTGTATCCGTAATCTCATTAATCTGGTCTAAAGATGCTCCATCAAAAATTGGTGTTGCATATTTAGTTCCTAATTTTTGACCTGCCCAACCAAGAACAGTTTCATAAATCTGACCAATATTCATACGAGAAGGTACCCCTAATGGATTTAATACGATATCAACTGGAGTTCCGTCTTCTAAGAAAGGCATATCTTCTGCACGTACAATACGAGCAACAATACCTTTATTTCCGTGACGTCCTGCCATTTTATCACCCACTTTTAACTTACGTTTCTTAGCGATATAAACTTTAGCAAGTTTTAAAATACCTGCTGGCAATTCATCTCCAACAGAGATTGTAAATTTTTGACGACGTAAAGAACCTTGTAAATCGTTTACTTTAATTTTGTAATTGTGAACTAATTCACCTACAAAACTATTTAAGTCTTTATCTGTTGTCCAAGAACCTGTTAAGTGAATATAATCATCAACAGAATTTAACATTTTAAGTGTATATTTTTTACCTTTTGGTAAAACTTCTTCACCTAAATCATTGTAAACTCCTTGCGAAGTTTTTCCACTGATAAGTAAAAACAACTTATCTATTAAAACATCTTTTAAACCTTCAAATTTAGATACAAAAGAAGCTTCTAACTTAGCTACTGCTTCTTTATCTCTTAATCTCTTGTTTTTATCTTTAACAGCTCTTCTAAATAATTTTTTATCAATTACTACACCTCTTAATGATGGAGAAGCTTTTAAAGATGCATCTTTTACATCACCTGCTTTATCACCAAAAATAGCACGTAATAATTTTTCTTCTGGAGTAGGATCAGATTCTCCTTTTGGTGTAATCTTACCAATTAAGATATCACCAGGATTCACTTCTGCTCCAATTCTAATCATTCCATTTTCATCTAAATCTTTGGTAGCTTCTTCAGAAACGTTAGGGATATCATTAGTTAACTCTTCAGTTCCTAATTTTGTATCTCTTACGTCTAAAGAATACTCATCAATATGAATAGATGTAAATATATCTTCACGAACTACTTTTTCAGAAATTACAATCGCATCCTCAAAGTTATACCCTTTCCAAGGCATAAAGGCTACTTTCATGTTTCTACCTAAAGCTAATTCTCCTTTTTGTGTTGCATAACCTTCACAAAGAACTTGTCCTTCTTCAACTCTATCACCTTT
Source organism: Polaribacter sp. 11A2H (assembly GCF_011379025.1). Classification (NCBI taxonomy): domain Bacteria; kingdom Pseudomonadati; phylum Bacteroidota; class Flavobacteriia; order Flavobacteriales; family Flavobacteriaceae; genus Polaribacter; species Polaribacter sp. 11A2H. The sequence goes on from NZ_WTLD01000006.1 coordinate 10,629, forward strand.
TTCTACAATCGGTTTTAGGTTGATGTTTGTTCCTTGATTCGTTTTTCTAAATTTAATTAAGTTATAAGAAACTTCATCAGATTCAAAACTTACAAGTTTTTCCTCTTCTGTTCTATCATACTTAATTGTAATTTTGTTAGCATCTACATAAGTAACTTCTCCAGCTCCTTCAGCATTGATTAAGATACGAGAATCTTTTGCAACTCTACGCTCTAAACCTGTACCTACAATTGGAGATTCTGGTCTTAATAATGGAACTGCTTGACGCATCATGTTAGATCCCATCAATGCTCTATTCGCATCATCATGTTCCAAGAAAGGAATTAAAGATGCAGAAATTGAAGCAATTTGATTAGGTGCAACATCCATGAAGTTAATCTCTTCTGGACTAACAACTGGGAAATCACCACCTTCACGTGAAATCATTCTTTCAGCAACAAATCTTCCATCTTTATCTAATTCTAAGTTAGATTGAGCAAATTTCATTCCCTCTTCTTCCTCTGCACTTAAATAAATTGGCTCTTCATTTCCAACAACACCTTCTACTACTTTTCTATATGGAGTCTCAATAAATCCTAAATTATTCACTTTTGCAAAAACAGAAAGTGAAGAAATTAAACCAATATTCGGTCCCTCAGGAGTTTCAATTGGACATAAACGACCATAGTGAGTATAGTGAACATCACGTACCTCAAAACCAGCTCTTTCTCTAGATAAACCACCTGGCCCTAGTGCAGATAATCTACGCTTGTGAGTAATCTCTGCTAATGGATTCGTTTGATCCATAAACTGAGACAATTGGTTGGTACCAAAGAATGAGTTAATTACAGATGATAATGTTTTAGCATTAATTAAATCGATTGGTGTAAACACTTCGTTATCACGTACATTCATACGCTCGCGAATTGTTCTAGCCATACGAGCTAAACCAACACCAAACTGACCTGCTAATTGCTCACCAACAGTTCTTACACGTCTGTTAGATAAGTGATCAATATCATCTACCTCTGCTTTAGAGTTGATTAACTCAATTAAATATTTAATAATAGTTATAATATCTAATTTTGTTAATACTTTCTGATCAATAGGTTCATTTAACTGAAGTTTAGTGTTCATTCTAAAACGACCAACTTCACCTAAATTATATCTTTGTTCAGAAAAGAATAACTTATCTATAATACCTCTTGCAGTCTCCTCATCTGGCGGTTCTGCATTACGTAGTTGTCTATAGATATGCTCTACTGCTTCTTTTTCAGAATTGGTAGGATCTTTCTGTAAAGTATTATGAATAATAGCATAATCTGCCATATCGTTATCTTCTTTATGAAGTAAAACGGTTTTAGCACCTGCCTCTATTATTTCATCAATATGTTCTTTATCTAAAATTGTATCACGATCAAAAATTATTTCATTTCTTTCGATTGATACAACTTCACCAGTATCTTCATCCACAAAATCTTCATGCCAAGTTTTTAAAACTCTAGCTGCTAATTTGCGACCTAATACTTTTTTTAATCCAGCTTTAGAAACCTTTACCTCTTCTGCAAGGTCAAATATCTCTAAAATATCTTTATCTCTTTCAAAACCGATTGCTCTGAATAATGTTGTTACTGGTAATTTTTTCTTTCTATCAATATAAGCATACATTACTTGATTGATATCGGTAGCAAATTCTATCCAAGAACCTTTAAAAGGTATTACCCTTGCTGAATATAATTTTGTACCATTTGCATGGAAAGATTGTCCGAAGAATACACCAGGAGACCTGTGTAATTGAGAAACAACAACACGCTCTGCACCATTAATTACAAAGGTACCAGAGTTAGTCATATAAGGTATTGTACCAAGATATACATCCTGTACAATAGTTTCGAAATCTTCATGTTCTGGATCTGTACAGTACAATTTTAGACGTGCTTTTAAGGGCACACTGTGCGTTAGACCTCTTTCTATACATTCTTGTATAGAGTATCTTGGTGGGTCTACGAAGTAATCTAAAAATTCTAAAACGAATTGATTTCTTGTATCTGTAATTGGAAAGTTATCCATGAAGGTTTTATACAAACCTTCTTCACCTCTTTCTTCTGCCTTAGTTTGAAGTTGGAAAAAATCTTGAAAAGATTTTACCTGAATATCCAAAAAGTCTGGATATTCCTTAATCATTTGAGAAGTAGCGAAGTTGATTCTTTCAGTAGTGTTTTTCGTTGCCAAAAGAGAATATTTTTTTGATTAAAATCTGAAATAAAAATAAAAAACGAATATATACACAAAATGGTTTAGGTCTAAAAACGTTAGTTCTTAGTACCTAAACCTAAATTTGTTTTCCCGTTTCGATTACTCGAAGTCGGGAGTAAATGATTACTTAAGCTCTACCTCAGCTCCAGCTTCTTCTAAAGATTTTTTAAGACCTTCAGCCTCATCTTTAGAGATACCTTCTTTTACTGCTGCTGGTGCGCTATCTACGATACCTTTAGCTTCTTTTAATCCTAAACCAGTTAATTCTTTAACTAATTTTACAACTGCTAATTTAGAAGAACCTGCTGCTGTTAAGATAACATCAAATTCAGTTTGCTCATCTGCTGCTTCTTCTCCTCCTGCTGCTGGACCTGCTACTGCTACTGCTGCTGCTGCTGGCTCAATACCATATTCATCTTTTAAAATAGTAGCTAATTCATTAACTTCTTTTACTGTTAAGTTAACTAATTGCTCTGCGAAATCTTTTAATTCTGCCATTTTAATTGTTTTTAAAAATTTTGTTTATTATAGTTTATTTGTGCGCGTAATTATTTTTCAGATAAAGTCTTAAGGATACCTGAAATTGTTTGTCCACCAGACTGTAATGCTGAAATAACATTTTTAGCTGGAGACTGTAATAATCCAATGATTTCACCAATAAGCTCTTCTCTAGATTTAATATCTACTAAAGCATCTAATTGATCATCACCAATGTAAACAGATTCTTCTGCAAATGCACCTTTTAAAACAGGCTTATTCTTAGTTTTCTTTCTGAATTCTTTGATTAATTTTGCTGGAGCATTTGCTGCTTCAGAAATCATCATTGATGTATTACCTTTTAATACTGTTGGTAAGTCTCCAAATTCTTTATCTGAAGCTTCCATTGCTTTTGCAAGTAATGTATTTTTAACAACTGATAACTGAATACCTGCTTTAAAACAAGCTCTACGTAAATTAGAGGTAGTTTGTGCATTTAACCCAGAAATATCTGCTAAATATAACGTATTTGTATCTGCTAATACTGCTGTTAAATCTTGTATTACTTGTGATTTCTCTTCTCTAGTCATAATTATAAGTTTTAACGTATTAAACAGTTTTCACCTCAACAGCTATACTAGGACTCATCGTACTAGACATAAAAACGCTTTTTACATACGTTCCTTTTGCTGTTGTTGGTTTAAGTTTAAGAATTGTTTGTATTAACTCGTTTGCATTTTCCTCAATTTTTTGAGCATCAAAAGATACTTTTCCAATTGCAGCATGAACGATACCAGTTTTATCAACTTTAAAGTCAATTTTACCAGCTTTTACATCTGTAACAGCTTTTGCAACATCCATAGTTACCGTACCAGTTTTTGGGTTTGGCATTAAACCTCTAGGACCTAAAATTCTTCCTAAAGGACCTAATTTCCCCATTACACTTGGCATGGTAATAATTACGTCTACATCTGTCCATCCTCCTTTAATTTTCTGAAGGTATTCATCTAACCCAACATAATCTGCACCTGCTGCTGTAGCTTCTGCTTCTTTATCTGGAGTTACTAATGCTAAAACTTTTACATCTTTTCCTGTTCCATGAGGTAATGTTACTACACCACGAACCATTTGATTAGCTTTACGAGGATCTACTCCTAAACGTATTGCTAAATCTACTGATGCATCAAACTTTACATTAGTAATGTCTTTGACTAGCGCTGAAGCCGCTGCTAAATCATAAGATTTAGAGCTATCTAACTTTGCGTGAGCTTCTTTTTGCTTTTTTGTTAATTTTGCCATTTTACTACTTTTTATAAAGTTTATGCTGGTGCATTACCTTTTACTGTTAATCCCATAGAACGAGCTGTACCTGCAATCATACGCATTGCTGAAGAAATTTCAAAGGCATTTAAATCTACCATTTTGTCTTCTGCAATAACTTTAATTTGATCCCAAGTAACTGATGCTACTTTTTTCCTGTTTGGTTCTCCTGAACCTTTTTTAATTTTGGCTGCTTCTAGTAACTGAACTGCTGCAGGAGGAGTCTTTACAAGAAAATCGAATGATTTATCTTTGAAAACAGTAATAACAACAGGTAAAACTTTACCTTGTTTGTCTTGCGTTCTTGCATTAAACTGTTTACAGAACTCCATAATGTTAACACCAGCAGCTCCTAAAGCAGGTCCAACCGGCGGCGATGGATTCGCTGCGCCTCCCTTTACTTGTAACTTAACTACTTTACTAACTTCTTTTGCCATTTTAAAAATGTTTAATGATTTATTCTTAGTTGGAAGCCAAAAAATAAATCGATATCAATATATATTTGTGTAACAATTATATTTTTTCTACTTGCATATAACTTAATTCCAATGGTGTTTTTCTTCCGAATATTTTCACCATTACTTCAAGCTTACGCTTTTCTTCATTCACTTTCTCAATAGTTCCATCAAATCCATTAAAAGGACCATCTACAACTTTTACAGTTTCACCGATATTAAAAGGAATTGCAATATTTTCATCTTGTATTGATAGTTCGTCAACTTTACCTAACATTCTGTTAACTTCAGATTTACGCATAGGAACAGGTTCACCACCTTTAACTTCTCCTAAAAAACCAATAACACCTGTTATACCTTTAATTACGTGAGGAACTTCTCCAGATAGATTCGCTTCAACCATAATATAACCAGGAAAGTATACTCTTTCTCTGTTTACTTTTTTCCCATTTCTAATCTGAATAACTTTTTCAGTTGGTACAATTACCTGACTAACATAATCTGATAATCCTACTCTAGAAATTTCTGTTTCTATGTAAGCTTTTACTTTATTTTCTTGTCCTCCAATGGCTCTAACAACATACCACTTCATTACTGAATCAGCTGCCATAATTAGTTAGATTTAAACATTCCAAAAAAGTTATCTAATCCTGTTTGAAAAACATAATCTATACCAGCTACAGCTAAAGCAAATACAATCGTAAAAACAGCAACAGTTACTGTAGTTTTTTGAGCTTCTTCTTTAGTTACCCACGTCATGTGATTGCTTAATTCGTCAAAAGAATCTTTGATGTATTGTATAAAGTTCATTTTTCTTATTTTTAATTGCACGGGCGGAGAGATTCGAACTCCCGACAGCTGGTTTTGGAGACCAGTGCTCTACCGCTGAACTACGCCCGTATTTTAATTCAATATTAAAGGCGTTCCGTTAAAAACGGAACACCCTTAGAATTTATTTATTAAAACTAATAAATCTTAGTCTAATAATTCAGTAACCTGACCTGCTCCTACAGTTCTACCACCCTCACGGATTGCAAAACGTAAACCAATATTTAATGCAATTGGTTGGATTAAATCTACTGTAATAGTTAAGTTATCTCCTGGCATAACCATTTCAACACCATCAGGTAAATTAATTGTACCTGTAACATCTGTAGTTCTTACATAGAACTGAGGACGATAGTTGTTATGGAATGGAGTATGACGTCCACCTTCTTCTTTTTTAAGAACATAAACTTCTGCCTTAAATTTACCATGAGGAGTTACAGAACCTGGCTTACAGATTACCATTCCTCTTTTTATATCTTCTTTTGCAATACCTCTTAATAAGATACCTGCATTATCTCCAGCCTCACCTCTATCTAAGATTTGACGGAACATTTCAATACCAGTAATAGTAGAAGTCATTTTCTCAGCTCCCATACCAATAATATCAACAACATCTCCAGTGTTAGCAATACCAGTCTCAATACGACCAGTTGCAACAGTACCACGTCCAGTAATAGAGAATACATCCTCAACTGGCATTAAGAAATCTTTATCAACTTCTCTTAAAGGCTCTTCAATCCAAGCATCAACTGCTTCCATTAACTCTAAAACAGTGTTAACCCATTTTTCCTCACCGTTAAGTGCACCTAAAGCAGATCCAGCAATTACTGGTCCATTATCACCATCATATTCATAGAAAGAAAGTAATTCTCTTACTTCCATATCTACTAATTCGATTAATTCTTCATCATCAACCATATCCACTTTATTCATGAATACAACCATACGAGGAATACCAACCTGACGACCTAATAAGATATGCTCTCTAGTTTGAGGCATTGGTCCATCCGTTGCAGCAACAACTAAAATAGCACCGTCCATTTGAGCAGCACCAGTTACCATGTTCTTTACGTAATCCGCGTGACCTGGACAGTCAACGTGCGCGTAGTGACGATTAGCTGTTTGATACTCTACGTGAGAAGTGTTAATTGTAATACCTCTTTCTTTTTCTTCTGGTGCATTATCAATCTGATCGAAAGATTTTGCTTCAGAAAATCCTGCATCAGCTAATACTTTAGTAATAGCAGCAGTTAAAGTTGTTTTACCGTGATCTACGTGTCCAATAGTACCTATGTTAAGGTGTGGTTTTGAACGATCGAAAGTTGCCTTTGCCATGTTTATTAATTTTAATTCTTAGTTTAAATATATATAATGTGTAAAAAATACCCTTTAAATGAGCCAGCGATGAGATTTGAACTCACGACCTCATCCCTACCAAGGATGCGCTCTACCAACTGAGCTACACCGGCCTGTTGATAATCTTGAGCGAAAGACCGGGTTCGAACCGGCGACATTCAGCTTGGAAGGCTGACGCTCTACCAACTGAGCTACTTTCGCGTTAATATGTAAATTGTGGGGAGAGCAGGATTCGAACCTGCGAAGACGTAGTCAACGGAGTTACAGTCCGTCCTCGTTGGCCGCTTGAGTATCTCCCCTTTAATTTACTATTTTAATGAACTTAATTGCTTTCGCAATTTTATTGTTTTTGAGCCGATGGAGGGACTCGAACCCACGACCTGCTGATTACAAATCAGCTGCTCTAGCCAGCTGAGCTACATCGGCTTTTGATGCAAAAAACAATCCGCTATTTCTAACGGATTGCAAATGTACGAAGTTATTTTAGTTTTCAAAACTTTTTTTAAAGTTTTTTTACTTTTTTTTTTCATTTTTATGAATTAACAGAGTCTCGAAGCTTTTCTTTAGACCTTTTTAACTGTCTTTTTAAATTGTCAACTGCAGCATTAATGCCTTCTTCAAAGGTTTTTGCCTCTCTTTTTATGATTAGCTCACTTCCTGGTATATTTATCTTAACTTCTGTAACTTTATTTTCTTTATCGCTAGTATTGATCACTTTTAAAAAAACTTCTGCGTCAACTATCTTATCGTGAAATTTAGTTAATGATAAAACCTTTTCATCTACATATGCTATAAGTTCCTTATCTGCATTAAAATTAACTGATTGCGTGAATACTTTCATATTTTACTGTGTTTTATGACTCTTAGGGTGAGCCTGGTTATATACTTTTTTAATAACAGCAAGGCTATTTTGTGTATAGACTTGCGTTGATGCTAAAGATGAATGCCCTAACAACTCTTTAACTGAATTTATATCTGCCCCTTCATTTAACAGATGTGTAGCAAAAGAATGCCTTAATATATGAGGGCTTTTTTTCTGCTTTGAAGAGACTTGACTAAAGTAAGTATTAATAATTCTGTAAACAAGAGTTTCATAAATTTTATTTCCTTTTTCAGTAATAAAAAGCTCATCTAAACCAATTGTAAATTCTTGTTTAAATTTTAAATATTGTTTTAACGTTTGAATAACAGTATCTAATAAAGGTACAAAGCGTTCTTTATTTCTTTTCCCCAATACTTTTATCGTTTTATCTGATAAACTAACGTCTCTTTCTTTTATATTAATTAACTCTGCTCTTCGAATACCTGTGGAATAAAACAATTCGACAATTAATTTGTTTCTAATAGAAGTAAAAGTAACATCTACCTCTTTTTCTATTTGATTAATAACCTCATTAATTTCTTTTGATGTAAAAGGCACCTGAACTCTTTTTTCTGTTTTTAAGGCTTTATGCTTAGAAAGCGGATTTAATTCTATCTGTTTGGTTTTTTGTAAAAATTTATACAAAGACTTTAAAGAACTTACTTTTCTATTAATGGTTCTATTTGATATTTGAGTATCTACTAAAAAAACAATCCAACTTCTAATTTGTGGATAATGTACTTCTAATAAACTTTCTTGATCATAGGCTGTCTCTAAAAAGTCTTTAAATGAGGTTAAGTCATTTTTATAAGCAGTAATAGTATGTACAGAGTACTTTTTCTCTAAGGACAGGTATTCTAGAAAAGGATCAATCAAATTATTAGCATTAAGTGTAAGTAAAATTACAAAAAATTGAACACAAAAAACCCGTATTGAAAATTCAATACGGGTTTTATTTCTTAGAATTAAGTAGAGATCCCAATAAAAATTGGGATTAATTCAACTTACAATTTTAATTTCGTCTTACAGACTTATTAAAATTGAGTTTCATTAACCTACTTCTTCTTGTGTTCTTAATCTCTGAACGTAAGAAGCTTTAATTCTTTGAGCTCTGTTTGCTACAGAAGGTTTTGTGAAATTCTTTCTAGCACGCAAGTTCTTCATCGTTTTTGTACGATCGAATTTTCTCTTGTAACGCTTTAAAGCTCTATCGATATTCTCTCCTTCTTTAATTGGTATAATTAACATAAGTTGGCACCTCCCTTCATAGTCTCTTTATATTTTAGAATAGTATTTAAACTATTATTTTTATTTTTTGGATTGCAAATGTAATTACAAATTATGAATTGACAATTAGTTATTACAATATATTTTAAATATGTTTTTGCGTTAGGGATTGAACGGCTTGTTTGAGCTCTTTTGAGGTATGAAAAAAGCGAGTAGTGAAAGCCCGACCTTTTGGGAACGCCTTAAAAAGAGTGTTCAGTGTTCAGTGTTCAGTGTTCAGTGTTCAGTGTTCAGTGTTCAGTGTTCAGTGTTCAGTGTTCAGTGTTC
>NZ_WTLD01000006.1:19738-308980 GCF_011379025.1 Polaribacter sp. 11A2H
AGTGTTCAGTGTTCAGTGTATTCAAAAATTAAAATTTTTGAATTGATACCTACAAGGTTTTGGAAACCTTGCAGGATATTTTGGAAACCTTATGTTGCAGGTTTATATTCTTTCTTATCGATTACAATCTTTGCGATAATCTCTTTTAAGATTTCTGAGGTTCCTCCTCCTATTGGTCCTAATCTACTATCTCTTAATAGACGTGCCATCGGATAATCTTCCATATAACCATAACCACCTAACATTTGCAGTGCGTCATAAATAACTTCGTCTGCCATTTTAGTAGAGAGCAATTTAGACATACTTGCTTCTTTTACCACATATTGTCCGTCATTAAGTCGTTTTGTAATTGAGTAGTTGTATTCTTTACACATATCTACTCTACTTGCCATTTCTGCTATTTTATGTCTTAATACTTGAAATTTATCTAAAGACTTACCAAAAGCAATTCGTTCTTGCATATAGGTTAAAGCATAGTCTAGTGCAAATTCTGCTCTTGCATGTGCATTTACCCCCATTACCAATCTTTCTAATGCAAAATGCTGCATAATATAAGGAAAACCTTTCCCTTCGTCTCCTAATAAATTTTCTGCAGGAATTTCTACATTATCAAACGCGATCTCTCCCGTATCTGATGCTTTCCAACCTAACTTGTCTAACTTTGTTGCTGTAAGTCCTTTTGATGCTCTATCTACCACAAAAATGCTAATTCCTTTATACTTATCTGAAGGATCTGTTTTTGCAGCTACAATTAAATAATCTGAATAAACTCCGTTTGTAATAAAGGTTTTAGAACCGTTTAAAATATATGTATCTCCTTGCTTAATTGCTGTAGAGCGCATACCCGCAACATCTGACCCGCCAAATGGTTCGGTGATACACATACAACCAATCATATTTCCTTCTATACTTGGTGTTAAATATTTATTTTTAATAAAATCATCTCCTTCTTTAGCTAAATGTGTCATGGCTAAATATTCGTGTGCCCACATTGCTGCTGCAAAACCACCTGAATTAACTTTCTGTAATTCTTCTAAGAAGATAACTGTATAAAATAGATCTAAATTTAAGCCTCCGAACTCTTCTGGAGTATTTAAACCGAAATAGCCCATTTCTCCGAATTTCTTCCAAATAAAACGTTCTATACTACCTTCTTTTTCCCATTTATCTATATGAGGAATTACTTCTTTTTTCAAAAACTCTTTAAAACTTGCACGGAAAGCTTCGTGCTCTTCAGTAAAATACATACTGCTCATAAGCAAATAAATGTGTTTGTGTTTATTATTCAGTCTCCAAATATAAGACTATTCTCTCATATTTATCTAAAGGAAAATCTTTGATATTTTTTAATTCAGAAATATTTTGAAGTTCGGCCACTTCATCTCTATATTCAAAAATCTTTTTACAAAGCGTATAATCTATATAAGGATTCTTTAAAAGCTCTTTAAATGTAGCTGTATTTACATTTATTTTGCTGATAATTGGTTTATCAACAATTGTGAATTTTGATAAGACTTTATTTGCAACTTCTTTATCTAAACCCCAAACCTCTTTCAGTTGATCTTCTATAGAAAAGCCTTGTAATCTTGTTCTATACTTTACAATTCGTTCAGAGAAAGCATCTCCAATTCCATTAATCGTTTTAAAATCTTCTGCAGTTGCTTTATTGATATCAGTAGTAGAAACTTTCTTTTCCTTCTTTTTATAATAAGATTGCTTTGCTCCTTTTAATGAAGAATTTAAATTTTGATTTACAACCCAATCAGGAAACTTAAAATAGGGTGCTATCTTATTTAATAAAGAATCAGAAATTTGAGTTACTTTTTGAAACTCACTTTTTGAATTAATAAATTTATTGGTAGTTCTAAAAGCTAATAACCGATCTATTTCGTTTATAGACATCCCTAATTTTTCTCCTTTACTGTCTGTAATATAATTAGGATTAAAGGGATAAATTTTAGGTTTTCTTCTTTCTGTTTCAATAATTCGTAAACTATCTATTTGCTGATGAAACGCTAAAACTTGATTAGAGTTTAAGTCCATTTCGTTTTCCGAAGATAAATCTCCAAAAACAATAACGGCTTGCATGGTAAGGATAAGTAATGTTAAAAAGAAAATCCCATTTCTTTGGCTTTTGTGATACCAGAAATGGGATTTAAATATTTTCATAAAAGTAATTTATGCTTCTTTTCTAGACTTTATAGCAGTCATGTATTTATTAAGTTCTTCTTTTACTTTAGGTGCAAGAATAATTAAACCTATCATGTTTGGAACCATCATTGCAAAAACCATTGCATCAGAGAAACCAATTACAGAGCCTAAACTTGCTGCTGCACCAATGACTACGAATATACAGAAAATTATTTTATATGTATATTCCATTTTTTTAGACCTTCCGAATAAAAACACCCAACCTTGAAAACCATAATAAGACCAAGAAATCATAGAACTAAATGCAAATAATACAACTGCAACAGTTAACACATAAGGAAACCAAGAAATAGCAGACTCAAAAGCTCCTGAGGTTAATAAAATAGCCTGTGCATCATTTAAAGAAGCGTTTTCTGCAGCAACATTACCTGTAATAATTAATACCAAAGCTGTCATTGTACAAACTACAACTGTATCTATAAATGGCTCTAATAATGCAACCATACCTTCACTAGCTGCGTATTTTGTTTTTACAGCAGAATGCGCTATGGAAGCAGAACCAATACCTGCTTCATTTGAAAAACAAGCTCTTCTAAATCCTTGCACCAGTACTCCTACTGCTCCACCTGCAATTCCCTCTGGGCTAAATGCTCCATTAAAAATTTGTGCGAAAGCATCACCAATCATATCATAATTTACAAAAATCACGAACAACGAAGCGGCTACATAAATTGCCACCATAAAAGGTACAATTTTATCGGTAACTTTTGCTATTTTTTTAATTCCTCCAATAATAACAATACCTACTAGTATAGCCATTACCAAACCAAATAACCAACCTTTACCATGTAAAATAGAAACACCTCCAACTGGAGTTGTAATACTTTCTACTAATTGAAAAGCTTGATTTACTTGAAACATGTTTCCACCTCCAAAAGAACCTCCAATAACAAATATTGCAAATAAGCCTGCTAATATTTTACCTAAGGTTTTATTTTTTAATCCTTTTGTTAAGTAATACATCGGACCACCATAAACGGTTCCATCTGCTTCTATATCTCTATATTTAACACCTAATGTACATTCTACAAATTTAGATGCCATTCCTAGAAACCCAGCAATAATCATCCAAAAAGTAGCACCTGCACCACCAATTGAAACAGCAATTGCAACTCCTGCAATATTACCCAAACCAACAGTTGCAGACAATGCAGCAGTTAATGCCTGAAAGTGAGAAACCTCTCCATCATGCCCTTCTACTCTTATAGTATCTGGATTATCTTCTTCATCTGTAAATTTTGATTTAGAAATCTCTACATTATGATTTTGTCTTTCTTCTAAATCGTCATATTTACCTCTAACAATGTTTATAGATGTAAAAAAACCTCTAAAATTTATAAACTTAAAGTAAAATGTAAAATAAACTGCCCCAAAAACAAGTGGAAATAAAACCCAATAAATACTAATTGTTTCTGTAAAAGGGATTTGATAAAAGATAAGGTTTACAAACCAACCTGTTGCATCTCCAAAAGCTTTATCTATTTGTTGGTCTAATCCTTTTTCTTGTGCAAATGTTAACATGGGGATTGCCAATAAAAACATTGACAGAATTCGTTTCTTCATAATATATAAAATTATTGTTTTTTCAATTAGTAACCCGCAATATCCTAAAAATTTGCTCTTTTCACAACTTTTAACCGATAAATGAAAATTTTATAATAAGATTTCTTTAAATCTTTGCAAATCTTGTTTAAAGGATTTTGGATAAAATTCTAGTTCTTTATTTGTTTTTGATAAATCGAAACCCGTTTTTGCAGGTCTTGCTGCTATTTGATTTAAGGTTGATGTTGATATGGGTTTAATTAAGTTTTTATCTAAATTAAAAGCAACTGCTATTTGTTGTGCAATTTCATAAACACTTAATAATTCATTTGATGAGATATTAAAAATACCTGTTGCTTTTTTATCCATAGAGATCTTACAAGCTAAGGCTAAATCCTCTACATAAGTTGGTGTTCTAAATTGATCGTCTACAATAGTAATTTCTTTACCCTTTTCTAACATCTCTCTAACCCATAGTACAATATTACTTCGGCTCATGTCAAACACTTTTCCATAAACTAAAATAGTTCTTAATATGGTGTAATTGATACTTGATTCTAATAAAAGTGCTTCAGATTTTAATTTCGAAGATCCGTAATAACTTAATGGATTTGCAATATCCGTTTCTTTATAGTTACCTTGTATTCCATCAAAAATAAAATCTGTAGAAATATGAATTAAATGAGCATTTAGTTCTGCTGATATTTCTGCCAACCATTTTACAACCGTTACATTTAGCAAATCACATGCGTCCTTTTTGTTTTCACAGTCATCAACCTGCGTCATGGCAGCTGTATTAATAATAAAATCTGGCTGAATTTCTAATAGTGCTTTTTTAAGATTTTCTTCTTCAGTAATATCAATAGAAACATATGAAAAATCATTTCTACCACTTCTATTTTCACCTCTTGAAAATCCAAAAACTTGGTAAGTTTCTTTTTCTTTAAGCAATAAATTTAATAAAGATTGACCTAACAATCCATTACTTCCTGTAATAACAACTTTAGCCATAAATAGATTTCTTATTTTATCTGTTTTAGAATTTTATTTTAGCCATGAAATTCCTAAAGCTCTTTTTTTAAAGTTTTATTAAACTAAAACAACTCTCTTAATTTAATTATTTGATTTGGTCTCCCCAAGACAATTAGATGAGACCCTTTAATAAGTAAACAATCTGCTTCCGGATTTATAATATATTCTTTACTGGGGTCTATAAAACCGATAACAGTACATCCCGTTTTTTTTCTTAAATCTAAATCTAAGAGTGTCTTATTTATATATTTTTCTGGCAAATCATTTACCGCTATTTCTTCTAAATTAGCAGTAGTTTCTCCTTCTATAGTTAACCGGTCTACAAACTCAATAACATCTGGTGTAGTTACTAAAGAAGCCATGTGATCTCCCCCTAGTTTATCTGGCATAATTACATTACTTGCTCCTGCAATTTTTAACTTACTATAAGAAGACTCATTAGAAGCCCTACTTATCACCTTGCATCCTTTATTTAATTGGCTAACCGTTAAAACTACAAATAAGTTATTAGCATCCGAAGGTAAAGCAGTAATTAAATAAGATGCTTTCTCTATACCCGCTCTTAATAAAGTTTCATCTAAAGTTGCATCTCCACTTATATTTAAAACCCCAGCTGCATCTAAAACTTCTATTCGTTCTTTACTTTTTTCAATAACAACAAAGTCTTTATTATAATTTTTTAATTTTAAAATTGCTTGTTTACCATTTCTTCCATATCCACAAACAATAGTATGCCCTTTTAAACTTGCTATTTTCTTTTCCACTTTTCTGTGCTTAAACTGTTCAAATAATTTACCGCTAACTAAATATTCTGAAAAAGCAGAAACGGCATATCCAAAAACGGTGATACTTGTTAAAATTAAAAATATTGTAAACACTTTTTCTTCCGGAGAAAATGGTCTTAACTCTCCAAAACCAACAGTAGTAACAGTAATAACCGTCATATACAAGGCATCTATAAAAGAGTAATTAGAAAGCGTCATATACCCTATTGTACCTAAAGATAGTATCGCAATAACTAAAAATAAGGTTTTATTAATTTTAGATTCTAATACAGTTATCTTCATATATTATAGGTCGAAGACAGAACTTCTTTTAGTATATATCATGTCTTTAAGCTTAAAAACAAATGCCATTGTTAAATAAAAACCAAAAGACAAACCTACTGTAAAAAAAGTAACATAAATAAAAAATAAACGCACATTTAAGGCTCTCATACCTATTCTATCTGCTAATCTTGACGAAACATGAAACCCATTTCTCTCAAAAAAATGTCGAATATTATCTATCATTTAGGTTAAAATAATTTAGATGCAATATAGTATTTTATCAATTGATAACAACATTTTTTAAATTACTGTTATTTATTAAATCTGCTCACTATAAAAGTTTACTATCAAAAGCGTTAAACAATCATCCTTAAATTAAAATTGGTTTCTTTAACTTTGCGTTTTTCCAAAAAGATCTCATTTGAAAGACCAAGAATATATAGAAGTATATGGAGCAAGAGTCCATAACTTAAAAAATATTGATGTAAAAATACCTCGTGAAAAACTAGTTGTAATAACTGGCTTAAGCGGAAGCGGAAAATCTTCTTTAGCTTTTGACACTATTTATGCAGAAGGACAAAGGCGATATATTGAAACTTTTTCTGCCTATGCACGTCAGTTTTTAGGTGGATTAGAAAGACCAGATGTTGATAAAATTGATGGCCTATCTCCAGTAATATCCATAGAGCAGAAAACAACTAATAAAAGTCCGCGCTCTACCGTTGGAACCATTACAGAAATTTACGATTTTTTAAGGCTATTATTTGCAAGGGCTGCAGATGCTTACTCCTACAATACTGGAGAAAAAATGGTCTGTTATTCCGATGAACAAATAAGACAACTTATTTTAACCGATTTTGCTGATAAAAAAATTGCTGTTTTAGCACCTTTGGTAAAATCTAGAAAAGGACACTATAGAGAACTTTTTGAGCAAATTTCTAAACAAGGATTTTTACGTGTTCGAGTAGATGGAGAAATTAAAGAAATAGAAAAAGGAATGCGTTTAGATCGATATAAAACGCATGATATAGAAGTTGTAATAGATAGACTTTTAATTAATGAATCTGCAGAAAAACGTTTAGAAGAAACCATAAAAACTGCCTTATATTCTGGGAATAATATTATGATGGTTATTGACATTGATGACAATGAACCTCGTTATTTTAGTAGAGAATTAATGTGCCCAACATCTGGTATTGCATATCCGAATCCAGAACCTAATACTTTTTCTTTTAATTCGCCAAAAGGTGCATGTGATAAATGTAGCGGATTAGGAATTACCAATGAAATTAACCTAGACAAAGTAATTCCAAATAACTCTATTTCCATACAAAAAGGAGGAATAATTCCTTTAGGAGAACAAAAAAGTAGTTGGATTTTTAAACAGATAGAAAATATTGCAGAACGTTATCAATTCAAATTAACAGATCCTATAAAAAGTATTCCAAAAGAAGCGTTAGACGTAATTTTAAATGGCGGTAACGAATCTTTTGAAATTGAATCTAAAGCTGCTGGGGTTACAAGAAATTATAAAATAGATTTTGAAGGAATTATTTCTTTCATAGAAAACCAATATGACAGTGCAGAAAGCACGACAATAAAACGTTGGGCAAAAGGTTTTATGGATGAAGTTTCTTGCTCTACCTGTGGTGGAAAAAGATTAAAAAGAGAAGCGCTTCATTTTAAAATTATAGACAAAAACATTAGCGACTTAGCACAAATGGATGCTACTGAACTTGCTAAATGGTTTGCAAATATTGAAAAAAGTTTATCAAAAAAACAACTAATCATTGCTGCTGAGATTTTAAAAGAAATTAGAACTAGAATTCAGTTTTTATTAGATGTTGGTTTAGATTACTTAACGTTAGACAGAACCTCTAAATCACTTTCTGGTGGAGAAGCACAAAGAATCCGTTTGGCAACTCAAATAGGATCACAATTAGTAGGTGTTCTTTATATTTTGGATGAACCAAGTATTGGATTGCATCAAAGAGACAATCAAAAATTAATAGACTCGTTAGTTAAATTAAGAGATATTGGTAACTCTGTTTTAGTAGTTGAGCACGATAAAGATATGATGGAGCATGCCGATTTCGTGTTCGATATTGGCCCTGGAGCAGGAAGACATGGTGGTGAAATAGTAAGCTCTGGAACTTTTGAAGATTTAAAAAAGCAAAATACCTTAACGGCAGACTATCTAACAGGAAGAAAAGAAATTGCGGTTCCTAAAAAACGTCGTGAAGGAAATGGAAAGTTTATCAAACTAAAAGGAGCAACAGGTAACAATTTAAAAAATGTTTCTGTAGAATTTCCTTTAGGAAAAATGATTTGTGTTACAGGAGTTTCTGGAAGTGGAAAATCTACCTTAATAAATGAAACCTTATATCCTATTTTAAACGCTCATATATATAGAGGTGTCAAAAAACCGATGCCATATAAGAAAATTGAAGGTTTAGAGCATGTAGATAAAGTAATAGACATCGATCAATCTCCTATTGGTAGAACTCCACGTTCTAACCCAGCAACCTATACAGGTACTTTTGGTGAAATTAGAAGTTTGTTTGCAAAAACTCCGGAAGCTGCAATTCGTGGTTATAAACCTGGTCGTTTTTCTTTTAATGTAAAAGGTGGAAGATGTGAAACTTGCCAAGGTGGTGGAGTACGTGTGATTGAAATGAACTTTTTACCAGACGTACAAGTAGAATGTGAAACTTGCCAAGGAAAACGTTTTAACAGAGAAACTTTAGAGATTCGTTATAAAGGAAAGTCGATTTCTGATGTTTTAAATATGACTATTGAAGATGCTACAAATTTCTTTGAACTCATACCAAAAATACACAGAAAATTAAAAACCATTAAAGATGTTGGTTTAGGATACATAACTCTAGGGCAACAATCTACCACACTTTCTGGAGGAGAAGCGCAGCGTATTAAATTAGCATCAGAACTATCTAAAAGAGATACCGGAAACACTTTTTATATTTTAGATGAACCTACAACAGGTCTTCATTTTGAAGATATTAGAGTACTTATGGATGTTCTTAATAAACTTGCCAATAAAGGAAATACCGTCTTAATTATAGAACACAATTTAGATGTTGTAAAATTAGCAGATTACATTATAGATGTTGGTATGGAAGGCGGAAAAAAAGGTGGGAAAATTCTTTGCACAGGAACACCAGAAGAAGTTGCAGAACATAAAACAAGCTATACTGCTAAATTCCTTAAAAAAGAGTTGAATTAAAAATTAAGTCATTTAGCATTATATAATGTTAAAAAAGAGCTACTTTAGCAAGCTTTCTTTTTTTCTAAAAAGAAAAATAAATTTTAAAAAATTACAGATAATGACAAGTGATGACAGAAAAATAAAAGAAAAATTACAAACAAAAACCTGGAATGAGATAAAAACAAATGATTCTTGGGCTATTTTTAAAATAATGGCAGAGTTTGTAGATGGTTACGAGCGTTTAAGTAAAATAGGACCATCAGTATCTATTTTTGGATCTGCAAGAACAAAACCAGATCATCCATATTATAAATTAGCAGAAGAAGTTGCTTTTCAATTAACTCAAAACGGTTACGGTGTAATTACTGGTGGTGGACCAGGAATTATGGAAGCAGGGAATAAGGGTGCTCATAGAGGAAAAGGAAGTTCTGTAGGATTAAATATTGAATTGCCTTTTGAACAGCATGATAACCCATGGATTGACCAAGGAAAAAGTTTAGACTTCGATTACTTTTTTGTACGTAAAGTAATGTTTGTAAAATACTCGCAAGGTTTTGTTGTAATGCCTGGTGGTTTTGGTACCATGGATGAGCTTTTTGAAGCTATTACACTAATACAAACCCATAAAATTGGTCGTTTTCCAATTATTTTAGTAGGAACAAAGTTCTGGGGAGGTTTATTAGATTGGATAAAAAATACTCTTATAGAAGAAGGAAATATTAGTGAAAAAGATTTAGATCTTTTTAGATTGGTAGATACCGCAGAAGAAGCTATTGAACATCTTAATAATTTTTACGATAAATATCATTTTAAACCTAATTTCTAAAATATTATATTAATTTACACTTTTATATAGCCTGTCTTTTTTATAGTAAGATAGGCTATTATAATATAAACCCTGATTTAACCCAATAAAGATTTAATTGAAAAATCGTTATTACATATTACTAATTTGCTTCTTAGCATCCTCTTTTGTGTTTTCGCAGCAGAATTCAATCAGCATAAAATCTAAATTAGACACCAAAAAAGACGAGCTTAAAATTCAACAAGAAATTATTTTCTACAACCAATCAGACTCTATATTAACTAAAGTCTATCTTCATAATTGGGCAAACAGCTATAGAGACAGAAAAACGCCGTTATCTAAAAGATTTATTAAGGATTTTAGAAAAGATCTATACTTTGCTAAAGCTGAAGAATTAGGCTCATCTCTCATAAAAAGTCTTTCTGTAGATTTTGAAAACGTCTATTTTAAAGAATTAGACAAACAGGCAGATATTATAGAAATAGACCTTGACAAGCCATTATATCCAAATTCAAAAATTACTATATCTATAACCTATATTGTAAAAATACCCAATGCTCGTTTTACAAAATATGGTAAAACAAAAACAGGCTATCACCTTAGAAATTGGTATTTAACACCCGCTGTTTACGACAATGGTTGGCAATTAATGAGTAATTTAAATTTAGATGATTTATATGAAAAAAGCACTGATTTTAAAATAGAAATCGATGTACCTAAAGATTTAATTGTAGAATCTAATTTATATCAATATAAAACAAAAAAAGAAAACACAAACAGTTACTATTTAGTTGGAAAAAATAAAACCGATATTATTCTTGGAATCAACAAAACCGAACAACTAAAAACCTATACCACAAAAACAGTTACTGTACATACAGATGTTTTCTCTAAAGAATTAGATTACAATTTAACAACCAGTATTTTAAACAGAGAACTCCTTTTTATTCAAAAATATTTAGGAAAATACCCTCATGTAGAAATTTTTATTGATAAAACAACTCAAAGTAAAAATCCAATCTATGGCTTAAATCAATTGCCTAATTTTTTACGCCCATTTTCCGATACTTTTAAATGGGATGTTACAATGTTTAAGGCACTTACAAAAAGGTATATAGAAAACACCTTACTCTTAAACAAAAGAAAAGATTACTGGTTAATGGACGGAATACAAAACTATTTAATGATAGAATATGTAGAGCAGTACTATCCAGAAGTAAAACTTTTAGGTAAAGTATCTAACTCTTGGTTTTTAAAAAGATTTAATATTTCTAAATTAGATTTTAATGATAAATATCCTTTTGTATACCAATTTACAGCACGTAAATTTTTAGACCAAGCATTAAATACTTCCGCAGACTCTCTTTCTAATTTTAATAGAAAAATTGTAAGCAAGTACAAAGCTGGCTTAGGATTTCGTTTTTTAAAAGGATATTTAGGTGATAGCATTCTAAACCAGACAATACAAGAGTTCTACCAAAACAACCAATTAAAAATTATAAGAAGTACTAATTTTAATCAATTACTATCTTCTAAGACTACTAAAGATTTAGACTGGTTTTTTGATGATTTTGTAAAGACCAATAAAAAAATAGATCATAAAATTGAAAGTATAACAAAAGAAAAAGACAGCATCTCTGTAACCATTAAAAACAAAAGAAATATTACTACTCCTTTGGCTCTTTATGCAATAAAAGATAAAGAAATTATATTAAAAAAATGGATAGCTGATGTTGATAGCACTAAAACCGTAAAATTTAAAAAAGGAGACTACGACACTTTTGTGTTAAATTATGAAAACCTATATCCAGAATTAAATACTTTAAATAACTGGAAAAAGGTTGACAAAAAAATTCTTAATAAACCTTTAAAATTCTCATTTTTAAAAGACATAAGCAGTCCAAATTACAATCAAGTTTTTTACCAACCTGACGCAAATTATAATTTTTACAATGGTTTAATTCTTGGTGTAAAATTACACAACAAACCACTGATAAAAAGAAATTTTGATTTTAAAATATCTCCTTATTATGCTACAAAAAGTAAAACGCTTATAGGTAGTTTTTCTTTGCTTTATAATCAGTTTTTTGAAAAAACAAAAATCTACAAAGTAGCTTACGGTTTGTCTGGAGGCACCTCTGATTACGCACCTAATTTATCGTATAAATCTCTTGTTCCTTATGTAGACATTACTTTTAAAAGAAAAACATTAAGAGATATTTCATCAGAGTCATTAAGAGCAAAATTAATTCATATAGATAAAGAAATTGCGCCTAATGCTATAAAAACAGACCAAGATAATTATAGTATTCTTAGTCTAAGTTACAATTACTCTAACCCAGATATCATTAAAGAATTTAGATACAGTTTTAGCACTGAATTTGCTAAAAAATTCTCTAAAGCATCATTAGATCTTAGGTTTAGAACCTTAACAACAACAGACACACAGTTAGATTTTAGATTTTTTGCAGGTGTGTTCCTTAACAACAAAACCGAAGGAGATTATTTTAGTTTTGGTTTAGATAGAAGTAATGATTACTTATTTCAATTAAATTACTTAGGTAGATCTGAAAGTTCTGGTTTTTTTAGTCAACAATATATCATCACCGAAGGTGGTTTTAAATCTGTATTACCTACACGGTTTGCAAATCAATTTATGGTTTCTAATAATTCTAGCATCGGTTTATGGAGATGGATAGAAGTTTATAATGATGTGGCTTTCTTAAAAAATAAAAATCATCCGCTGTATTTTGCCTACGAAAACGGAATTCGTTTTAATTTTGTACATGAAATCTTCGAAATTTACTTTCCTTTATATTCTAACAATGGTTGGGAAATATCTCAGAATGCGTATCCAGAAAAAATAAGATTCTCTTTATCTGCAGATGTAAAATCTATTTACAACTTTTTTAAGAGAGGTTTTTTATAGACTTACCTGCCCTAAACTTACGCCCTAAAACAATCTAGAACACTCATTATAAACACCGTATAAAAATATATTGCTTCTACTTAGAAAAGTATAAGTTAAAAAATGAGCTTAATTTTAAGAGTTTTAAAAATATTTAAACTTAAAAAAATTGCTATTAACACCAATCACTTCTTTGTAACTAAAGCACCTCTATTTTAAAAAAGGACAAGAAGAATTATTAGTTCTATTATTAATTTTACACTATAAAAACAAACTTCTCTTTATCTGTAACTTATTTTTTTTAGAGCTTTCTAAAATATCTATTTCTATAAATTAACAACAATGAGTACAGGTTTTGTTTTTATTGAAATATTTTTAACAAAAACAACATAATCCTTAATAATTTTACATAATTCTTAATAAATATATAAATTTTTAAATATCAACTAAAAAAACTATCTTTGTAACACACACAAAAGCTCATAAAAATGTTGCAAGAAACACCTATAGATAATAAACAAAAACTATCTTTTAAAGACTTTAAAACAGAAGTTTTAAATGATTATAAAATAGCTAAAATTAGTAGAGAGTGTAGTTTATTAGGACGTAGAGAAGTTTTAACAGGTAAAGCTAAATTCGGGATTTTTGGTGACGGAAAAGAAGTGCCGCAACTAGCAATGGCTAAAGCTTTTAAGTTGGGAGATTTTAGATCTGGTTATTATAGAGATCAAACTTTTATGATGGCTATTGGAGAACTAACCCCACAACAATTCTTTGCTGGTTTATATGCTCACACAGATATTAAAGCAGAACCTATGTCTGCAGGAAGACAAATGGGTGGTCACTTTACAACACACAGTTTAAACGAAGACGGCAGCTGGAAAAACTTAACAAAACAATACAACTCTAGTGCAGACATTTCTCCTACAGCAGGTCAAATGCCACGTTTATTAGGTTTAGCACAAGCCTCTAAAATATATAGAACAGAAAAAAGCGTACAACATAAATCTAAATTTTCTATAAACGGAAATGAAGTTGCTTGGGGTACTATTGGTAATGCAAGTACAAGTGAAGGTTTATTTTTTGAAACTATAAATGCAGCAGGTGTTTTACAAGTACCAATGGTAATGAGTGTTTGGGATGATGAATACGGAATTTCTGTACATGCGAAACATCAAACTACAAAAGAAAGCATTTCAGAAATTTTAAAAGGATTTCAGAGAGAACACAACAAAGCTGGTTACGAGATATTTGTTGTAAATGGTTGGGATTATGTTCAACTTGTTGACATATATAGCAAAGCTGCAAAAATTGCCAGAGAAGAACACGTTCCTGTTTTAATTCACGTAAAAGAATTAACACAGCCACAAGGCCATTCTACTTCTGGATCTCACGAAAGGTATAAAGATAAAAAAAGATTAAATTGGGAGAAAGATCACGATTGTATTACAAAAATGCGAAACTGGATTTTAGACTTCGAATTAGAAACTGAAACGGGAGAAACTTTACGCTTTGTAGAATCTGAAGAAGATCTTATTATTTTAGAAAAAGAAGCAAAAAAAGAAGTTTTAAGTGCAAAAAGAAATGCTTGGAACGCTTTTATTAATGATATAAAAACAGAAGTAAATACTGCTTGCCAATTATTAGACAAGGTTGCTGAAAAAAGTAAAAACAGTAGTTTTATCAATAAACATAAAAAAGATTTAATTTCTATTGTAGAACCTAGTAGAAAAGATGTTTTATCTACCACTAGAAAAACATTACGATATTTAAGTGATGAAAACTTTGCTGAAAAAATATTACTACAAAATTTTATAAAAAACGCAATAAAAAGTGCTTCTGAAAAATTTTCTTCATACTTACATAGTGAGTCAAACCTTAGTGCATTAAACGTTTCTGAAAAGAAGCCTATATATTCTGATAGTAAAACATTAGTAGATGCACGAATAATTATGAGAGATAACTTTGATGCTATTCTTAAAAAACATCCAGAAGTAATTATTTTTGGTGAAGATGCTGGTTTTATTGGTGATGTAAACCAAGGATTAGAAGGGCTTCAAGAAAAATATGGTGAAATAAGAGTTGCAGATACAGGTATTAGAGAAGCTACAATTATTGGCCAAGGTATTGGTTTAGCAATGCGTGGCCTACGCCCTATTGCAGAAATACAATATCTAGATTACCTACTGTACGCTTTACAAATAATGAGCGACGATTTAGCAACGTTACATTATAGAACTTTCGGTAAACAAAAAGCGCCTTTAATTATTAGAACACGTGGCCACAGACTAGAAGGTATTTGGCATGCAGGTTCTCCAATGGGAGGAATTATAAATAATGTTAGAGGTATTCATGTTTTAGTACCTAGAAACATGACAAAAGCAGCTGGTTTTTACAACACTTTACTAGAAGGAGATGAACCTGCATTAGTGATTGAGTGTTTAAATGGCTACCGATTAAAAGAAGAATTACCTGTAAATTTAGGTGATTACAAAACACAAATAGGTGTTGTAGAAACAGTAAAAGAAGGTACCGATTTAACGGTTGTTTCTTACGGATCTACCTTAAGAATTGTAGAAGAAGTTGCAAAAGAATTACTACAAGCAGATATTAATATAGAAATTATAGATGCACAAAGTTTATTGCCTTTTGACTTGAATCATGATTGTGTAAAAAGTTTACAAAAAACGAATAAATTGTTAATCATTGATGAAGATTTACCTGGTGGAGCTTCTGCTTATCTTCTACAAGAAATCGTAGAAAAGCAAAATGGATACATGTTTTTAGATAGTAAACCCGCTACCTTAACAGCCAAAGAACACAGAACAGCTTATGGTACAGATGGAGATTATTTTTCTAAACCATCTGCAGAAGATATTTATGAAAAAATCTATGAAATCATGAATGAAGCAAATCCTAATAAATATAAAAGTCTGTATTAAAATACAAACATAAATTCTATTAAGCCCAAAAAAACTATTTTTTTGGGCTTTTTTTTTAACATAACTATAAGAAAACGTTAAGAAAATAACAAGCACATTTAAGTAATTTAGTGCCTTACACATCATTAAACTCTAATATGAAAAAAACACTACTTTTATTATTACTCTCTCTTTTTACGATTTCTAATTCTCTTGAAGCTCAACGAAAATCAAAAGATAAAAAGAAAGAAAATTCAGAAACTAAAACAACTAAATCAAAAATACCAAAATATTCAGATTTTGTAAATAAAGATACAAAAACTGATGAAGGTTTATTTAAAGTTCATTTTAATAAAGATACATTTATCTACGAAATTCCTAAATCTTACTTGGGTAAAGAAATGTTATTAGTTACTAGACTAAAAGACATACCTGCTGGCTTGGGTGGTGGTTATGTAAATGCAGGTTCTAAAATTAACACACAAGTTGTTGTTTGGGAAAAATATAAAAATAAAGTTTTATTAAAAGTAAAATCTTACAACGCCGTTGCAAACGATTCTTTACCGATTTTTAAATCTGTAGAAGCTAATAATTTAGAACCAATTATTTACTCTTTTGATATTAAAACTCAAAATGCAGATTCTACTTCTGTCATAGTTGATGTCACTAAATTCTTTTCTTCTGATGTAAAAGCAATCTCAGGATTATCTTCAAGATTTAGAAAAACATATAAAGTAAAAAGATTAGATGCAGATAGAAGTTTTGTTAGCAGCATTAAAAGTTACCCTACAAATGTAGAAGTCGTTCAGAATTTTACATTTGATGCAGATGCTCCACCAAGCAATCAAAATACAAACACCATTACAATGCGTGTGAATCAATCTATGATTTTACTTCCAGAAAAACCAATGATGCCTAGAATTTCAGACAAAAGAGTTGGTTATTTTTCTCTAGAAAATGTAGATTATAGTTCAGAAGCTTTAAAAGCTGATAGTAAAAGATATATTAAACGTTGGAGGTTAGAACCTAAAGATGTTGAAGCATATAACCGTGGAGAATTAGTAGAACCAAAAAAACAAATTGTTTATTACTTAGATCCTGCAACGCCAGAAAAACTAAGAAAATACATAAAGCAAGGAGTTGATGATTGGGCAAAAGTTTTTGAAACGGCAGGTTTTAAAAATGCCATTACAGCAAAAATACCTCCAACAAAAGAAGAAGACCCAGAGTTTAGTATGGAAGATGCTCGTTATTCTTCAATTAGATACGTAGCAAGTACCACAAGAAATGCAACCGGACCAAGTGTTGCAGATCCAAGATCTGGAGAAATATTAGAAAGTGATATTATTTGGTATCACAACCACTTACGCTCTTACAGAAACAGGTATTTATTAGAAACAGGAGCAGCAAATCCGTCTGCAAGAACTTTAGACACGCCTGCAGAAGATATTGGAGAAATGATGCGTATGGTAATTTCTCACGAAGTTGGTCATGCTTTAGGTTTACCTCATAATATGGCTGCAAGTTACGCCTACCCTGTAGACTCTTTACGTTCTGGAAGTTTTACTCAGAAAAACGGAATTGCAGCAACCATTATGGATTATGCTCGTTACAATTACATTGCACAACCTGGTGATAAAAACATCCGCTTTATAAGACAATTAGGTCCTTATGACCATTATGCAATTAATTGGGGATACAGAGTTGTGCCAAATGCAAATACTCCAGAGGACGAAGTAAAAACTTTAGATAAATGGATTGAAGATAAAGCAGATAACCCAATTTATAGATTTGGTGGACAACGTTTTGATCCTTCTGCACAAACTGAAGGAATTGGTAACGACCAAGTAAAAGCAAGCACTTACGGAGTTAAAAACTTAAAAATTGTAGCTAAAAACCTTCCAAATTGGACATCAGATCAAACAAATAATTACGAAGATTTAAGTGAATTATACGGAGAATTATTAAGCGTTTGGGGAAGATATTCTGGACACGTTGTTGGTAATATTGGTGGTGTTTACGAGTTTAACAAAAAACCATCTCAATCTGGCGATATTTATGTTCCTGTTACAAAAGCAAAACAAAAAGAATCAATGGTTTGGTTACAAACAAATGTTTTTAAAACACAATATTGGTTACTAGATAAAGACATTTTAAACAAGATTGAAGAAACTGATTACACTAAAAAATTAGGTAGTTATCAAAATAGATTTTTAAGTACTTTATTAAATTACCGTACTTTAAATAGAATGATAGAAGCAGAAGTAATTCAAAATGAATTTTATGCAGCATCAGACATGATTAAAGATTTAAGAAAAGGTGTTTTTTCTGAAACAAATGCAACTAAAAATGTTGACTTACAAAGAAGAACTCTTCAAAAATCATTTATTGAAAAAATGAAGAATTTAATGATTAATGAAGAATCTAAGAATAATGACATCTCTTCTATAATAAGAGGAGAATTAGAAGCTTTAAAATACCAAGTAAATACAGCAAGTAAAAGAGCTGTAAACACAATTACAAAATATCATTATAAAGATTGTTATGCTAAAATTAATGAAATCTTAAATCCTAAGAAATAACATTATTTTTCACTTAACAACCGAACTCCTATTGCGCACTGTAAACATCGTTTCTTTGCGCAATAGTTGTTTTTAAGCTCTAATAAAGCTTGTGTTTCATAAGCATTTTTAGATTGAATCTTAATTTCATTAAACTTAGAAATAATACTATTCTTTTCTGGTTTTATTTTTTTTAGAATCGATAAAAACCCCATTTCATTTACTTCCCCCCTATTTTTTTGATATAAAAACTTTAGTGGAATAATAGTGTTGATCAATAATAAATCTACAAAGGACTTTGTTAACTTTTTAGGTGATGTTTTAGAAACCTTATCAAACGTATAATGTGTTTTCCAAAAAGGATGTACATCAATTTCAAACAAGTCGTAAAATCCCTTTAAGGTTTCTATTTGCATCATTTTAGAAAATAAATTTTGATGTAAATGATACAAAGTAATTAACTGTGCAATACGAATGGTAGGAAAATTTGGCGGTCGCATTCTAAAAAATGAAAACTGCACTTTTGCTATCGGTTCTAAGTTGTATTTATGTTGCAAATAGTTGTACGCTGTTTTTAATTGCTGATGATAATCGTCTTCTACAACCTCCTCTAAAAAACCTGCTTGTCCAAATAACAAAGCAGTTAATTGAGTTTCATCTAACCTTACTTTTCTGAGAATCGAAAAATCAAAAGATTTTGATAAGCTAAAAAAGACTTCTCCATTTACTTTTAAGCCAAAGTTTTTGGCTAATAACTGAAATAGAACTGCTTCAAAGTCATTTTGATTGTCTGACAAAACCCTATTTATTTCAATAGATTTTAGTTCTAAGCGTTCAAAAAATAAACGTTCTTTCCAATTATCAATAGTAAAATTATCTACAGTACTAATTTCTTTTTCACATGGAATCCAATTTTGTTTGGCCGAAAATAAATTTCGATAATTATTTAAAGCAGTAGCAAACACAAAATCTTTTAAAACTAAAACAGGCAACGGTTTGTTATTTTTCATATAAACAGTTGCATCATCTTCCCAAACTACATGTAAAATAACGGCATCATAATTCTCATCAATTTCATGGTGATGTGCATACCAATCAGACGATTTTAAATGAATTTCCACATTGCCAACCCACAATTGATCATCCAACTTAAGTTGCGCATTCAAAAAATCTGGACCTGAGTTGTAATTATGTGTTCCTACTTTTAAAATAACAACATCTTCCTTAGAAGTTGTCTTTAAATCGTGAACAGAAAACAATTGATATTTCCACACATAATGAAGAAAATCCTCATTCATAATCTTTTTTTTTGTTTTCAAGATACAAAAAATCATTTATACCTTTATTTATATTTATAATCACTTGAACAGAGTTCATCGAAAAGAATGAACTATTTTTGCAACCTAATTAAGATAAATGAATATTATAGATAGTTTAAAATGGCGTTATGCTGTTAAAAAATTTGATTCAGAAAAACAACTTTCAGAGACTCAAATAAACACCTTAAAAGAAGCTTTTAACTTAACAGCTAGTTCTTACGGATTACAACCTTTAAAGTTAGTGGTAATTAAAAACAAAGAAGT
Organism: Polaribacter sp. 11A2H; assembly: GCF_011379025.1. Classification (NCBI taxonomy): domain Bacteria; kingdom Pseudomonadati; phylum Bacteroidota; class Flavobacteriia; order Flavobacteriales; family Flavobacteriaceae; genus Polaribacter; species Polaribacter sp. 11A2H. The sequence continues at coordinate 39,577 of NZ_WTLD01000006.1, forward strand.
TCAAAAAAACTTAGTTACGCATTCTTGGAACCAAGCTCAAATATTAGATGCTTCTCACGTATTAGTTATCTGTATTCCTAAAAATTACACAAGCTTAGAAGTAGAAAATTACTTTAGTTTGGTACAGAAAATAAGAAACACACCTAGTGAGGTTATAAAGCCTTTTAAAGAATTTCTAACAGCAGATATTGAGAAAAAAACGCAAGAAGAATTAACCGTATGGAATAAAAACCAAGCCTATATTGCACTTGGTAATTTAATGACCGTTTGTGCAGTAGAAAAAATAGATGCTTGCCCTATGGAAGGCTTTATTCCTGAAAAATATGATGAAATTCTGAATTTAACCGCTCAAAATTTACAATCTGTATTAGTACTTCCCGTTGGTTTTAGAGCCGATGATTGCTACATGAAAGATTTAACAAAAGTTAGAAAAGACTTAACAGAAACTATAGTAGAAATATTGTAAATTTACTGATTGAAATTAAATTTTTAAAGGAATAAAAACCTTTAAAATTCATAATAAAAAATAAGAAAATGAGTAAAGCAGTAAGAAATTTAGAGCCTAAAATTGTTTGGAATCACTTTGCAGATTTAAATGCAGTGCCTCGTCCTTCTAAAAAAGAAGAACGCGTAATTCAGTTTATGGTAGATTTTGGTAAGAAATTAAACCTGGAAACTTTTGTAGATAAAGTTGGAAATGTAATTATTAAAAAACCAGCTACAAAAGGTTTAGAAAACAGAAAAACTGTTGTTTTACAGAGTCATTTAGATATGGTTCATCAAAAAAATTCAGCTACTGATTTCGATTTTGATAAGGAAGGTATTAAAATGCTAATTGAAGGTGATTGGGTTACTGCAGACGGAACAACATTAGGTGCAGATAACGGCTTAGGTGTTGCTGCAATTATGGCTATTTTTTCTTCTGAAGATATTGAACACCCAAACCTAGAAGCGCTTTTTACAATTGATGAAGAAACTGGTATGACTGGTGCAATGGGACTTGAAGGTGGAATTTTAGAAGGAGAAATTCTTTTAAACTTAGACACAGAAGAAGATGATGAAATTGGTATGGGTTGTGCTGGTGGTGTAGATGTTACAGCAACAAGAAGCTATGCAGAAGAAGAAGTTTCTGAAAATGCTACCGCTTATTCAATTACTGTAAAAGGTTTAAATGGCGGACATTCTGGAATGGACATTATTAAAGAATTAGGAAACGCTAACAAAATTATGAACCGTTTATTATTTGATAGTTTCACCAATTTTGGTTTACAAATCTCTGAAATAAATGGAGGTAGTTTACGTAACGCAATTCCTAGAGAAAGTGCAGCAATTGTAACGGTAGACATCATTTCTAAAGAAGCTTTTCTTTTAGAGACTAGTTTACTTATTAACAACATAAAAGAAGAGTTTTCAACAATAGAACCTAACTTAATTATTGACATTCAAGAAACTACACTTCCAAATAAAATTATGGAATTGGGTGTTCAAGAAGGTTTATTAAAATCTATTTATGCTGCTCATAACGGCGTTTATAGAATGAGTCCGGATATTAAAGGATTGGTAGAAACTTCTAATAACATTGCAAGAGTAATTGTAAAAGACGGAAGTATAAAAATTGGTTGTTTGACACGATCTTCATCAGAAAGTAATAAATTAGATTTAGCAAATTCTTTAAAATCTGCTTTTGAATTATCTGGTTTTGATGTAGATTTATCTGGTGAATACCCAGGATGGCAACCGAATGTAAATTCAGCAATTTTAGATGTAGTTTCTAATTTATATGAAACACTACATGGTGAAAAAGCAGATGTAGCAGCTTGTCATGCTGGTTTAGAATGTGGTATTTTAGGTCAGAATTACCCAGAAATGGATATGGTTTCTTTTGGACCAACTATAAGAGGAGCACATTCTCCAGACGAAAAAGCATCTATTTCATCAACACAAAAATTCTGGAAATTTTTAGTAGCTATATTAAAGAACATTCCAAAGAAATAGTACAATATCACCTGTTAGAAACCGAAGTTTACGCTTCGGTTTTTTTTTGCTTGAATTTGTTTAAAAAGTCAATAAAAATAAACACAAATAACTGAAATACAGAAATTTACAGTTTTATCTTTTTGTTAACATCTTTCATTTTCTAAAGACAGAAAAAAACGTAATTTTACTACCTATAAACTAAACTTTTATAATGGGTAAAATAATTGCTATTGCAAATCAAAAAGGGGGTGTTGGTAAAACAACTACAAGCATAAATTTAGCTGCTTCTTTAGGTGTTTTAGAGAAAAAAGTTTTGTTAATTGATGCAGATCCGCAAGCAAATGCTTCGTCTGGTTTAGGTATTGATGTTGAAACTGTAGAATATGGAACCTATCAAGTTTTAGAACATTCTGTTTCTGCAAAAGACGCAATTGTTAAAACAGACTCTCCAAATGTAGATATTATACCTGCACATATAGATTTAGTTGCTATTGAAATAGAATTGGTAGACAAAGAAGATAGAGAGTATATGTTAAAAAAAGCGTTAGTCGATCTAAAAGAAGATTACGATTATATTTTAATAGATTGCGCTCCATCATTAGGTTTAATTACTTTAAACTCTTTAGTTGCTGCAGATTCTGTAATAATTCCTATTCAGTGTGAATATTTTGCGCTAGAAGGATTAGGAAAACTACTAAATACAATTAAAAGTGTACAAAATATTCATAATTCAGATTTAGATATAGAAGGCTTACTTTTAACCATGTTCGATTCTCGTTTACGTCTTTCTAATCAAGTCGTTGATGAAGTTAGAAAACATTTTTCTAGTATGGTTTTTGATACTATAATTAGAAGAAATACCCGTTTAGGAGAAGCACCAAGTTACGGAGAAAGTATTATTGCTTACGATGCAACCAGTAAAGGTGCCGTAAATTACTTAAATTTGGCACAAGAATTATTAAAAAAGAATTCGTAAAATGGCAAAAGCAACCAAGAAACAAGCTTTAGGACGAGGATTATCTGCTTTATTGCAAGAATCTTCTAACGTAATTTCTGCATCAGATAAAAATGCTGACAAACTTGTTGGAAGTATCATTGAAATAGAATTAGATTTAATTGATGTAAATCCGTTTCAACCTAGAACTTATTTTGACGAAGAAGCATTAAGAGAACTAGCAAATTCTATAAAAGAATTAGGAGTAATTCAGCCAATTACAGTTAGAAAATTAGAAGGAAATAAATTTCAATTAGTATCTGGTGAGCGTCGTTTTAGAGCCTCTAAATTAATTGGAAACAAAACAGTACCGGCATATATAAGACTTGCCAATGACCAAGAAATGCTAGAAATGGCATTGGTAGAAAACATTCAACGTAAAAATTTAGACCCAATAGAAGTTGCTTTATCTTACCAGCGCTTAATAGATGAAATTCAATTAACGCAAGAAGAATTAAGTACAAGAGTTGGTAAAAAACGTTCTACGGTAACCAATTATCTACGTTTATTAAAATTAGATCCAATCTTACAAACAGGTATGCGAGATGGTTTTATTTCTATGGGACATGGTCGTGCTATGATTAATGTAGAAAATACAGAAGATCAATTAGCTATTTACGAGAAAATTTTAAGAGATAAATTATCTGTAAGACAAACAGAAGATTTAGTAAAAAGCTTAAAATCTGGCACTATTGCAAAACCAAAAAAGAAACCAGTACCTAACTACATTAAAAGTAGTGTTAAAGATATTAGTGAATACTTTGGGCATAAAATAGACGTTACTGTTAGTACTAATGGTAAAGGAAAAATTTCTATTCCTTTTCATTCTGAAGAAGATTTTAACCGCATCAAAAACTTATTAAAATAAGTGTCTATTAAAAAAATAATATTTGTTTTATTCCTTGCATTTATTTCTGCCTCTATTTTTGGACAGAAAGATTCTGTGAATGTGAAAGATTTAAAAATAAAAGGAGATATAAAAATTGAAAAAGGAGGCGTTTACGATGCATTAGCACCGTCTAAGGCTGCATTTTACTCTGCTATATTTCCAGGAATGGGTCAGGTTTATAATAAAAAATATTGGAAAGCACCAATTGTTTGGGCTGCTATGGGTACAAGTATTTATTTTTATTTAGACAATAATAAAGAATACCACAGATACAGAACTGCCTACAAACTTAGAAAAAATAATTTAGTAGACGAATTTACGGTGAATGGTGTAGAAATACTTTCTTTAGAAACTTTAGAAAGAGCACAAGAACAGTTAAGTGAAAATAGAGATATGTCTTTGTTAACAACCGTTATACTCTATGTATTACAAATTGTAGAAGCAAGTGTTAATGCACATTTATTACAATTTAATACAGATGATGATTTATCGTTTAAACCTACTTTTATTAACGATCCTACTTATTTTGAAGCTCCAAAAGTAGGTCTAACAATTAAATATAATTTTTAAAATGAAGATTGCACTATTAGGTTATGGAAGAATGGGGAAAGAAATTGAAAAAATTGCTTTATCTCGCGGACATGAAATCGTAATAAAAAAAGACGTAGATGATGTAATTGATATTAAACTAGCTGATGTTGCTATCGATTTTAGTGTACCTACTTCTGCTTACAATAATATTAGCGACTGTATTAACAATAATGTTCCTGTAATTTCTGGAACTACCGGTTGGTTAGACAAATACAATGATGCCGTTGCACTTTGTAAAGAAAAAAACAGCGCATTTATTTATGCTTCTAATTTTAGTTTGGGAGTAAATATCTTTTTTGAATTGAACAAACAATTGGCAAAAATGATGAGCTCTTTAGAAGATTATAATATTTCTATGGAAGAAATTCATCATACAAAAAAATTAGATGCACCAAGTGGAACCGCAATTACTTTGGCGGAAGGAATCATAGAAAATTCTTCTAAAAATAATTGGGAGTTAGACGAAAAAACATCCGAAGAAAACATTCCAATTGTTGCAAAAAGAATTCCTGAAGTTCCAGGAACTCACACCGTTTGGTATGATTCTGAAGTAGATTCTATAGAAATAAAACATACTGCACACAGTAGAAAAGGCTTTGCTTTAGGTGCCGTTGTAGCAGCTGAATGGATTGTAGGAAAACAAGGAGTTTTCTCTATGAAAGATGTGTTAAACATCCGTTAAAGACTGTAACAAATTAATAATAAAACTACTAATAAAAATATAAGTAACCCCTCAATCGCAGTTGAGAGGTTTATTTTTTTATTATGAAACATCAAGTTCTCAACTGCGATTGAACAGACAATAAATAGTACTATTATGACTTATATAGAGTGGTTTATCTTTTTTTTAGCAATACAAGTAATTCATTTTTTAGGTACTTGGAAATTATATGTTAAAGCGGGTAGAAAAGCATGGGAAGCTGCAGTGCCTGTCTACAACGGAATTATTTTAATGCAAATTATAAATAGACCAAAATGGTGGATAATCTTATTATTTATACCAATTGTAAACCTATTAATGTTTCCTGTTATTTGGATTGAAACTATTAGAACTTTTGGTTTCTATAAAAAATTAGATTCGTTATTAGTTATTGTTACTTTAGGTCTGTATATTTTTTACATCAATTATGCTACAGAAGCAAAGTACAATGCAGAAAGAAGCTTAAAACCACGTTCTGAACTAGGTGAATGGGTTAGTTCTATTGCTTTTGCAATTATTGCGGCAACTTTGGTACACACTTATTTTATGCAACCTTTTACCATACCAACTTCTTCTTTAGAAAAGTCTTTATTGGTAGGAGATTATCTTTTTGTAAGTAAGTTTCATTATGGAGCTAGAGTTCCATCTACAGTAATCGCTGCACCAATGGTACATGATTCTATACCATTTACAGGAATTGCTTCTTACTTAAAAAGTCCACAATTACCATATACACGTTTACCTGGTTTACAGCAAATTAAAAACAACGATATTGTTTGTTTCAATTGGCCTGCAGATACTTTAGCAACCATGTGGGGAGATCATTCTGGTAAATTTACATACAAACCAGTAGATAAAAAAACCAATTATGTAAAGCGTAGTGTTGGTATTGCTGGAGATTCTTTAGAAATTAAAGATGGTTACGTATATATTAACGGACAAAAAAATAAATTACCATACAGAGCAAAAATTCAATTTTACTATACTTACGAAGCAAAATCTACAATTGATATAAATAACTTTCCAAAGTTTTTAATCAATAAAGATAGAACGAATGTATATAAGATTTTAAATGAATATTGGAACAACCCTAAGATTCAGGAAGCTTTTGAAAAAAGTGCAGACCTATCTAAAATAGATTCAGACTCTTTATATACAGAAGTTGCAGGACGTATTTCTCAAGGGTTAGCTAGCCGCTTAAAAATGACCAATGTGGCTAACAAAATAAATATTAATTTAACTGAAGAAGAGTTTACCCAACTAAAAAAACTTCCTTCTACAGTATCTCTAAAAAAAGTAAATTATAGAACTGATGTTGGTATTTTTCCTCATATAAAAGAAAATCAATGGAGCCAAGATAATATGGGCCCAATTTATATTCCTAAAGCTGGAGCAACTGTAAAGATTGATGTAAAATCATTACCATATTACGAGCAAATTATTAAAAATTACGAAAACAACGATTTACAAATTGTTGGTGACAATATTTTTATTAATGGTGAAAAAGCAGATTCTTATACCTTTAAGCAAGATTATTATTGGATGATGGGAGATAACAGACACAACTCTTTAGACGCACGCTATTATGGCTACACTCCTTTTGATCATGTACTTGGTAAACCCGTAATGATATGGTTTAGTTGGGATGCAAACGCACCTACTATGGGAGCAAAGATAAAATCTATTCGTTGGGACAGAATGTTTACAACTGTTGGTGGCGATGGAGAACCTGTTTCTTATAGATATATTGTTTTTGGATTAATAGCGCTATATATTGGATATAGTTTTTATAAAGGAAAGAAAGCTACAAAATAGTATTCAGTTTTAAGTAGCGGTTTCTAGTTTTTAGAAATAACAAGTTAGAAATCACTACTAAAGCAGAGATAAAAAACATTAAAAATGTCACTATTTATACCCACTTATTTTGGCCCAATTTCTCAATATACTGAGATTGTAAAATCTGATGCTGTTATTTTTGAAATGGAAGATAATTTTCAGAAACAAAGCTATAGAAACAGATGCTACGTTTATAATTCTAACGGAAAACAGTTATTAAACATTCCTGTTAAAGATAAAAATAAAGGTACTTCTCAACGTAAAAAAACAAAAGATTTATTGGTAGACAATGACGCTATTTGGCAAGATCATCATTTAAAATCGTTACAAACAGCTTATAGAACCTCTCCTTTTTACGAGTTTTACGAAGATGATTTGATTAAAATATTCCAGAAAAAATATACATTTTTACAAGACGTAAATATAGACACACATCTGTTTATTACTGATGCGTTACAAATTTCTCAGCAATACTCTAAAACTCAAGAATACCTTGTAGAAACTACAGAACCTGATTTTAGAGAACTGATAAATGCTAAAAATAAACCAAAAAAAATAACAGAATCTTACATACAGATGTTTGATGACAAGCATGGATTTATTCCTAATTTATCAATTTTAGACTTAATCTTTATGGAAGGACCAAATGCAATTAGTTATTTATAAATAAAAACTCTTCTTTAATGAATATTTTGTCCTTTTTTATTAATAATTTCCACAAATTACCTCCTAAATCGTATCAAAAATTTTTAGAATTAAAAGAATTTAATAATAAAGATACTTTAACTAAAACTGGAGATAAACCCACCGATTTATATATTTTAAAAAAAGGAATTGTTAGATCTTATTATGAAGATGAAAATGGAAAAGAATACATAAGAAGTCTATTTGTACCTTTTAGTTCTACAGGTTCATTTGGAGCTTTAGTTTCTAATAAAAACTCTTTGTTAACCTACCAATGTTTAACTGATTGTGAATTATATGTTATAAATTATAAAAAATTAAAAGAACTCGCTTTAGTTGATAATGACATTGCAGTTATGTATGCAAATGCTTTGGAAAGTATTTTTTTATTATTCGAAAAAAAGATATATAATTTATCCGTTTTAGATGCAACAGAAAGGTATAAAGAGCTAAAAAAAGAAATACCTAATATAGAAAATATTATACCACAGTACCACATAGCATCATATTTAAATATTTCTGCTGTGCAATTAAGTAGAATTAGAAAAAAAATATATTCAAAATAATTCTATTAACATAGGTAAAGAATAAATAAACAAATTATATCTAAATTAGCAGTGTAAGAATTCTAAAAACCCCCAAGAATTACTACCCCTAAAATAAAGGTTTATTTTGTAAAAAGAGTAAACCTTTTTTTATGTCAAAATTTATAATACATTATACCCTACATTTTATAATACCTGCTCTTATAGCCTATTTATTTTTTAAAGATAATTGGAAAAAGGTTTACTTCATCTTTTTATGTTCTATGTTAGTAGATTTAGATCATTTATTAGCCACTCCAATTTTTAAAGAGAATAGATGTAGCATTAACTTTCACCCCTTGCATTCTTACATAGCTATAGGCTTTTATACAGTAGGTTTGTTTTTAAAAAAAACCAGAACACTCTGTATTGCATTGTTATTTCACATGCTTACAGATTATATAGATTGCTATTTATAATATTTTTTTAAAAGTAAATCAAACTCATTAGAAATATTAAGTTTAAGCACTATAACGATATACACTACCGTTATTAAAATGCTTTTTAAAGCAATATTTATAATAGGGTGAACAGGAAACTTCCATAAATAAATATCATTTATCGTAAAATCCCAAAAATTAAAAGCAAGATAAAGTACTGTAATTATTAAAATCATTTTTAACGACTTGTCTGTAAAAGGTGTCATAGAAAACTTATTTTTTACAAAAAACAGCTTAAACGTATTTGCTAAAAAGATAACGATTAAAGTTGCCAATGCTAAGCCATCTGTTCCCATATCTAATTCATAATAAAAAAGTTTATTTAAAAGGTAAACCGATAACGCCATAGAAATACTAATGGGTAATGTAATCTTGTAAAACTTAGAATTGTTTATGATTGCTCCATTATTCCCTAAGAAACCATTATACAACTTCAGTACAGAAATCATAAGAACCACCAATGCACCTCCACCATATTCTTTGGGAAGTAAATTAAATAATTGACCAACGTTTGCATTTATTAAAACAAAGAAAAGGCCACTAATTAATAATAGGTTAATAGAACTCTTTTTATATAATGAAGCAACTTCTTTATGATTTTCTTCATTTAAAGTTTTAGACGTTAAAGGTTGTAAAATGTTTAACATCGCCCTACTTGGTGCCTCTATAAAAGAACCTATAAAAACGGCAACAGAATAATAAGCTGCAATTACCAAAGATTCTTTACCAGGTATCATAAATTTATCAATATCTAAAATAATAGCACCTGCACTTCCTGCTAAAATAATATAGCCAGAATAACGAATTACCTCCTTAAAGTTATCTGGTCTAGAAAACGTAAATTTTGGCGTATAAAGTTTTAATGCATAAAACATCATGATTAGCATTCTTAGAAAATAAGCGCCTGTTAAGTAGTAAATAAACTCGTGCTTTGTTATCAACTCAAAGTAAACTGCAAATAACAAAATCATTACCATTACACGGTTATACAGCTCTTTTAAAATATTACCAAAAACAGACTGAAACTGAACTTTAGCCCAAGAATAAAAAATTTCGAAATAAGAACAAGCAACAGCTACTAAATAAATAACAACCGTAAAATCTTTTATAATAGGATTTTCTACGGATAAATAATCTCCTATTTCTTGATAAAATAGGTTGCCAAAATAAGCGATTGGAATTGCAATGAATAGTGGTAAAAAAAGTACAGATGACAAGAAACTATCTTTCTCTTCTTTTGTAAAATAGCTAGAAAAAAACTTTACAATGGTGTGGTGAATTCCTAATGCAATTAGCGGCATTAATAAATTAGAAGTAGATAACAGAAAAGTCACCAAACCATAGTACTCATCTTCTAAAAAACGAGTATATAAAAACAAGGTATTAATTCCGCCAAAGGCAAAACCAAGATAAATAAAAAGTGTGTTTTTTAAAGACTGTTTAAATACAACTCCCATATTACGAATGTAAACTTTTAAGAATCAAAGCCAACTCTTTCGTCAAAGCTTTTCTGTGAAATTTCTCAATATTTTTAGAGTTCACATGTAAACTTCCTTTTTTATATTGACGATATAATTTTAATATTTCTAAAGACATTTTTTCTTCATTATTAAAGTCAATTACAACACCTGCATTTGTTTCTTTTACTATTTCTGATAAATCTCCATCTTCTGGTCCAATTGCTAAAATAGGTCTTTTGGCAGTTAGATACTCAAATAGTTTTCCTGTTAAAATTCCTTCTGACTTTTCTACATTCGGAATTAACAACAACAAAACCTGAGATTTCTGCTGATATCCTATTGCTTTTTCATGCGCAACATACCCAACAAAATTAGAATTCTCTGTTAAGTTATTTTTAGAAATTTCTTCTTTGACTTCATCAGAAATATCACCAATAAAATTCAATTTTAAATCATTCTTAAAATCTGCACTTTGCAAGCAAAGATCTTTTAAAACTTTAAATAACACCTTAGGATTGCTTTGTTTTGGCAACAAACCTATGTAGGAAACAGAAAAATCCGTATCTAAAACACTTGTGCTATTGGTTAAAACTTCATCATCAAAACCATTAGTAATCACTTCTACTCTACTCGCTTTTTTAGCAAATTCGGTTTTTAGAGCATTACTAACCGTTAATACACAATCTGCATTTTTTAAAACTTTCTCTTCTAATTTTTTATTTCGATTTTTCGCAAAAGACAATTGCTTAAAATCTTTATTATAGTACAAATCTGTCCAAGGATCTCTAAAATCTGCAAGCCATTTTATGTTGTTTTTTTGATGTAATTTCTGAGCAATTAAATGCATACTATGCGGCGGACCAGTAGAAATAATTGTATGAATATTATTGGAATCTAAATACTTTTGAAGATATTTTACAGAAGAATTTACCCAAAATACTTTAGGATCTGGAATAAAAAAATTCCCTCTTATAAATGATAAAATTCCGCCGTTACTGGCATTGGAGATTCCACTTTTCTGAGGTCTATTCTTTTTCCAAAAAAGAACATCTGTAGGTTCCCAAATAGGTTGTTTTAAAACTTCTATATTTTTGGGAACTTCGTTAATTAGCGTATTATCTTCCTTCGGATAATTTACATTATCAACTGTATACACAACAGGTTCAATACCAAATTCTTGTAAATATTTTACAAATTTTAACCAACGTTGTACGCCAGAACCTCCTGCAGGTGGCCAATAATATGTAATTATTAATACTTTCAAGATGGTAGATTATCGTATAAATGTAGCAGTTTTTTAGAAGTCTGCTCCCAAGAGAACTCCTTTTCTATAAACTCTTTTCCGTTTTGTCCTAACTCATTTCTTAATTCCTCATCCTTATAGAGCGTTATAATTTTATCAGAAAAATCGTTAACATCTCTGTCTTTATGAATTAAACCTGTTTTATTGTTCTCTACAACTCTTTTTTGAGCCGTAGCATCACTCACTAAAAGTGGTTTGGCTAAACTCATATATTGAAAAATCTTATTTGCATACGCAACATCGTGTTGTAAGTTTCTATGCAAAGGCGAAATACAAATAGCACTAGACAAAATATAAGATTGAAATAAAGAAACATTTTGCCAACCTTCAAAATCTACAAATTTTTCTAATTTTAAGTCGGCTACCTGTTGTTTTAAAACAACATCTGTCGTATTCTTTCCTACAATAACCAACTTAATATTTGGGATGGTTTCTTTTAAAGAAGTTAGAGATTCAATGGCAGTTTGCAAGCCTCTTCTTAAATGGGTGTCTCCTAAATACAAGAGTACAAAATTGTCTTTATATCTCTCTAAAATCGTTTTATCAATTTTATAATCTTTGTAAAATGACTCTCTAATGGTATTAGGAACTAAAACTAACTTTTCTTTTACAGACGGAATTCTTGCTACCAAATTTTCTAAAAATTCAGGAGAAACCGAAATTACTTTATCTGCTTTTTCAATAAATTCTTTTTCTTTCTTTTTCCATTTTGATGGTGAAATAATATACTTTCCTGGAAATTTCTGCAAGTGCGGATACAATTTCATCACTTCTGGCATGTTGTCATGCAAGTCTAAAACTACAGGTAAATTGAATACTTTATTTGCATTAAAAACAGCTTCTGCGACCCTTATATCATGTATATGTAACGCATCAATTTTAGTTTCTTCTATAAATTGATGAATCTTTTTTTTCATCAAAACACCATAAAAAGGAACGGTATACGCTAAAGCGGATAATTTATATTCTAATTTATTAGAAATATACCTTTTTACTTGAATTCCGTTTATAACTTCAGACGATTTTTCATCAGCATATTTTAAGCAGAAAAGAAAAACATCATGACCTGCTTTTACTAAAGAAACGGCTTCGTTTTCTACCCTTGGATCAGGCGGAAAAGGAGCATCTAAAATCATCCCTATTTTCATTGTTTTTCTTTCTTCTTTTCATAAAAAAACCAACCCGCTGTTATCAAAATTAACAACGCATAAGAAGCTAATGAAATAATTTTTCCTTGCTGAATTACTTTTGGCTCAAACTTAAATTCGATGGTATGTTCTCCTGCAGGTATTGTCATTCCACGTAACACATAATTTACACGAACATGCGGCGTTAATTTTCCATCAACATAAGCATTCCAACCATCTTTATAATAGATTTCAGAAAAAACAGCAAACTGCTCTTTGGTTGTTTTAGCTTGATATGTTAACGTTGTTACATCGTAATTTAAAAGTGCTATTCTTGCAGTACTATCAATTTCTTTAGGAAAAGTAATTTGATTTCTACTAGCAACATCCTTATTATAAACAGCAGTATTTTTTGTGTTTAAAGAATCTAATGCAAGCATTTCTTTATTTGCAGAATCTACAATTTTTACACGTTCTACAAACCAAGCATTTCCGTTAGCATCTGGGTTTAATTGCGATTGCTTCTCTCCTTTATCATTACCAATAATAAAATATTTGGTATTTAACATGTTTAAAACTTGCATGTTATTTTTGGCAATTTGAAAATCGAATAACTCTTGATAACGGCCTAACTTCGCTGCGTGATACCCACCAATAGATTGATGAAAATAAGATGTACTTCCATCATTCATTGGGTTTACCGTAAAGTTACCAACTCTATAATGACTTTTATCTTGTAAGATAATTTTATCTGCTGTTGAAGCTATAAATGGTTTATCAATTTTTCTTGCAGATTTAAAATCATCTTCATTGACATATTTTTTATCCACAGAAATTAAATCGAATAACAAAAAGACAGTTAATACTAAAATAGCAACACCTTGTTTTAATTTACCCTTTAACAACATCCATAAAACACCTGCAGAAAGTATCATTAAAAATAAAGAACGCAATGTATCTGTAAATAACATCGATTTTCTATCAGAAATAATAGCATCTGCTAAACCAGGTAACTGTTTATATTGTGCATCTCGTATTCCTTCAAAAGTAGAAAACCCGTGTGCTAATAAAAAACCAACAATAATTAATCCTCCAAAAGCATAGACTGCTTTTTTTAATCCGTCTAGTTTTTCATCCGAAGAAATCTTAGACGAAAAGAATTCTTTTAATGCTAATATTCCTAAAATAGGCACGCATAATTCTGCAATTATTTGTATCGAGGATACTGCTCTAAATTTATTGTACAACGGAAAATAGTCAATAAAGAAATTGGTTAAAACATCAAAATTTCTTCCCCAACTCATTAAAATCGAAAAAACGGTTGCAGTAACTAACCATTGTTTCAAGCGTCCTTTTACTAAAAATATCCCTAAGAAAAATAGAAAGAAAATTACAGCACCAATATAAGCGGGTGCTTCAACAATATTTTGATCTCCCCAATACGTAAGTGCTTGTTCCGAGTATTCTTTAGCAGCATTTCTACCTGCTTTTTCTTCTAAAAGTTGATAAAAATTAGAATCTTCGCCTAATTTTTCTATCGTTCCTCCACCCATAAAACGAGGAATAAATAAATTAAAAGTCTCTAATTTTGCGTAACTATATTCTGTAATATAGGCTTTATCTAAGCCTTTTGTAACTTCTTTTTCACTTCCATCTGGCGAAATGGTCAATTCAGATTTCCCTCTTGTACTATGATCTGCATATTCTTTCATAGCCATTAAACGAGGTGCATTTGCACCAATACCTAATAAAACTGCAGCAAAAATTATGGCAACTTGTTTTATAAAAGTAGGAATAATTTTTTCTTTAATTGCATGAATAAATTCTACAATACCTAATATGATTAGTGCAAAACCTAAATAATAGGTCATCTGAGGATGGTTGGTATAAATTTCTAAAGCCATTGCAACTCCAGTCACCATAAAACCAAGTATATATCGCTTCTGAAAAATCCATAACAATCCCGCCAAAATCAACGGCATATAAGCAATTGCATGAGCTTTTGCATTATGTCCTGCTCCAAAAATAATTATTAAATAGGTTGAAAAACCAAAGGCAAGAGATCCAAAAACAGCCAATCTCCAATTTACTTTCAAAGACATCATTAACACAAAGAAGCTTAAAAAATATAAGAAAGTGTAATCTGCAGGTCTTGGCAAAAAGCGTAAAGTTCTGTCTAAACCCCTTACAAAATCATTCGGATAATAAGCACTTACTTGATACGCTGGCATTCCACTAAAAGAAGCGCCTGTCCAATAAGGTTCTGTGTTTTTATCCGCTCTAAAATCATTAATCTCTTTTACCATTCCGGTAAACTGAGTAATATCAGATTGGTTTAGCTTCTCTCCTTTTAAAACAGGATGAAAATAGATAATGGATGCCAAAGCAAAAATTGCAATAGCACCTAAATATGGTAAAATTTTAGTAAACTTCATAAATTAATCTATTTCCTCAAAATCCACATATTCACCAACAGAGTTTTTACTTTGCTGTTGATTCCCTGGAGTTTTATCAATTACTGTTTTCCCTTCTGGCACAGTATTTTTTTGCGGTTCTTGTTGTTGTCCGCCACCGTATTGCTGTTCTGCTTTCTTTTTAATCGTTTCAGCAGCCTTTTTTATTAAAAAAGGTGCGAATAACTTAGCTAAAAACTTAAAAGCATAATAGCAAAAAACAATAATAGCTATAGTTCTTAATAATCCCATTCAAATATTTATTTATAAAAAAATCAATCAAAAATAACAATTTGAATACAATTGGAGCGTTTACAAACTATAAAACTTTCATAAACTCAAAAAAGTATCGTTTGCTTTTATAAAATAGCATTTTTATACTATGTTTGTGTAATAAGTAGATACTGCCAATAATATATTATCCTAATTTATGAAAAACCTTTTCTTAAAATTTTTTATTACCCTTATCGTATTCATAAGCAGCTCTATACAAGCGCAATACACCGATGTAATAAACTCTAACAAACCCGGTTTTTCAGAGAGCCCATACAGTGTTGGTACAGGCGTATACCAATTTGAGACAAATGTTTTCTATAAAAAAACGAGTATAGAGCCTACTTTTTCTATACCAGAATCTTTTGGGACTGATTTACTTTTTAGAACAAGTTTTTTTCTTGAAAAATTAGAATTAAATGCACAGGTAACCTACCAAAAAGACGAAGTAGCATTTAATAACATTTTTACAACACAGTATTCAACTTCTGGATTGAGTAAATTTACAATCGGTGCAAAATATTTGTTATTTCAACCAGAATATACAGATAAAACAAAAGAAGTAAGAAGTTGGAGAAGGCGACATGCTTTTGATAAGAAACGATTAATTCCTTCAGTTGCTTTGTATTTAGGGGTAAATACAGATGAAGTAAATGACATTTATAAAACAGGAAGCGTTTCTCCTAAATTAGGAATTTTATTACAACAAAACATTACAGATCGATTTAATATTGTCTACAATGGATATTACGATAAAATAGGAACCGATTTCTTTGAACTTTCATATATTATTACCGCTACACAGAACTTAAATTACAATTGGTCTGGTTTTATAGAACACCAAGCAATTTTTAAAAATGAGCAAAATAATTTAAATTTAGGTGCAGGATTAGCGTATCTTATTAATGAAGATTTTCAAATTAACACCTCAGCTAGATTTCTAAAAGAAGGAAAATCTAAAGGCGTTTATGGTAGTGTAGGTATTTCATATAGAATAGATAGTCATTCTGATTCTTATACAGATTTAGACGATAGCGGTAAAGTAATTAAAGACACGCCAATTAGCAGGTACAATAAAAAACAAAACGGTTTTTTCTCTAGAATGTTTAAGAAAAAAGACAAGAAGAAAGCTGTTAGAAAAAGAAGCAGAACAAGAACTTCTACAAAAGAGAAAAAAGGGGGATTTTTAGGTCTGTTTGGGAAGAAAAAGGCAAAAAAAGAAACGGATATAGAAAAATTAGAAAGAGAAATTAAAGAGCTCGAGAAAGAAGTTGAAGAAGATTAAAATAACAATTAGAAATACTATTTTTGTAATATGATTACAATTAAAAAAATGACCACCAAAAAGGAAATGAAACAATTTGTAACATTTCCTTTTTCGTTATATAAAGACCATAAGTATTGGGTTCCTCCTATTATTAAAGATGAAATAGACAATTTTGATCCAGCAAAAAACCCTGTTTTTGAAAATGCAGATGCTCAGTTTTTTGTTGCCTTAAGAGATGGTAAAATTGTAGGAAGAGTTATTGCTATAATCAATTGGTTTGAGGTTGAAAAACAACAAATTAAAAAAATGCGCTTTGGTTGGTTTGATGTTATTGATGATATTGAAGTAAGTAAAGTTCTATTAGAAAAAGTAAAAGAAATAGGATTAGAAAACAACTTAGAATATATAGAAGGACCTATAGGTTTTAATAACTTAGACAAAACCGGAGTTTTAACAGAAGGTTTCGACCATATTGGTACCATGATAACCTGGTACAATTATCCTTATTATAAGGATCATTTAGAACAATTAGGTTTTGTAAAAGAGAAGGAATATTTAGAAAATAAATTCAAGTTTAAAAATGTAGATGGTGTTTATTTTGATAGAATAAGTAAAATCTTAAAAAAAAGGTTAAAACTAAAAGCATTAGATTTCACAAAGACCAAAGACATTATGCCTTATGTAGATGATATGTTTGATGTTTTTAGTGCATCCTACTCTAAACTGTCTTCTTTTGTACCTATTTCAGATTCTCAAATTGCTTTTTTTAAGAAGAAATACATCAGCTTTATCAACCCCGAATATATAAAATTTGTGGTTGATAAAAATAATAAACTCGTTGCTTTTGCTATTGTAATGCCTTCTTTTTCTGAAGCATTACAGAAAGCAAAAGGAAAATTATTTCCATTCGGATTGTTTCACTTATTAAAAGCTAGAAAACACTCTAAAGACGTTACTTTTTACTTAATCGGCGTACATCCAGATTATCAAAATAAAGGGGTACATGCAATAATATTTGATCAATACACAAAAACTTTTGCACCTCTAGGAATAGAAAATTGTATTAGAACTCCCGAGTTAGAAGACAATGAAGCTATTAAAAAATTATGGGAAAATTTTGATCCTGTAACGCATAAAAGACGAAGAACGTATAGAAAGAGTATTCAGTAGGCAGTTGGCAAAAATAAAAAACTTTGCGCCTTTGCGACTTTGCGAGAAAACAAAACCATGAAACTATTTTAAAAAATGCAACTATTTTATAATTCAGAAATTTCTACAGAAACAACGCAACTTACATTCGATAAAATTGAGAGTAAACATATTGTGCGCGTTTTACGTAAAAAAGAAAATGACATTCTTAAAATTACAAACGGTAAAGGTTTTTTGTTTGATGTAAAAATTATACTTGCAAGCGACAAAAAATGTTTGGCAGAAGTTATTGGTTTTGAAGAAAAACCAAAACCTTGGAATTATTACTTACATATTGCCATTGCCCCTACTAAATTAAATGATAGAATTGAATGGTTTTTAGAAAAAGCAACAGAAATTGGTATCGATGAAATTACACCAATTATTTGTTCTAACTCAGAACGTAGAGTTGTAAAATTAGAGCGTTTCGAAAAAATTATTCAGTCTGCCATGAAGCAATCTTTAAAATTCACGCTTCCTAAATTGAATGAACCCGTAAAATTGAATGATTTTATAAAACAAGATTTTGAAGGCAATGTTTGTATTGCCCACTGCGAAGATCAAAAAGATAAAAACTTACTACAATCTGTTGTAAAACCTTCAGAAAAAACTACCATTCTAATTGGTCCCGAAGGTGATTTTTCTATTGATGAAATTAAAAAATGTTTGGCAAAAAACATGACTCCTATTTCTTTAGGAGAAAGTAGATTGCGTACAGAAACTGCTGCATTAGTGGCTGTAAGTACCATTTCGTTTATCAATCAGTAATTTTTACTATATTGCTTTCTAATAACTAAATGTTAGTTCTAGTAAATTCTATTTTTTATAGAATTTTATAGAGAACTCTTACTTTAATGAAAAAAATATTCGTTTTTCTCTTTCTACTTTCATTTTCTACAAACGCACAGAATGTAGCCATTTTAAAATATAATGGCGGTGGAGACTGGTACGCAAACCCAACAGCAATTCCTAATTTAATAGACTTTGCAAACACAAATATTGGAACCAATATTTCTAAAGATCCACAAGCAGTATATATTGATAGTGAAGATATTTTTAACTTTCCTATCATTTTTATGACGGGGCATGGAAATGTATTGTTTTCTGATGATGACGCAAACAACTTAAGAAATTATTTAATTTCTGGTGGATTTTTACATATTTCAGATAATTACGGATTAGATAAATTCATACGAAGAGAATTAAAGAAAGTTTTTCCAAGTTTAGAACTTAAAGAAATTCCGAGTAACCACCCTATTTATCATCAAACTTTTAAATTCCCTAATGGGATTCCTAAAATTCATGAACACAATAAAAAACCTGCCCAAGGTTTTGGTTTATTTTATGAAGGAAGGTTGGTTATTTTTTACGATTATGAAACAGATTTAAGCGATGGTTGGGAAGATGAAATCATACACAACAACCCAAAAAGTGTGCGAGAAACTGCTTTAAAAATGGGGGCGAACATTATTGAGTTTGCTTTTAAGAATTAAGTAAACTTTAGGCAAAGACAAAAACTTCGAAAAAAGATTTTTTGGAAACAAGAATCAAGAAAACCTGAAACTTTAAAAAATGCAAAACAACATAGATATAGACGCTATTAAAATAAACTTTGATGAAAGTGGTTTATGGGTTTTAAACATAGCCATTGCCATTATTATGTTTGGTGTTGCTCTGGGTATTTCTGTAGAAGATTTTAAAAGGCTATTTAAAAATCCTAAAATAGTTTTTGTAGGTGTTTTATCGCAATTTATATTGTTACCTGCTTTTACTTTTTTGGCAATTCTAATTATAAAACCGCATCCTAGTTTTGCATTAGGAATGATAATGATTGCTGCTTGCCCTGGCGGAAATGTCTCTAACTTTTTTAGTAAAATGGCTGGAGGAAACGCTGCTTTATCTGTTAGTTTAACTGCTTTTGCAACCTTAATTTGCATTGTTATGACGCCTCTTAATTTACAGTTTTGGGGAAGTTTATATGAACCAACCAATATCATTTTAAAAACGGTGTCTTTAAATCCGTATGATTTATTTAAAGTCGTTTCTATAATTTTAGGAATCCCTTTAATTCTTGGAATGGTTATTAAACATTACCATTCGGAAATGGCTCACAAAATTGAAAAAGTTTTAAAACCATTGTCTATGTTGGTTTTTATTGCTTTAATTTTTATTGCCTTTTCTCAGAATTTAGACGTTTTTATACACCATATTCACCATGTATTATTCTTAGTTATTTTTCATAATATTTTTGCCTACATTTTAGGGTTTTATACCGCAAAAAGTTTTAAATTGAATAAAAAAGATTGTAAAACAATTGCTATAGAAACTGGCATACAAAACGGCGGTTTAGGTTTGTTACTTATTTTTGGCTTCTTTGAAGGTTTAGGTGGAATGGCTTTACTGGCTGCTTTTTGGGGAGTTTGGGATGTCTTTTCGGGCATGGCATTAGCAACTTATTGGGGCAGAAAATCATCTTTAAAATAATTATTAAAATATGGAAAATTCACAAATATGGTTTCGCTTGGTGCGTTTATACGTTAAACTCGGACTCTTTTTTTACACTAAAAAAATAAAAGTAGTTGGTTTAAAAAACGTACCTAAAAAAGGGGCTGTACTTTTTGCAATAAACCACCCAAACGGATTGATAGATCCTTTAATTGTGACCACAAATAACCCAAGAGCTAGTTATTTTTTAGTAAAAGCGGCTGCTTTTAAAAAACCTATTATAGAAAAAATTCTAAATTCTTTAAATCTAATTGCTATTTATAGAATGCGAGACGGCATCGATCAATTGGCTAAAAACGAGGCAGTTTTTAATACCTGTTATGACATTTTTAACCGCGGAAAATCTTTAATGATTTTTCCAGAAGGTAGTGATTGTAGAGACAGAACCGTTAGACCTTTAAGTAAAGGTTTTACTAGAATTGTATATGGAGCTATAGAAAAATACCCAGATTTACAAATACAAGTAGTACCTGTAGGAATTACGTATCAAAATGCATCTCATTTTCCTTGCAAAGTGGCTTTGCATTACGGATCACCTATTAATGCTAGCGAAATTTACGCAAACAATATTCCTAGTAAATCTATTAATATTCTAAAAAACGAAGTTGTAAATCAGTTAAAAGAATTATCTGTTCATATAGAAAAAGATGAAAACTATGATGCTATTTTAACGAAGCTAAATGATGCTCAAGTAGATTTTACAGAAGTAAAAAAGGTACAAGAAATGATTAAAAAAAATACGTTTCCGCCTAAAAAAGAAGGTAGTACAAACTATTTAAAACTCTTGTATTATGTAATTCTTTTAAATAGTTTGGTTCATTATCTAATTTACAAAAAGCAAGCAAAAAAGAACCCTGATATCGATTTCATAGATACTTTTAGATTTACGTACAACCTATTTATTTTACCTGTTTTTTATGCACTACAAGCGTTTATAGTATCCTATTTTTTTGGTGATAAGATTGCGTTACTCTATTTTTCTTTTAGCTTATTAATTATATTTTTATACAGCAAATTAGCGCCAACAAATACAGAGGCTAGTTCTTAGAAAAAAAACAAACCGTTCAATCAGGTCTAGCCCTGATTGAACGGTTTGTTTGAGCTCTTTTTTGTTTTTCTCAAAAAAAGCGAGTAGTGAAAGCAGGAAATAGCTTCTAAAAATAACTATTTTATTCCTCTTAATTTATAATAGCATCTTGAATTACTTGCTGAATTTCTGTACGCATATTGCTTCTTACCAAACTTCTATTTGCTGCCGTTGGATACACTCTATTAGACAAAAACACATATACAATTCCACTTTGTGGATCTGCCCAAGTATAAGTACCTGTAAAACCAGAATGCCCAAAACTCTCGTCGGATACACAGCCACAAGTTGCTTTAACTTTAGGGTTTAACTGCGGTTTATCGAAACCTAAGCCTCTACGCACCTGCATATCTGAAAAATAACGATGGTTAAATTTGTCTAAGGTTTCTGTTTTTAAATATCTTTTACCTCCATAATATCCTTTCTGTAAATACATCTGCATAATTTTTGCAACATCGTTTGCATTGGCAAATAAACCTGCATGTCCACCTACTCCACCCAACATAGCAGCTCCCATATCATGCACATAACCTTGCACTAATTGATTGCGGTAATAGTTGTCTTTTTCAGTAGGTATAATTTCGTTTGCAGGAAACTTTTGAAGCGGTAAATACGTGGTTCTATTAGCGCCCAAAGATTGGTAAAACTCTTCATCTACCAAGGTATTTAAAGGTTTTTGATACGTTTTTTCTATAGCTTCTTGTAGTAAATAATATCCTAAATCGCTGTATTTATAGCCTGGAGTTGTTCTTTGGTCTGCATCTCTAATATATTTATAAATACTGTCTTTATAACTCTTGTTTATATATAAGTTTTTTGCCACATTTAGAGAAAATCTTTCCGATTGTTTATTACTATAAAAAGCAGGTAAATTTTCATGTGTTATACTATCTTGAGTTGCCACATAAAAAGGAATCCACGCTTTTAAACGTCCGTAATGTGAAAGGATTTCTCTAACAGAAACCGAAGCTTTATTAGAGCCTTTAAAACCTGGTAAAAGATCTTGAAGTTTTTCATTTAAAGAAATTTTCTTCTCTTCTTCGGCTTTCATCACTAAAGGTAAAGAGGCTAAAATTTTAGTCAGTGAAGCCAAATCGTAAACGTCAGAATTTTTTACTTTTCTAGAAGTATCATCTGTGTGGTGGCCGTAACTTTTCTCTAAAACAATTTTACCGTGTCTTGCTACTACAATCTGAAAACCTGGTGCCATTTTTTCTTTTAAAATAATGGTAGCTAAAGAATCTATCTTTTTTAATTTTATAGAAGATAATTGGGCTGCTTCTGGTATGGTATATTCAAATCTACTTAAGTTTGAGGTAAAGAAACCACTACCTTCTAAAAAATCACTTTTAATAGAAACAGGCAACTTCCCTTTTGCTCCAAAAGCTCCAAAAATTAATTGAGCAGAGAGTTCTTGCGCTAATTTGCTATTTTGGTAAGACACAATAATGCCTTCTATATTGGTAAAAGATTTTACTTGTAATAAACTATAAGGACTCGCAAAAACATCTAAAATTACATTATTCTCTCTAGATATTTCTTGCAACCAAACCAATTCTTTATTTGTAAACTTATAACTTTTCCATGGGTTCGCATTCGATTTATGAAAACCAACAATAACCAAATTATACGGTTTTAATTTTGTTATAAGTCCGTCTAAATTTTCACTATAAACCTCATCTACTTGTCCATAATTTTGAAGCATATCAATAAAAGGATATCCAGAATCGTCGCCTAATTTTACATATGCAATTTTTCTTTCTTCTAAATTGGTAATAGGTATATTGTAGTTTTTATTTTTGACAACCGTTAAAGAATTCTTCACCAATTCTCTATGTAATAATTCATCATCAATTGAATTTAAGTCTTCATGCAAATTATTTAAGACAACTGGTTTATACTCATTTAAACCTGCCCAATATTTAGCTTTTAATATTTTACGAACAGAAAAATTGACTCTTTCTTCCGTTAGTGTCTTTAACTCAATAGCCTTTTTAATCATGTTTACCGTAGCAGGAATTTCTTGCGGAATTAACAATAAATCATTCCCTGCTTGTATGGCTGCCAAATTAATTTCTGCCGAAGTAGCATAATTTGCAGCACCTTTCATATTTAATCCATCGGTAATTACCAAGCCTAAAAAACCTAATTTTTGCTGTAATAAATTAGTCACCACATTTTTAGATAAAGAAGTAGGCAATCTACTATCTGGCTCTAAACTAGCAATACTTAAATGTGCCGTCATAACACTTGCCATACCAGCATCAAAAACCCTTTTATAAGGATACAATTCAATAGAATCTAAGCGCGCCAAATCAAAATTTAAAACGGGTAATGTATGGTGAGAATCTGTTGCGGTATCTCCATGACCCGGAAAATGTTTTGCATTTGCCAAAACTCCTTGACTTTGCATCCCTTTTGTAAATGCAATTGCTTTTTGGGTTACGTTTTCTTTATTTTCACCAAAAGAACGGTTACCTATAATTGGGTTTTCTGGGTTGGTATTAATATCTACAACCGGCGCAAAGTTTACATGAATGCCCAATCGCTTACAATGCATTCCCAAATGCTTACCAAATTCAGTAATTAAAGAATCTTTTTCAATAGCACCCAAAGTCATGTTCCAAGGAAATCTGTACGTATTTTTTAAACGCATATCTAAGCCCCATTCTCCATCAAAACCAATTAACAAAGGCACTTTTGCCGCATCTTGAAATGTATTAGTAAGTACTGCCTGTTTTTCTGGAGTTCCTTGCATAAAAATTAAATTACCTACATGATATTTTTGAATCATATTGGTAATATAAGCTTCGTGCTTTTTGTCTTTATTAGAATAGGCTTGTATCATAAAAAGCTGACCAATTTTTTCATCAATCGACATATTTTTCATAATACTATCTACCCAAACATCTTGTGCCTCGGCATCTTTTGTTAATAAAGGATCTACACTTTGTGCAGATAAATTAAAAACAAAACCTATAAAAAGGATAATCAGTAACTCTTTCTTCATCTTATTTTCGAACATATTTTTTGGGCGTTTTAACAGGCTTTCGCTACTCGCTTTTTCTAGGTTTGTTCTCGGTACAATTACGCAAAAAAGCGTAATCACTATAACCGCACCTAAAAAAGAGCTCAAACAGACCGCTCTATCCTTAACGCAATAATTTGCTAACTTAATTTACTAATTTAAAAACAACTTTTATACCAAAAATCTTTTGTGCCAGCTATCTTCTGCCTTAATTTCCCAATTGTTTTCAAAATCTTCTTTGGTAGCTACCATATTATTAAAAACAATGGTTTCTGCGGTTACTTTTTGTGCTTCGGCGAACTTCTGAAAATCGAACAATTTTACTAGATTAATATTGTCATTATCTTTAAACGTAACATTCATCTTATCCATTAAGTCTAGTTTTAATTCGTTTTCTAACTCTTTAATAAAACGAACCGAACTATCTATAGAACATCCAGAAACATTGTTAAAACTCTCATCTACCGCCAACACCAAAAACTGATTGTATTTTATAGTAAAAGAACCTTTTAAATCGTCTCCATGACGTGTCCATTGGTTGATAAAATCTTCTGCCTTTGCTGCAATAAATTCAATTTCTTTTGTAGTAAATTCTCTGTCGGATTGGTAAATCCAAACGCGAGAATTATTTGGTAAATTTTTATATTCTGTAAACATTTTTTTTGTGTAAATGTGTAATTGTTTATTCTTTTGTTAATTAGACAAAGTTAAAGATATTGCAGGAACAATTGAAAAATCATTATAAGGAATAGTATGCCAATTCCCTTTATTAAAATAATAAATTCTATTTATATCTTTAAACTCTTTACTCTTTGTTAAACCAACTATAGGAGCATAAAATACTGTTTCCTCACTACCTCCCAAACTTGTTTTATATAAGTTGTAAGGAATCATGAGTTTTTCAAAAACAACAAATACTCCATTTTTTGGCATTTCTATATAATATTCTTCTAAGTTTAATTCTACTAATTTCTGTCCTTTTTCAATTGAAATAGGTATACTTTTAGTTAAAATATCTTCTTTAGGTTTTCCTGTATTTTTATCAACTGAAAAAATTCTAATTCTAAATTTTGCTTTCTCAGAATTTCTCTTAGCAAAATAGATTTTTATCATATCTATAAAAAAATCTCCCTCTAATTTATTTGGAAAATGTTTTCCAATCATTCTAATTACATTAGTATGAAAAGGAGTAACTCGTTTTTTTACTTTATCTAAAATAATTATCTTTTTTTTACTTCTAGAAACAACAAC
The DNA here is from genome assembly GCF_011379025.1 of Polaribacter sp. 11A2H. Lineage (NCBI taxonomy): Bacteria > Pseudomonadati > Bacteroidota > Flavobacteriia > Flavobacteriales > Flavobacteriaceae > Polaribacter > Polaribacter sp. 11A2H. Next base: position 65,214 of record NZ_WTLD01000006.1, read on the forward strand.
CTCATCTAATTCAAACCTTTTAGCTTCTAAAAACAAGGTTTTGTTATACAATTCTTCAGCAAAAACAATAGTGTCTTTATAATTTAAACAAGAAACATGAACCTTTTCTTTTAATAAGCTCTCTTTAATTTCTAAACTAAAAGTTCCGTCTTCTAAAGAAGAGATACCTGTATTTGTTTTTAAGAAACTAATATTTGCATATATAATAGGTTCGTCGGTTTTTTTATCTAATAATTTCCCTTTAAAATTAATTGTTTGAGAAAATCCTTGAGAACAAATAAAAAGTAAAAAAATAATTATCTTCATGGTTATTTGTTTCCTCTTTTAAACTTTAAAAAGAACACCAACAATTTAATAATTATCGATGTTTTAACTTAATTATGAGATTTCTCAATCACCTAAAAAAGGCTCATTTCGAAATGACAAAAAACGCTATAAATCTATCGTAAATTAAACTTCTGCTGTAAAGCTTCTAACTTTTCTTTGTCAGACATTTTCTTTTTTGGCGCCGTCATTCTTTCTTTAATTTCTTTTAACACCTTTTTTGTGTATAAAGGAAAGTCTGCATTTTGCATCCAATTATTATATCCAGGGTTTTCTTTAAAAACTTCTTCTACCGTTCTACCTTTGTATTTTCCGAAAGAGAAGATTTCTTGCTTTTCATCATTCATTAAAATAAAACCAGCAAAATCTGCTCTTTCTCCGTGTGTAGAATATTCGCTTAAAGCATCTACAGTGTTCTCTATATCTGTATATTTATCTAATTGCGCTAACAAAATTTCATACGTTGCATTGGTGTCTGCTTCTGCTCCGTGTGCTCCTTCTAATTCTTTACCACAGTAAAACTGATACCCAGCACTTAACGTTCTTTGCTCCTTTTTATGAAAAATAACTTGCACATCAATGGCTTTTCTATTTTTCATATCAAAGTCAATTCCTGCACGCATTAATTCTTCTGCTAATAAAGGAATATCAAAACGGTTAGAGTTAAAACCTGCCAAATCAGAATCTGCAATCATTTCATTAATTTTTGGCGCTAATTCTTTAAAAGTCGGTTCCGTAGCTACTTTTTCATTGGTAATTCCGTGTACATCTATAGAACCTTGTGGAATTTCCATTTCCGGATTTACCAACCAAGTTTTACTTTCCTTATTTCCGTTTGGAAAAACTTTTAATATAGCTATTTCAACAACTTTATCTGTTGCAATATTTACTCCTGTTGTTTCTAAATCGAAAAATACGATTGGCTTCTTTAAATCTAAATTCATTTTTATTTTTTATCAATCTTGCAAAAGCAAGAAGCTATTTTTAATTTATTTCGTTAGAGTGTACTTACTGCCTTCACAGAAAAGACAACTCTTACTCGTTATTTAATTGTGTTTTAAATTCGGCTACCTGATCCTGAATTTTTGCAGGCAATGTAGGTTCTTTAAAGTTATATTTTTCTAATTCTTCTAATACAATATCTGCTAAAATTAATCTAGCAGATGGCTTATCATCCGCAGGAATTATAAACCAAGGTGCGTTTTCTTTAGACGTTCTGTTTAGTAAATCCTCATAACAGAATTGGTATTGATCCCACAGTTTGCGTTCTTTTAAATCGCCTGCAGAAAACTTCCAATTCTTTTCAGGAAGATTTAATCTTCTTAATAATCTATTCTTTTGTTCGTCTTTAGATAAATTTAAAAAGAACTTTAATATGATGGTTCCACTATCTACAATATGTTTTTCAAAATTATTGATTCTTTCCATTCTTTCATGGAAAAAAGCATCATTGATATCCTCTAACGTATGTATAGTCGGAATATTTTCTCCAAAAACATAACTAGGATGCACTCTTGTTACCAAAACGTTTTCGTAATGTGTTCTATTAAAAACACCAATTTTCCCTTTTGCAGGAAGCGCAATATAATGACGCCATAAAAAATCGTGTTTTAATTCCAACTCTGTTGGTACTTTAAAACTATGCACCTCTACTCCACGTGCATTTACATCTTTAAAAACCTCTCTAATTAAGCTATCCTTACCAGAAGTATCCATTCCTTGCAAGCAAATAAGCATACTATATTTGCCTTCTGCATACATGGTATCCTGAATTTTACTTAGCTTTTTTCTAATTTTTTTTAGCTTTTTCTCTGCCTTTTCAACTACCTCTTTTGTATTAAAATCAGTAAGTTGAATGGTGTTTTTAACCTTATATTTCTCTTGATCTAGCATTCTTTTAAATATTTTTTAAAGATAGATAAAATCGTGATTTTTTCCTTTGATTTTCATTGCATTTTATGAGAATAATATTCACAATTATGTTATCACTTAAAATTATAAAAAATTAAATATCTAATTCTTAATTTTAGCATAAAGTTATTTATTTATTAACCTTTAAATTTTGTTATTTTTGCCACATGGTAAAAGAAATTCAACTTCGAGTAAATTTAATAGAAGAACGTAAAGAAAACATCTTATTATACAAAGCTTCTAAGCAATTAAGCCTTGATAAAAGTGAAATTTCTGCCGTAAAAGTTTTACGTAAATCTATTGATGCACGTAAAAAAGACATCATTTTTAATTATAAAGTAGCCGTTTACATCAACGAAAATATTCCAGATAAATCTGATTATATTTTTGAATACAAAGACGTTTCTAATGCAAAAGAAATTCATATTATTGGTTTTGGACCTGCAGGAATGTACGCTGCCTTGCGTTGTATAGAGTTAGGTTACAAACCAATTGTTTTAGAACGTGGAAAAAATGTACAAGATAGAAGGCGAGATTTAAAAGCCATTAATCAAGATCATTTTGTAAACGAAGATTCTAATTACTGTTTTGGAGAAGGTGGCGCAGGTACTTATTCTGATGGAAAATTATACACACGTTCTTTAAAACGTGGCGATGTTAGAAGAATTTTTGAAAACTTAGTTTTTCATGGAGCAACAGAGCAAATTTTGGTAGATGCGCATCCGCACATCGGAACCAATAAATTACCAAAAATCATCGAAAATGTTCGTGAGAATATTTTAAAGTATGGTGGAGAAATACATTTTGAAACTCGTGTTACAGATTTTACTGTAAAAAACAATAAATTACAAGCTATTCAGCTGAAAAACGGAACAGAAATGGCTGTAAACTCCGTTATTTTGGCAACCGGTCATTCGGCAAGAGATATTTACGAATTGTTACATAAAAAAGAAATTGCTTTAAAAGCAAAGTCTTTTGCAATGGGAGTTCGTGTAGAACATCCGCAGGAAATTATAGATCAAATTCAATATCATTGCTCAGGAGAAAGAGACGAATTGTTACCTGCTGCTGCATATAGTTTAGTGCATCAAGTAAACAACAGAGGCGTGTATTCTTTTTGTATGTGTCCTGGTGGATTTATTGTACCTGCAGCTACTGCAAACGGTGAAGTTGTTGTAAACGGAATGTCGCCTTCTCGTAGAAATAATAGATTTGCAAACTCGGGAATTGTTGTTGAATTAGATATTGATAAAGATTTTAAAAAATACGAAGAATTTGGCCCTTTAAAAGGGTTAGAATTTCAAAAGGATTTAGAAAAAATAGCCTTTTTGGCAGGAGGAAGAACACAAACTGCACCCGCACAAAGATTGGTAGATTTTGTGGATGGAAGACTTTCTAACGATTTAAATGATTGTTCGTATCAACCGGGATTAAAATCGGCTCCTTTACATTCTTTATTGCCAAAAATTATTGGCGGTAGATTAAGGAAAGGTTTTGCTGCATTCGGACAAAAAATGCATGGTTATTATACCAACGAAGCCAATATTATTGGGGTAGAATCTAGAACTTCATCTCCAGTAAACATTCCTAGAAAAGAAAGTTTAGAGCATACAGAAATAGAAGGTTTATATCCTTGTGGAGAAGGTGGTGGATATGCTGGCGGAATAGTTTCTGCTGCTATGGATGGAGAACGTTGTGCAGAAGCGGCTATTTCAAAATTATAAAAGTTTTTCTTTTTTAATCAATAAGTATCTGTAATTTTACCTCTTAATATAATTTACAAATGAAGATTACAATTGGTAGAATTGATAAAGCCGATTTTCCTGAATTAATTTTAGAAGATATTGACGTAAAAATTGACTCTGGCGCATATACATCATCAATTCATTGTTCTAATATTGAAGAAATTACTGTAGGTGATGAAAATTTTATTAGATTTACATTATTAGATCCAGAACACTCGTTTTACAACAACAAAGAGTTTTCTACAAAAAAGTATGCTTCTAAATTGGTTAAAAGCTCTAATGGTATTTCTGAAAAAAGATTTATGATTGAGACAGAAATCATCATGTTTGATATAAACTTTCCAATTCATTTAACATTAAGTGAACGTAAAGACATGAAATATCCTGTATTATTGGGAAGAAAATTTTTAAACAAAAAATTTGTGATAGATACTGCTAAAGAAGATTTATCACACAAATTAAAAAATAAAATATAATGAGAATTGTAATTCTGTCTAGAAATCCAAAATTGTATTCAACTAGAAGATTAGTAGAAGCCGCTGAAAAAAGAGGTCATGAAGTAATGGTTGTAGACCATTTAAAATGTAACATTGAAATAGAAAGAAAATCTCCAAAAATATTTTATAAGGGTGAATACATAGAAAATATAGATGCTATTATACCTAGAATTGGTGCTTCTGTAACTTTTTACGGAACTGCTGTTATTCGTCAGTTTGAAATGATGAAAGTATTTTCTGCAGTTTCTTCTCAAGCTTTAGTAAAATCTAGAGATAAATTAAGCAGTTTACAAATTTTAGCAAGAGCTGGTGTTGGTTTACCAAAAACAGTATTTGCTAATTACACTAAAGATGTAGAGCATGTTGTAGAATCTGTTGGTGGCGCTCCTTTAATTTTAAAATTATTAGAAGGTACACAAGGTTTAGGGGTTGTTTTAGCTGAAACTAAAAATGCTGCAACTTCTGTTTTAGAAGCTTTTAATGGTTTAGGTGCAAGAGTAATTGCGCAAGAATTTATTAAAGAAGCTGGCGGTGCAGATATTAGAGCTTTTGTGGTAGATGGTAAAGTCGTTGGAGCTATGAAACGTCAAGGTAAAGAAGGAGAATTCCGCTCTAACTTACACAGAGGTGGTAATGCTACTGTTATAGAATTAACAGACGAAGAAGAAAAAACAGCTTTAAAAGCAACCAAAGCTTTAGGTTTAGGAGTTGCTGGTGTAGATATGTTACAATCCTCTAAAGGACCATTGGTTTTAGAAGTAAATTCTTCTCCTGGTTTAGAAGGTATTGAAGTAGCTACAGGTAAAAATATTGCAAAAGAAATAATCCGTTTTTTAGAAATTCATGTCGAGTAAACCTTTTATCCTTTTAGGAAAAGTAATTCCTGAAGGAAAACGTACTGTTTTAGATTTAGAAGTAGCAAAACTACATACCAGAACCACTGTAAAGGTGCCTATAATTATAGAACGTTCTCAGAATCCTGGTCCCGTAGTTTTATTACTAGCGGGTATACATGGAGATGAAACAAATGGTGTTGGTATTATTAGAGAAATTATTAATTTAAAGATTAATAAACCGAAAACCGGAACCATTATTTGTATTCCTGTTTTTAATATTTTTGGCTATTTAATTCAGACTAGAGAATTTCCTGACGGACGAGATTTAAATAGAATGTTTCCTGGTTCTGCTAGTGGTTCTTTAGCAAGCCAGTTTGCTTATCAATTTACAAAAGAAATTGCACCACTTGTAGATTATGTAATTGATTTTCATACAGGTGGTGGAGATCGTGACAATATTGCACAAATTAGATGTAGTAAAGATGATGAAAAAGCATTAGAATTGGCAAAGGTTTTTAACCCACCAATGATTGTTTTTTCTGAAAACATTACAAAATCACTAAGAGATACGTTACATAAAATGGGTAAAACCGTGTTACTTTTTGAAGGTGGAAAATCTAAAGAACTAAACCCTACAATTATTAACGAAGGTGTTAACGGAACTAGAAATGTATTAATCCGTTTAGGTCTTATTGAAGGCGATATTACGGTTAGAGCAACTCCTGTTTTTGTGCATAAAGCAAAATGGTTAAGAGCCTCTGATTCTGGGATGTTTAAAATTAGAGTTGCCAACGGAAGCTTTGTAAAGAAGAGAGAAGTTTTAGGCGTAATACAAGATCCTTTTGGTGAGTTTAAAAAGAAAATTTATGCACCATTTGATTGTAATATTTTCTGTATTAATAAAACTCCAATTGTAAATAAAGGTGATGCATTATTTCATGTTAGTATAGATGAATAACGTACATGCTACAAGTACTATTCTAAACGAAGGTTTAACGATAGATTTCAAATAACAGATAGCATTTTAAATAAAATAGTAAAAGAGAACCGGTTTTTAATCTGTTCTCTTTTTTGTTTTGTAATTTAGTCTCCTAAACTTTCCTTCGGATGAAAAAAATTACACTCTTATTTTTATTGATGTCAATTTCTATTTCTGCACAAACAGATCTTAAAATTTACGATATCATAAACGCAGTTTCTGCAGACAATATTAAAGCAGACATAAAAACTCTAACAGAATTCGGTACAAGAAATACTTTTTCAGATACCATTTCTACAACTAAAGGTATTGGAGCAGCTAGACGCTGGATAAAAGCCGCATTCGATAAAATATCTAGCAATTGTAACAACTGTATCAACACTTTTTATCAAAAGGATTTTGTAACAAAAAAAGGGAATAGAAGAGTACCTCACGATGCTTGGATTGTAAATGTTGTGGCAGTTCAAAAAGGAACAAAATACCCAAACAAATATATTATTATGAGTGGTGATATTGATTCTCGTGCAAGCGATGCAATGGATTTTACCACAGATGCTCCTGGTGCTAATGACAATGCCTCCGGAATGGCAGGAACCATAGAAGCCGCAAGAGTTTTAAGTAAGTATCAATTTGAAAGCAGTATTATTTATGTAGGTCTTTCTGGTGAAGAACAAGGTTTGTTTGGTGGTGCTGGTTTGGCAAACTATGCAAAAGAACAAGATTGGGAAATTATCGGAGTTTTAAACAACGATATGATTGGTAATATTAAAGGTGTAGATGGTGTAATTGACAATCGTAGTTTTAGAATTTTCTCGGAACCGGTTCCTGCAAATGAAACGGAAAAACAACGCAAAGCAAGACGTTTTTATGGCGGTGAGGTAGATGGAATTTCTAGACAATTGGCTAGATATATTCACAAAAATGTAAAAACCTATATGCCCGAAATGAACCCAATGATGATTTATAGATTAGATCGGTTCGGGCGAGGAGGACATCACAGACCTTTTAACGATTTAGGTTTTGCAGGAATTAGAATTATGGAAGCGCATGAAAACTACACACAGCAACATCAAGATATTAGAACTGAAAAAGGTATCGCATACGGAGATACTTTTGAGCATGTAAATTTTGACTATGCAAAAAAATTAACGGCTGTAAATGCCATTACAATGGCCAATTTAGCTTGGGCACCAAAAGCTCCAAAAGAAGTGGCTATTGGTGGTATTGTGGAAGCAAACGTAAAATTAAAATGGAATAAAGTTACTGATGCAAAAGGGTATAAAATTTATTGGCGAGACACCACCTCTCCTACCTGGGATCATGCTAGATATGTAGAAGCTACCGAATTTACTTTAGACGGAATTGTTATTGACAACTTCTTTTTTGGTGTAGCAGCTGTTGGAGAAAATGGACATGAAAGTGTTGTTGTTTTTCCTAATGAAATAATGAGATAACTAATACAAACCACTAAACTGTACAACTTCATTTTCTGTAATAATAGGATTTGCTCCTTCATTTTGAGCAACTAAGGCACCAACAGCACAAGCAAAATAAATTGCTTTTTGTGGAGGTGAACCATTAATTAATTGACTTATTAATGAGGCTAAAAAAGAATCTCCAGAACCAACAGTGTCTACTACTTTAATTTTATAACCACTATTGTAAAACAATGCATTGTTATATAATAAAACAGCACCATGTTCGCCTTTTGTAACGCAAATATGTGCTGTTTTTGTTTTTTCTGATATAAAATGTATGTTTTGTTCTAAATTATGAAAAGGAGAACCTAAAAAAGCACTTACTTCATAAAGCTCTTCATCATTAAACTTAATAAAATCTGCTTTCTCCATTAACGCTACTAAAATTTCTTTTGAATAAAAAGGTGCTCTTAAATTCACATCAAAAATAGCATATTTAGCAAGCTTTAAAAGTTGATACAACGTGTTTTTAGAAACAGTATCCCTAGTAATTAAACTCCCAAAAACAAAAGCATCAGCTTGTTTTACTAGTGTTGCAGCAGCTGCTGTAAGTGGAATTTTATCCCAAGCCCTTGGATGTACAATTTCATAGGTAGCAGCTCCTTTTTCATTTAATGTAACAGCAACTTCTCCTGTTGAATAATCTTCTAAAATGACGACAGCATCAGCATTTATTTTTAAATCGTTTATGTAATTTAAAATCAACTTTCCTAATTCATCATTACCAATGGCACTTACCATAGCAACATCATTCTTAAAAGATTTTAAACGAACTGCAACATTTAAAGGCGCTCCTCCTATTTTTTTATGTGTAGGAAAAACATCCCACAAAACTTCACCAAAACAGACTATTTTAGACATCATTAACCAAGGATTTAGATCCCGATAAAAACCGGAATGTATTCAACTATAAAAAACTTACTATGTAACATAATACATTTACGTTATTAGCTTTACTAATAAATATTAGATTCCATAGTGTTTTGATTTATAGAACTATTAAAAATGGTTAACATCCTTTTTGCAATTCCTGTCCAACCAAAATTTCTACGTGCAAAACGCGCACCTTCTACAGACATTTCATTTCTTAATTTAGGGTACAGTAAAGGCATTGCCATCATTGCTCCAAATTCTTTTGGTCTGTGTGGATCTGCAAATAAAGCTTGGTTTCCAAAATCAATTAAATCACACAAACCACCATGCACGGTAATTACACTTGGTGTTCCACAAGCCATTGCTTCAATAGCAACCATACCAAAAGGCTCATATCTAGAAGGCATTACAAAGATACTTGCAGACCTATATACGTTTGCTAAATCTTCATCTGCAATATAATTTTTCCATTTAATTTTATCCATAACACCTAACTCCTTCGCTAATACTTTTAAAGTTTCAATTCCGTCTCTATCTTGTTGAGAATCTCCACCAATAGCAGCGACCAATCTAGCTTCCGGACATAATTCAAAAACTGTTGGTAACGAACGTATTAATAAATCGTAGCCTTTATTATGCGCCATTCTACCCAACGCCAAGATATCGGTTGGTTTAATATCATACTTTAATCGAATTTTATCGTTCTCTTTAGACGGTACCGGAAAAAACCTGTTTTCATCAATTCCTGGAGGAATCATGCTACAATTTCTAGACAATACATCGTATTGTTGTACTAATAAATCTACCTGCGGAAGTGTGGTTGCAATCACAAAATTACACATCTGATACACAAAATATTCCTTTCTAATACGTTCTTTAAAGCGATAGGTTTTTTCCATCACTTTCTCGTCCATATCACTTCCCATAGAATGTTGTTTCCACCAACCTAAAGAATGTGGCGTATGCACGTGACAAATACCTAATTCTTCTGCAATTTTTTGTCCTGCCCAACCTGCATCCCAATAATGAGAATAAACAACGTCATACTTCTTATTTTCTTTTTTAATCGCTGCTAAAGTATTAGTTACAAACTTTTTTAAATGATCGTGCATGTCTTCTTTTCTAATGAATTTTTTTCCACCGAAAGGAATTCTCCAAACACTAAAATTATCATCTACAATATCATATTCTGGTTGCTCTTCAAACTGTCTTGTTAAAAGATCTACACGTTTACCCAATCTACTAAATCTATCTGCTAATTCTAAAACATATACAACTTGTCCTCCTGTATCTGGTTTTCCTAATTCTGCATGCGCCCCTACATATCCATGTAAAGAAATCATTAATATTGATTTCATATTTCTATTTTTTAGTTATAGTTTTAATTATTTTTAAATCGTTACAAGCTGATATATATTGAGCAGCAGACCAAGCTTGGTATGCTTTCCCCATTGGTTTCCCTGTGGTTCCATGTGCCCATTCTGTAAACTCCCACTCTTCATTAATTCCTTCTTTATTGATTAAAGCTAGTTTGTGCAATTCTTCTATTGCAATGTCTTTAAACCCTAATTTATTTACAAACTTTACCCAAAATCCCCCCACAAAAGGCCAAATTCCACCATTGTGATAATGGTTGGGTAAATTCAGAAGATTTACAGTATAATAAGGTTTCCAATCTGGATCTCCAGGACTTACCACCGGATATACATTTGCAACCGGAAAAGGATCATTTACACCAACACCTAGCATAAATTTAAAAGTTTGATGTGCTTTTTCTGCATCTATGGTTCCGTGTAAAAAAGCCAACACATTTCCTAAAACATCACAACGCCAGCTAAAATCGAAAGGTGTAGTTTGTGCTATTAAATAAGAAGTGTCTCCTAATGTAAATTGCTTTTCTGCAAATGAAACCGATTGAAATAATTTTTGCTGCGTAGAAGGCCAGAAGTTTTGTACAATCTCTTTTTTAATCACCTGAGACCATCTAATATATTCCCCAGCATCCTCATGGCTTCCTAACATTTCTAACATACGTCCAAAACACACATTAGATCTATACCAAAGAATTTCATCATATAAAATATTATAACTTCTTCCAAATAAGTCTGTCCAATCTCCAGCTTCCGGAATTTCTAAAAGTGCATCATTATTACTATCATGCGCTCCTAACCATCGCATGGTTTCCTTAATATCTCCAATATATTTTCTTAAAAACTGAATATCTTTAGTAACATTTACATATTCATAGAAAGCAATTACTACCCAAATACCACTATCTATAGAACAAATTCCTCCAACTCCAGAGTAATCTGGCTCACCATCTTTTAGTCTAACATTTGCAGGTATTTGTCCGTTTCTAGACATGTTTTCTATCAACGTAACCAATGTTTGTCTTTGACATTGATGAATTTCTTCATCATCTATTAAAGACAACGAACCTATAACAGTAATTGCGCCATCTCTGGCCCAAACACTATGATAATTTTCATCGGTACCATTAGGTATATTATCCTTTATAGAACAAGCGGAAAAACCAAGCGGTGTAATATTTTTCTTAAGCGCTTCAATTGCTTTTACATATCCCTCTTTAATTAATGCAACTTTTTCATCTGTATCTTCTTGAGTAATATTTTCTTTTTCTTTTTTGATAAAAAAATCTTCTGAATGATCGATGTTTGTATCTTCAAGCGCTTCTTTTGGTAATATTTTATAGAAAATTAACCCTTCTATAATACCATCTCCTTTTTCTTTTTCTGTATGATAAACTTTTTTATGTTTTGTATATAAGTACAATTCGTCATGCGCATTTGCAACCACAATACCAGACACATCTTTTAAATCGAACATTGCAGAATCGTTACCACTATCTCCAGCAACTAAAACCTCATTAGATTTAAATTTCAATCTTCTTAATAGCCAACGTAAAGCATTTCCTTTATTGGCCCATTTTGGTAAAACATCTAAAAATTTATTACCAGAATACACAATATTTACATCCATATCTGCATCTGCAAAATCTTGCTCTATACTTTCAATAAGCTCGTTACTGGCATCATGAAAGAAGTAACTTCTTTTATAAGAATGCTGAAATTTTGTTGGTTGATCACTAATAGGATGTTTTATTTTCTGAATGATATTTTCTACAGACTCTAAATTCCAACCATCATCTAAAACATCATTAAACTCTTTTACTATTTCACCTTTTTTATAATTATAAATATGTGTACCTACGCCAGAAATAATATAATCTGGTTCTGGAAGCACCTTTTTATCTATTAAATCTAAAACGTCATCTATTAAACGACCTGTATTATACGTTAAAATTACATCACTTTGATGATGATACTTTTCCCATATTTTTTTAAAGTTACTTTTATAGGTATGAAAATCAATTAAAGTGTTGTCAATATCAAATGATAATAATTTTATTTTATTTTCATTATTTAAGCTGTTTTCAGTCATTTCATTGTGTTTTTATGATAGAATCATTAATAACACTGAATTTAATTAAAAAATATAGCGTAACCAAAACTTGAGCTATCTATCGTTATTTGTTCCTCCATTTTTATGATTGTGATAATTATGGCTATCAAAAAATAGTAAATAGAGAATGATAAAAATTATTTTCTTATTTTGCTTCCCGCTATAAACAACACTTTTTTAATTATAAATTTCAATTACTTATAATTGAATAAAAAAAGAAACAAGTTGCTCTTAGTATTCTAAATTATGAATGAAATTGAAGAATTTTACTTTAAAAATGATGTTGAATGGCGCCTTTGGTTGTCTAAAAATTATAATTTATCAAAAGGAATTTATCTAATTTTTTATAAAGTAGAAAATGAAGAGGAATCTATGCGTTGGGAAGAAGCCGTTAAGATTGCTTTATGTTTTGGTTGGATAGATGCAACTGTAAAAAGTTTAGGAGCAGGAAAACGCAGGCAATATTTCTGTCCAAGAAAACAAAAAAGTGTTTGGAGTGCTGTGAATAAAAATTATATTCAAAATTTAATTGCTGATAATTTAATGCATCAAAGTGGATTAGACATTATAGAAATTGCAAAACAAAACGGTTCTTGGACAGCTTTAGATCCCGTCGAAAAAGGAATTATTCCTGATGATTTACAAATTGCCTTTGCTAAAAACGAAACGGCTTTTAACAATTACAATAATTTTGCACCTAGTTATAAAAAGAGTTATTTGTATTGGATACATCAAGCAAAGAGAGAAACAACCCGACAAAAAAGAATTACTGAGATTATTCAATTATGTAAGGCAAATAAAAAATCTAGAGGAAATAGGTAATTTTAGTCTTCGACAGGCTCAGACAGACATTTGTATTCTGAATTATTTTTTGCGAATACTTTTATATTCTTCATCTAAAAAGACAATTAAAACTAACGATGTCAAACTGAGCTTGTCGAAGTTTTATTTGAGCATAAGATTAAAATTCATATAGAAAACCAAATAATGTTGCTTTATCTGATTTCTCCTTAAAGTCGAAATGACAAAACTGTGTAAAAACAGTACATATTATATGTTCAATTGTTTTTTAGAAATACATTAATTCTTCATCTAAAAAAAGACAATTAAAACTAACGATGTCAAACTGAGCTTGTCGAAGTTTTATTTTAGCACAAGATTAAAATTAATCTAGAAAACCAAAGGATGTTGATTTATATGATCTCTCCTTAAACTCGAAAAGACAAAAAAGAATTACGGAGATTATTCAATTATGTGAAGCTAATAAAAAAGGTAGAGGAAATAGGTAGTTTTAGTCTTCGACAGGCTCAGACAGACATTTGTATGCTGAATTGTTTTTGCGAATACTTTTATATTATTCATCTAAAAAAACAATTAAACCTAAGAATGTCTAACTGAGCTTGTCGAAGTTTTATTTGAGCATAAGATTAAAATTCATTTAGAAAACCAAATAATGTTGCTTTATCTGATTTCTCCTTAAAGTTGAAATGACAAAAAATAATTATAGAGATTATTCAATTATTTGAAGTAAATAAGTAAGCTATAGGTAATTTGTAGTTATGGTCTTCGACAAGCTCAGACTGACATCTATAGCTTCAATTGTTTTTTAGGAATATCTTACTTCTTCATCTAAAAAACTAATTAAAATTAAGAATGTCAAACTAAGCTTGTCGAAGTTCTTTTTACAAAGTTTCCACAAGCTCAATTTGACATTCATATCTAAAGTGTATTTAAAACTTACAGTCCGCTTATAAAGTTTCCATAAGGATCTTTAAATTGAGTACCTTCTGCAAAACGATACTTACTTAATTTTTTAAACTCCACCAATGCCCATAACACAAATTCTTTCATAAAATAAGCATCTGCTTCATTCATATCTGGCTGAAATTCTTTTATAAAAGCATCTAAAGGTTTTACTTTATCTAATTCTGCTTTGTATTGCGCTTCTGTATGTTCATCTAATAATTCGAAATCTTCATCAGCATTAAAAAACCAAGAAATAATAGCATCATAAGGAGATTCTTCTCCTTGTTTTTCTAACTTTTTTATCTCAGGAAAATAACTTGGAAACAACGTTTTAATAGCATTCTTTATTAAGGTTTCTGCCACAACTTGTGCGCCTTCTTGCTCTCCTTCATAAACTAACTCTACCTTTCCTGTTATTGCAGGAATAATTCCGTCGAAATCATTTAAACGGATCATTGTTTTTTCATCACCAGAAAGCAATGCTCTTCTTTCTGCTGTACTTAATAGATTTTCGAAAGCAGAAATACTTAAACGGGCACTTACACCACTTTTAGCATCTATATACTCACTTTCTCTCGCTTCAAAAACAATTTGTTCTAACAAGTCTTTTGCCAATTCTGGCACTGCTATAAAGTCTTTTTGAGAACCTACCTTATTTGCTTCTTGTTGTGTAATTGTTTTAGCTGTTTCAATATCTTCTGGGTAATGTGTTAAAATTTGCGAACCAATTCTATCTTTTAAAGGTGTAACAATACTTCCTCTATTGGTATAATCTTCTGGGTTTGCTGTAAACACAAATTGCATATCTAAAGGCAAACGTAATTTAAATCCTCTAATTTGAATATCTCCTTCTTGTAAAATATTGAAAAGTGCAACCTGAATTCTTGCTTGTAAATCTGGTAATTCATTAATTACAAAAATACATCTGTTTGCACGTGGAATCATTCCGTAATGAATTACTCTATCATCTGCATAACTTAATTTTAAATTGGCTGCTTTTATAGGATCTACATCACCAATAATATCGGCAACCGTTACATCTGGCGTTGCTAATTTTTCTGCAAAACGTTCGTTTCTATGCAGCCAATAAATAGGTGTATCATCTCCCTTTTCTTTAATCAACTCAATAGCAAACCTAGAAATTGGCTGTAAAGGATCGTCATTAATCTCAGAACCTGCAACAACCGGAATGTATTCATCCAATAAATCTACCATCAATCTAGCCAAACGTGTTTTTGCTTGCCCTCTTAATCCTAATAAATTAATATTATGTTTACTTAAAATAGCTCTTTCTAATTCCGGAATAACCGTATTCTCATATCCATGAACTCCTTTAAAAACGGTTTCTTTATTTTTTATTTTGGTTATCAGGTTTTCTCTTAATTCGTCTTTAATTGACTTAGATTTGTATCCTGATGCTTTTAATTCTCCTAATGTATGTATATTCATATTATGTGTGTGATAAGAGAGCAAAGAAAAA
Organism: Polaribacter sp. 11A2H; assembly: GCF_011379025.1. Taxonomy (NCBI): domain Bacteria; kingdom Pseudomonadati; phylum Bacteroidota; class Flavobacteriia; order Flavobacteriales; family Flavobacteriaceae; genus Polaribacter; species Polaribacter sp. 11A2H. Next base: position 80,566 of record NZ_WTLD01000006.1, read on the forward strand.
AGAGAAAAGACTAATTTTTGAGTCCATTTTGGAACCCCATAGTCATTCTTTGCCATTCAGCAATTAAACTTTCTAACTCTTCTAATTGTTTTATGTTAATATATTTTTTATGATGTGCTATTAATATTTGTGTCCCTAACTCAAAACTAGAACCAAGAGAAATATCTATAAAGTGACTGAAAGACTTATCAGTTATTTAAGATCACTCTGAAATATTACTTGGAATAGAAATTGAACATCTGCTTATTTGAGAAGTCAAATCATATCGTTCATTTTTGGGGAAATTTTCTAAAATATCAGAAATTAAAAAGGACAATTTTAAACCTATTTGCCAAATTTTTAGTTTTTTTTATAATTATGTCTTTTTATTTCTAATATTAATAAGTTCTTTGCAATCTATTCTTTCTTCTCTGTTCTATATTCTTTTTTCTAAAAAAACAGGATTTATTCTACCCTCTAATTCTCTTTTTTCTATTGGTTTCGTAATCTTCAAAAATCATTTCTCCCAAACCTTTTAAACCTGTATAAAATGCTTTACCCTGATTTGCTTTTGTAAACGCCTTTATAAATTGCATTAAATACGGATCTTGCGCAATCATAAAAGTAGTTATCGGAATGTGTAATTTTCTGGCTTGCTGTGCCATTCCATAACATTTGTCTACAATGTATTTGTCTAGACCATTACTATTCTTATAATATTGTCCGTCTGGCAAACGCAAGCAACTTGGCTTACCATCGGTAATCATAAAAATTTGTTTGTTGGTATTTCTTTTTCTTCGGAGTAAATCCATCGCTAACTGCAAACCTGCAACCGTATTTGTGTGATATGGTCCTACTTGTAAATAAGGCAAATCTTTAATTTTAATTGCCCACGCATCATTTCCAAAAACAATAATATCTAAGGTATCTTTAGGATAACGAGTAGTAATTAATTCTGCCAACGCCATCGCTACTTTTTTAGCAGGAGTAATTCTGTCTTCTCCATATAAAATCATAGAGTGACTTATATCAATCATTAGAACCGTACTCATTTGGCTTTTGTGCATGGTTTCTTCCACCACCAAATCGTTTTCGGTAAGACTAAAATTATCTATTCCGTTATTTACCTGCGCATTTCTAATGCTTTCTGTCATAGAAACTTTGTCTAAGGCATCACCAAATTGATATTCTCTTAAATCTCCGGTATGTTCATCTCCTATTCCTGGAGATTTACTTTTATGATTACCAGCACCACTTCGTTTTATTTTTCCAAAAATATGATTCAATGCTTGCTGACGAATAGCACGTTCTGTTTTTGGAGTAATCTTATTACCTCCAGTCCCATCTCCTTTTACCTCTTCCTTTATGTAGCCTTTCTTCTTTAAATCTTCAATAAAGTCATCAATAGTATAATTTTCATCCGTTAATTTATATTCTTTATCTAAAGAACGCAACCAATCTATGGCTTCATCAAAATCTCCAGAAGTATGTGTTATCAATTCCTTAAAAATTTCGAATAATTTTTCGAAAGGAGATTGATTTTCTGCTTCATAGGTTTTAAATACAAAACCTTTTCTTTTATTATTTTTTTTCATCACTATAAAAGTACAATTTTATACGGATGAAAAATAAAAATTAACATTGGATTACTATATGTATGCATAAATTTGTTTTATAATATTCTAAAAACATTAGACAAAAATTAATTATATTTACCATATGGCAAAAATAATTATTACAGGTGGTACGGGTTTAGTCGGCAAAAGATTATCAAAATTACTGATTGATAAAAATCATGAAGTTGTAATTTTAAGTAGAAATCCCAAAGAAGAAAATGAATTTAAATGGGATATTTCTTCTAATTACATTGATGAAATAGCACTTTTAGATACCGATTATATTATTCATTTAGCCGGAGCAGGAATTGCAGACAAACGTTGGACTAAAGAAAGAAAGCAAATAATAATTGATAGCAGAGTAAAAAGCGCCAATTTACTGTATGATAAAATTAATGAGCTTAAAATTAATTTAAAAGGTTTTATTTCTGCTTCTGGCGTTGGTTATTACGGCGCTGTTACTACAGATAAAATATATGAAGAAACAGACAAAGCAGGTACTGACTTTTTAGGTGATGTTTGCCAAAAATGGGAAAATGCAGCACAGCAATTTTCAACAAAAAATATTCCTGTAACCATTTTAAGAACCGGTGTTGTTTTAACGGATAATGGCGGTGCATTAGACAAAATGAAAACACCTATTATAACTCCTTTAGGTTCTGGAAAACAATTTTTACCTTGGATCCATTTAGATGATTTATGTGCCATCTATATAAAAGCTATTGATGATAATTTAGAAGGTGTATTTAATGCCGTTGCTCCAGAACACCACACTAGTAAAACATTCTCTAAGGAATTAGCAAAAAGCATAGGCAAACCTTATTTAGGAATTGGAGTTCCTAGTTTTATGTTGAAGCTTGTATTTGGCGATATGGCAAAAATATTATTAGAAGGAAGTAAAATTTCGGCAAAAAAAATCGAAAAGAACGGATATTCTTTTCGATTTAAAACACTTAAAAAAGCGTTGAATAATTTATAATGCTTCTTAGAAAGTAGAAGTAATATTTAAAGCCACATCACTCCATGTTTTAGAAACTCCGTCTGCACCTTTATGTAAATCACTACAAACTGTATTTAATGATGCTAAAGCCTCAGAAGCATTCCATTTAGTGATATCCATAGTAGCTGTCATTTTAAAAACATTCTCTACAATAGTATACGTAAAAGCTACTTTTTCTGTAACTCCATTCATTTTAATTTCTGCTACACCATTAGCGTCATCTGTTATCAATAATTTACCAGAAAGTAATTTTGTATTATCCATTACACCAAAGAAGAATTTTTGAATTTTAAAATCTCTACTAGTGTCTTTTGTAAAAATACTACTTACAGGAATTGAAAACTCTGTATTATTAATAGCATCTTTAATAGAAGCTCCTTCTCCTCCAGAAATAATATCAACTTTATTAAATTGACCTCCTACTGGAATTTTATCTGTAGTTTTATACGCTACAAAGTTAATTTCATTTTTTGCCTTCTCTAAAGAAAAAGCTGCTGCACTCTTTTCTGTTTTAATTGTATCTTCTACTTTCTTATCAGATTTTTTATCTGATTTACAAGATGAAAAATTAAACGCTACAATCATTAATAATGATAAAACTACTACTCTCTTCATAATGTTATTGTTTACTGTTTAAAACTATTTTTGCTAAATTAATATATTCTTGTTTTGCTACGTCAGATTTCATGCCATTTAATTGCATCCATGCATTTAATTTAAATGCGCTTCTAACGTTATGCTCGTCATTAAAAGAAAACTTATTACCAAAATTTGCTTGCTTATTGTAAGCGTAAAATTTTAGCATAATGTCTGGAGCAATCACTTTTTCTAATTTAGAAATTCTATAGAAAGCTTCGTTAAAATCTTTGTCTAAATCAGATTCCATATCTTACTATTTTTCTGCAATTACTTGAACTCCTCCTTTTACTGTATCATTTAAAGATACATTTAGCTTTGTACCTAATGGAAGAAAAAGGTCTACTCTAGAACCAAATTTAATAAAACCTGCATCTGCTCCTTGTACTGCTGTATCACCAACTTTTGCATAATTAACAATTCTCTTTGCCAATGCACCTGCTATTTGCCTGTATAAAACATCTCCAAAAGCTGCATTATTAACAACTACCGTAGTTCTTTCGTTTTCTGTAGATGCTTTCGGGTGCCATGCAACCAAATATTTTCCTGGATGATATTTACTATATTTTACAACTCCACTCATAGCGTATCTGGTAACATGCACGTTAATAGGAGACATAAAAATAGACACTTGTAATCTTTTTCCTTTAAAGTATTCTGGTTCTTCTACTTCTTCTATAACAACCACTTTACCGTCTACCGGTGCAACTAATACGTTGTCATTTAATGGAGCAACTCTTTTAGGGTTTCTAAAAAACTGTAGTACAATTACTAAAAAAGCAAGTAATAAAACTTGAATTGCTTTAACAAGCCAAGGTATACTAATTAAATTATCGGCTAGCAATACACCTACTATTGTTATTATAAAGGTAATAACAATTATTTTATACCCTTCTTTGTGAAAACGAATCATACTTAAATTATAAAATTAATATACAAATATACAAATGGTGCTGCAAATAACAAACTATCCAATCTATCTAAAATACCACCATGCCCAGGCATAATAGTACCACTATCTTTAATATTGGCTTGTCTTTTAAATTTAGATTCTACTAAATCTCCAATAGTACCAATTACACTAACAATAACAGCTATAACTAACCAATTTACTACTGTAAAATCGGTATTTAATTTACTAATTATAAAGGCCGCAATTAAAGCAAAAGCCAACCCACCTAAAAAACCTTCTTGTGTCTTTTTTGGAGAAACAGAAACAAATAATTTTCTTTTCCCAAAATTTTTACCCACTAAAAAAGCAAAACTATCATTTACCCATATCATAATTAAAATAGAAATTATTAAATGAGGGTTATAACCATCCTTATAAATAGGTAAAAGGATTAAAAAAATCATAGAAAAAATAGGATACCTAATTAGTAAACCAGATTTAGATCTATCATTAGAGAAAGAAATTTCTTTTTTAGTAAATAAGTAATAGATAAGAGATAAAGAAGAAACTATTGTAATTCCTAAAATAATAATTACGGCATAGCTTTCTGGCCTTTTTAACATTAAAAATAATGTTAAGCTAAAGAAAATATACCCTATCAATCCTTTAAATTTAATGAGTTTAGAAAATTCCCAAACGCACAACAACCCAAAAATAGTTGTTAGAACCACATACGATTCTTTTGAAAAAAGAATCGCTGATATAAAAATTAAAACGTAAATTATGCCTGAAAGACTCCTTTTTAAAAGGTTACTCATATTATAAATCTTCTAATAGCAGCAAATATAAGTTTTTTGAGTTACTGTTGCCGTAGTTTAAGAAATTATCATCATTTTTATGGATGTTATAATTTTTTATGGCAGAAATATTGGTAGGCAAATTATCTTTATGATGAATTTTAATACCTGTTAACCCTTCTCCCATATCTTTAACCAACTGACTCGTAGTTGCGTAAACGATAAAGTTTTGAGGCATCTCTGATAACTTAATACTTTTTAATTGTTTTGATGAAAATAAAATATCTCCATTATCTGCAATTAAATGTTCGCAATTTAAGAAAACAGGAAAATTTGAATTGAAATTTCTATTCATTGCTACCTCATGTCTATTTAAAAAGGAAGATAACTTGTCATCTAAAAGCGTTAATTGATTCCAATTATTCTCTTTTAAAATACTCTTTAAGTTCTCTACAACTTCACTTTCTTTTAAACAATATAAAAACTTACCTCCTTTATCAAGAAAGTTATGTACAAAAAGATCATCCAAAGAAAGATCTACTTCTTGTCTTTGGATGTCCTTTTCTTCTTTATTGGGTATGTTGAATAGCTTTTTAAAAAAATTCATTTATTATTCTTCAGTTTTTAATTCTACTGGAGGAATCTCTTTTTTATCTTCAACGATTTCTACTTCAAGAGCTTCTTCAAAAGGTCTTTTACCGAATATCTTTTCTAAATCGTCTTTAAAAATAACTTCTTTTTCCAATAATAATTCTGCAAGAGTCGTTAATTTATCTTTATTTTCTTCTAAAATTTCTATTGCTCTTACATATTGAGCTTCAATAATTTTAGAAATTTCTTGATCTATTGTTTTACCGGTCTCTTCACTATAAGGTTTAACAAAACCATCGTTTCCAGAAGAATCATAATACGTAACATTACCAACTGCTTCATTTAAACCATAAACAGTAACCATTGCTTTTGCTTGCTTGGTCACTTTTTCTAAATCGCTTAAAGCTCCTGTAGATATTTTATTAAACATTACCTTTTCTGCAGCTCTACCACCCATGGTAGCACACATTTCATCTAACATTTGCTCTGTCTGCACAATCATTCTTTCTGCTGGTAAATACCAAGCAGCTCCTAAAGACTGTCCTCTTGGCACAATAGTAACTTTAACCAATGGTGCAGCGTGTTCTAACATCCAACTAATAGTTGCGTGACCTGCTTCATGAAAAGCAATTACTTTTTTCTCCTTTGGTGTAATTACTTTATTTTTCTTCTCTAAACCACCAACAATTCTATCTACAGCATCTAAGAAATCTTGATGATGAATTGCTTTTTTACCATTTCTGGCAGCAATTAATGCAGATTCATTACACATATTAGCAATGTCTGCCCCAGAAAAACCAGGTGTTTGTTGTGCTAAGAAATCTATCTTAACATCTCCTGCTAATTTTAAAGGTTTAATATGTACTTCAAAAATTTCTTTTCTTTCGTTGATGTTTGGTAAATCTACATAGATCTGTCTATCAAAACGACCAGCACGCATTAACGCACTATCTAAAACATCTGCTCTGTTTGTTGCTGCTAGTACAATAACATTTACATCTGTACCAAAACCATCCATTTCTGTTAATAATTGATTCAACGTGTTTTCACGCTCGTCATTACCACCAGTCATACTATTTTTACCACGAGCTCTACCAATAGCGTCTATCTCATCAATAAAGATAATAGAAGGAGATTTCTCTGCAGCTTTTTTAAATAAATCTCTTACACGAGAAGCACCCACACCTACAAACATTTCAACAAAATCTGAACCAGATAAAGAGAAAAAAGGAACATCTGCTTCACCTGCAACCGCTTTAGCTAGTAAGGTTTTACCTGTTCCTGGAGGTCCTACTAATAAAGCACCTTTTGGAATTTTACCTCCTAATGAAGTATATTTTTCTGGATTTTTTAAGAAGTCTACAATTTCTTGTACCTCTTCTTTAGCACCTTCTAAACCGGCTACATTTTCAAACGTAGTTTTTACCTTTGTGTCTTTATCAAATAATTTTGCTTTAGATTTACCAATGCTAAATATTTGACCTCCGCCACCAGCTCCAGCTCCACCGCCAGACATTCTTTTCATAAAAAACAACCAAACAGCAATTAATATTATAAAAGGTAAAAAACCTAGAATAGTATCAAAAATACTTGTTTTGTTTTCATTTTTTATATCAAAGTCTAGCTCGTTTGCTTGTCTTGCTTTTTCAACATTATTTTCGAAATTTTGTAAATCCCCAAAATTATAGTCATAAAAAGAAGATCCTTGCGTATAAAAAGCAGAGTTTATAATCTTACTATAACGTTGTTTTTTTTGTGCTTCTTCTTTAATATAAATCTGAGCTAAATTGTTATTTAAAACAACAATTCTAGAGATATCATTATCTTTTAAGATATCATTAAACTCATTTTTAGAAATACTTTTAGTAGCTAAATCTCCACTACTAAAAAACTGAAATGCCATTATTACAACAAATATTGCACCATATATCCAATACGCGTTAAACTTAAATTTAGGCATATTAGAATTACTATCTTTTTTTGAATCACTCATTTATTTAAAAAATAAAAAGATTAAACTGATTTTATCTCTGTAATTTTAGCATCACCCCAAAGACTTTCAATATCATAATAGTCACGAACCTGTTTTTGAAAAATGTGTACCACTACGTTTACATAATCCATTAAAACCCACTCAGAGTTTGTTTGGCCTTCTATATGCCAAGGTTTGTCTTTAAGTTCTTTGCTTACTATTTTTTGAATAGAACCAGAAATTGCATTTACTTGTGTATTTGAGTTTCCCGAGCAGATTACAAAATAATCGCATACAGTATTCTCTATATCTCGTAAGTCTAATAATTGAATATTTTCTCCTTTTACCTCATCAATCCCTTTAATAATTAAAGCAATTAAATCATCTGTACTTACTTTTTTATTTGTCATTAACTTTTTTCTATATTTAACGCAAAGTTATTATTTTTTTGCGAGTATTTTGTGTATTATTACAGTAGTTTACACTTTATTTAACACTTGAAAACAATCAAACTTAGTGCCACCGATTCTACGAATTCTTTTTTAAAGGATTTAGCTCAAAATTCTACCCTAGAGAATTTTACAACTGTTGTTACTCAAAACCAAACAAAAGGGAGAGGTCAGCAACAAAATAAGTGGGTTTCCGAACCACATAAAAACCTAACATTCAGCGTATTCATAAGTTTTAAAGATTTAAAGGTAGTTCAAAAAAAATATTTAAACTTTGCTATTTCCTTATCTATTTATACTGTTTTATTAGCTAAAAACTTACCTAAACCATCTATAAAATGGCCTAACGACATTCTGTCAGCAAACAAGAAAATTTGTGGCATTTTAATTGAAAACACCTTTTCTGGTGATCGTATTAAAAATTCTTTTGTAGGAATTGGCTTAAATGTAAACCAAGAAATTTTCCCTGAACACTTAAAGAACGCTACTTCTTTAAAATTAGAAACGGGTTTAGAGTCTAATTTAGATCTTTTATTATCTACTATTTTAGAAGAAATTCAAAAAAACATAAAATGCTTAACTTCTCAAAAATTTAAACTTTTGGAAGAAAAATATTTAGATGTATTGTATAAAAAAAATATCCCTACTATGTTTAAAAATAGTAAGGATGAAATTTTTATGGGAATGATTTCTGGAATTTCCGATTATGGAAAACTACAAGTTCTATTAGAAGATGATATTATCCAAGAATTTGGACTTAAAGAAATTTCTTTTCTTTAAAGTTTTCCTATATTTTCTGTAAGCGTATCTACAAATTTTGTCAATGGTTTTTTAATCATCATTGCCATCATTGCATTAAATTCTCCATCGAATTTTAAGCTTACCTCTGTTTTATTTTCTGCAATTTCGTTAATATCCGCAGCTAAAGTAAAAGGTAATTTACTACTTGCAGCACCTAATGTAATATTAGTAAATGGTGTTTTTTCTTTTAAAACGAGTCTAATCTCTGGCATACCAGGCAAACCGAATATAAAAGATTCACCATCAACTTCAAATTTTTGAATATTCTCTGGCATTAATTGCTCAAAGTTCTTTAAATCTGTAAAAAAAGTAAACACTTCTTCAGCAGATTTCTCTATAGTAACTGTATTTCCGTTAATATTCATGCTTCAATTTTATTGTTTCCACTCACTTGGGTTCTTTCTCCAATCATTTAATGTTGCCAACTCTTTATCTGTAATATAATTACTATCTAAAGCTTGTTCTAACAAGTTTTCGTAATTACTTAAAGTAGTTAATCCTACATTTTTTTCTTCAAAATTCTTCTTTGCAATATCAAATCCATAAGAAAAAATAGCAACCATACCTTTTACAACACCACCCGCTTCTTTTAAAGCTTCCACTGCATTTAAGCTACTATTACCTGTACTTATTAAATCTTCAATTACAACAACATTTTGTCCGCTTTCTAAATGCCCTTCAATTTGGTTCTTTCTACCATGCTTTTTTGGCTCTGGCCTAACATAAATAAAAGGAACACCTAATTGTTGCGCTACTAAAACCCCAATAGCAATTGCACCTGTAGCAACACCAGCAATAACATCTGGCTTACCATATTCTAATTCTACAAGTTTTGATATTTCTTCTTTAAGAAAAACACGAACTGGAGGATAAGATAAAGTAACTCTATTATCACAATATATTGGAGACTTCCAACCTGACGCCCAATTAAAGGGATCATTTGGGCTTAACTTTATTGCTTTTATTTGCAATAAAAGTTCAGCTGTTTTTTTTGCCGTATCTTTGTTTAAAATCATATCGCAAATGTATAAAGTTTTTGTAAATGATACGCCAATAATTTTCACTTCTTCTTCACAAAAAGAAAATATTTTTCCTGTTTACAATTTTAAGAATGTTGTTTTTGATGAAATTATTCTGAAACTAAAAAACAATGAACTTAAAGGAGTTATTTTTTACTCGACTGACTTAGAGAATGATTGGAAATCTTTTTTAACAAATATGAAAGTAATTCCCGCCGCTGGCGGATTAGTGCTAAACCCCAAAAAAGAAGTTTTATTTATTTTAAGAAACGGTGTTTGGGATTTACCTAAAGGATGGATTGAAAAAGAAGAAACAATAGAAACCGCAGCAATTAGAGAAGTAGAAGAAGAATGTGGCATTTCTAACCTGCAACTTATCAAACCTTTAATTACTACCTATCATATTTATTTTCATAAAGGAGTTAAATTAAAACAAACTTATTGGTATTTAATGATTTCTAATTATTCAGAAAAATTAACACCTCAACTAGAAGAAGGTATTACCGAAGTTGTTTTTAAAAATAAAACAGCCATTGAAGCTGCATTAGAAAATACGTACGCTAACATTCAATTAGTGTATAATACCTATCTAGAAACATCTAATTATTAAAGCACTAAGCATTCATTTATAAGCATCCTAAAAATTTACCGTTCTCTTTTTTATAATTGTACATCTTAGCATTGTTAAATATTTCTTTTTTAATGAGTTTGCATTCATAAATTGATAACGTACTTATCTGATAAATACATTTGTATGAATTAACAATACCAATAAGTAGTGTCTTTTTTTAAAAAAAGGGTCTATCTTTGCCGACTTTAAAAATCACCCAAATTATGACTGAATTTATTAGAAAAATATTACCAAACGCAAAAGATGATGTACTTGCCGGAATAACCGTTTCCTTAGCAATGATACCAGAAGTTGTAGCTTTTGCCTTTGTAGCACAAATAAGTCCTATTGTGGCATTGTTCGGTGCTTTTGTAGTAGGAATTATTTCAGCAAGTTTTGGTGGAAGACCAGGTTTAATCTCTGGAGCCGCAGGTGCCGTAGCAGTAATTTTTGTACACATGATACAAGAAGGACATGCAAAAGGCTTGTTATTTGACAATCCGGTAGAAAATATGGGCTATTTTTATCTCTTAGCCGCCGTTGTTTTAATGGGGGTGATACAAATTTTTGCAGGACTCTTTAAGTTAGGTAAATTTGTACGTCTAATTCCGCATCCCGTAATGATGGGGTTTGTAAACGGTTTGGCCATTGTTATTTTTATGGCACAATTGGGAATGTTTAAAGAAAATAAAAAAGATTTCTACGGACAAAATATGCGTAAAACCGAATCTAAAGAATTGGTTTATAGCGTATCTAATAACCAAGTTAAAGATTTAGTTTCTAACACGGTAATATTTACTATTGATGATAATATCGTTAAAAATAGTACTACCAACGAAGAGTTATTTTTAATTTCTGAAGGTCAGGTTTTTGATCTTAACACTAAAAAAGTAGTTTTTAATGTTTCTGACGAAGGCTTTTATGCTGTAAAAGATTCTGGAGTTGTAAAATATAGCATGCAAGGCAACACCTTATATATAATGATTGGCTTGGTATTATTAACCATGTTAATCGTTTGGGGTTTACCTAAAATTACAACAAAAATTCCGGCTGCATTAACAGCTATTTTAATAGTTACTTTAATCTCTATTTTTAGCGGATTAAACTCAATTAATGTTGGAGATTTTATTAGAGACGGTGGTGGAGCTGGTTTAAACGGAATTGCAGAACTTTCTAAAAACTTAAATGTTTTAGAATTATGGAGCAACCTTCCTTTTAATTTAGATACTTTAAAATTTATTGCTCCGTATGCATTTTTAGCAGCGTCAGTTGGTTTAATAGAAACCTTAATGACTATGAATCTAGTTGATGAGTTAACAGAAACTAGAGGAAACGGAAATAGAGAATGTATTGCGCAAGGTGCAGGAAATATTGTAAGTGGTGCCTTTGGAGGAACTGGTGGTTGTGGTATGATTGGGCAAACGGTGATAAACATTAATGCTGGCGGACGTGGACGTTTATCTGGTATTATGATGGCCTTAACCCTACTTACCTTTATTTTATTTGCCGATAAATATATTGAGCAAGTACCTATTGCAGCGCTTGTTGGTGTAATGTTTATGATGGTGATAGAAACATTTGCTTGGTCTAGTTTTAGAATTTTAAAGAAAATACCAATGTCTGATGCTGCTGTATTAATTATAGTGTCTGCCGTAACAGTTTTCTTTGACTTAGCCATTGCAGTATTTGTTGGGGTTATTATTTCTGCTTTATCTTTTGCATGGACAAGTGCTAAGAAAATTAGAGCTAGAAAACGTTTTAAAGCAGACGGAACAAAAATTTATGAAATTTGGGGACCACTTTTCTTTGGAAGTATCACTGAATTTAATGGGAAATTTGACATCAAAAATGATCCAGACGTTGTAGAAATAGATTTTGTAGAAGCTCGTGTAACCGACCATTCTGCCATAGAAGCTATCTTTAATTTGGTTGAAAAATACCAAGCTGCTGGAAAAAAAATTACACTAAAACACTTAAGTGAAGATTGTAAATTGTTGCTATTTAAATCGAGCCCTGTTTTTTCTGAGGTTATTTTAGAAGATATTGATGACCCTCGTTATCATTTAGCTGCAAATCCTGAAGATTTCCCTAAACCTTTGGGGGAATATAAGTTTTAGAAGAAGGTATTTATAGATTGTTAAAAAAGCTCAACTTTTAAAAGTTGAGCTTTTTTGTTGTTTATCCTATTGCTAATTTTGCAGCATCTTTCCATAAATAATGTGGCATTGGCTCATTTAATTCCCAATTGATACTCATTGGTTTAGAACCATAATAATCTTTTAGATTTCCTTCTCCAATAAAAACATATCCATTAGTATTTCCGAATTCATTTTTTGCTTTTTCACGAACAAAAAGTAATATTCTTTTTTCGGTTATTTTATGATTTATATAAGACAATCCTTTTCCTGTATCTGGTCTAGCAGAATTTTGAGTTTGCCAGTGAAATAATAATTCATTTACAGCATAATCATCATACATCGTTGTTGGGGAGAAGTTTTCTTCTGATTTTATTAAATTGATAAATAAAAGTTCAGTATTTATATCCTTTTTTTCTGCTATTCCTTCTCTGATAGTAGATTTGTCATCAAAACTACTAAATTTAAAAGCTACTAATATTTGGTCTCTAGTGTAACGGCTATGTAATTTTAAAGGTTGTAGATACGGAAGATTAATTGGTAATTCTTTAAAATCTATATTTTCAATTAAGAATTCAAGAACTTCTTTTATTTCTTCCACTAAAGTAGGATTGTTTCCAATTTGTTTGATACTCTCTTCTAAAGAATTAAAAGAACCTTTTTTTAACCAAATATCATAATGAAGCATTAAAAGCATTGTTTTTTCATTTTCTTTTAATTCAGATAAAACCAATTTAAAATTCTGTTTTGCAATTTTTAAAATGAAAGTAAAATAACTTAATGAGTTTGTAGATAACCATTTATTAGAAATAGCAGAAACAATAGCCTTTTCATTTTCGGTATTAAAATCTTCTATTTTTCCTGCAAGTTGACATAGTCTTTTCCAGCTACCTCTTTTGTAAATATCTTGTAAAGGAATCGAGTAGAGCTTGCTAAAGTTTCCAATAGTTAAAGGTAAGTTTGTATCATGCTGAAAACTTTTAATTTTATTAATTAAATTCTTTTTATTTAGAGAAGTGGCAGCTGCTATATTTTTAAGAATAGTTTCTTTTGTTTTTTTCTCTAAAATAATTGAACAACCTAAAGGAAGATGAGGGAAATCATCTTCAATTTCTTTAGAAACAGTAGTATTTGTTTTACCAATTAAAGCTCTAAATTTACTTTCAAAATTATATTCTGGTTTAGAGTTTCCAACAAAATCCAACACCGTTAAACAGTCTTTTTCTTCATGAAGTCTTAAACCTCTTCCGAGTTGTTGTAAAAATACCGTTAAGCTTTCTGTTGGTCTTAAAAAAAGTACAGTATCAATCTCAGGAATATCAATTCCTTCATTAAACATATCTACTACAAAAAGATAATTGATTTCTTTTTTTTCTAATTGCTGACGGATAAAAACTCTTTCATGACTATTATTACTTGTAAGATAAGCTGCTCTTAAACCTGCTAAAGTAAATTTTTGCGCCATGTATTTAGCATGTTCCATAGAAACACAATATCCTAATGTTCTTACGTTGTTTATGTCTTTTGTATATTTATCTAAAGCACCTATTATTTCTCTAACTCTTCTATCACTTCCTGTGTAAAGGTTTGTCAGTTCACTAGCTACATATTTACCTTTTACCCAACTTACGTTTGTTAAATCAATACTATCTGTAATTCCAAAGTATTGAAAAGGACAAAGTAGTTTTCTATTCATTGCTTCAGGTAACCTAATTTCTGCGGCAATTTTATTATCAAAATCATCAAGAATATCCCCACCATCCATACGTTCTGGTGTTGCGGTTAAGCCAAGTAAAACTTTTGGTTTAAAATAGTTGATTATTTTTCGATAGCTATTTGCTGTTTGATGATGGCATTCATCAACAATAATAAAGTCATAATAATCTGGTGATAAATTAGAATTTTCTAGTTGGTTATTTACTGATTGAACGGAAGCAAAAACAAATTCGAAATTATCAGGAACCATACCGTCCACCCATAATTCGCCAATATTATTGTTTCTTAAAACTCCTTGAAAAGTAGATAATGATTTTTGTAGTATTTCTTTTCTATGCGCAAGGAATAAGAGTTTAGATGATTTGTTATTTTGTTTAAAACGTTTGTAATCAAATGCGGAAATAACTGTTTTACCAGTTCCTGTTGCTGCAACTACAAGGTTTCTAAATCGGTTATGTACAGTTCTTTCTACTTCTAATTTTTCTAAAACTTCATTTTGATAAGGAAATGGTTTAATATCAAATAAAGCAGTTGTATTCACGTAAGGCTTGCTAAATTTACTTTGTTTTAATGCATTTTGAAGTTTTTCTTTATGAATAGAATCATCAAACGTTTCAAAATCTTTACTTAGCCAATAAGCATCAAAAGTTTTTTGAAATTTATCTATAATATGACCAACTTCTTTTGTTGTAATTTTTAGATTCCATTCTAAACCATCCGTAAGAGCAGATCTAGAAAAGTTAGAAGAACCTATGTATGCTGTATGAAAACCCGTGTTTCTGTAAAATAAATAAGCTTTAGCATGTAATCTTTCATTAGATGTGTTGTAAGATATTTTAACTTCTGTATTTGGTAGTTTAGAAAGTAATTGAATGGCTTTATAATCTGTAGCGCCAATATATGTGGTTGTTATTACCTTTAATTTTCCGCCACGTTCTGTAAACTCTCTTAATTCTTTTTCAAGAATTATAATGCCTTTAAATTTGATAAAAGATACTAATAGGTTTATTTGATTTGAAGAAAGGATTTCTTTTTTAAGTTCACTTTCTAAAGATAAACCGCCATTTCCTCCTGTAAATAATTCGCTTTGGGTTAACCTTGTATAGGGCGTTATTTCTTTAAGTCTTAAATCTAAATTAAAAAAATGTGCATCCGTTTTAGAAAAAACAGCTTTTAAAATTTCTCCTTCAATATTTATTAAATCTCCTTCAAACTCTTGTTTGTTAAGCTCTTCTTTTAGTAACTTAATTATTTTATTAGCAACTTCTATTTGTAGTTCTATTTTTCCTTTTATAAGCTGAAAAGCATGTTTTACCGTTAGTGCTAAATGTTTAGATAAAATACTCGAAGCCTCCTCTTTATCAATTTTAATTTTCTTTAAATAGAATTTTTCTTTGTCTAGCTTATTTAAATTCGCAGAAACTAACTGTGTTATTAATTCTTCGTAAATTCCTTGATTCATAATGCTAAAAATTCTTTTAAAATTGGTAAATCTGCATCAGCCCAATCTAAGTTAATTAATTCGTTTTTATTAACTAAAACAAAATCAGAATGCTCTTTAAATAACAATTCCCCTGAAACATAATCAGCAATAAATGGAATTAATTTAATTTTAAAATCAGAATATTGATGAATGACAGGAGTAAGTCTTTTCTTTACATCAATAATAATGTTTAGCTCCTCAAATATTTCTCTTTTTATACAATCAATTTCAGTTTCACCTTTTTCAATCTTTCCACCTGCAAATTCCCATTTCAAAGGAAGTTTCATTGTATCGCTTCGTTGAACAGCTAAAATTTTGTCATCAAAATGGATGATTGCACAAGTAACAAGGGGTGTTTTTGTTTTCAATTTTATTTAAACTATTTTCTAAAATAAATAATATTATCTTCTTTTCCTATAAAAATCCACTATTCACTAACCAAACTCTTAAAACCATCTCCAACATCCTCAGTTCTTAAACTCGGAATAATTTTATAGTGCTTTTTTATAAATGAAATTTGTTTGACATTCACTGCTGGCAAAGGCACAATCCCTACAGTCCAGAAATAACTTTCTTTTGTGGGGGAATTATAATGAAATCCATTTTCTATATGTTGCTCAAAGTGGGCACTCATGCTAGAATTCACATTTGGTTGTAAAATATTTTCAAGTTTTAAAAGACTTGTTTTAGTATTCGTTTTTTTAATAGTGGTATAATTACTTAGCTTTAATTCTGTTAAAAAAGGAACCAAACTTAATAACAAACTCACAGCCATAAAAAATACAATTGTTTTTTCTTTTCTAAAAAACCAAACACAGATTTGCATGGCAAAGAATAACATATAAAAAAAGAAAAATCTGTATTGAGGAGAGAAAATCCAAGCCAATACAAAATTTAAAACACCTATTACATACAATATAAACACGGACTTTTCTTTACTTTTAAAATACCATAAAAAAGGGAAAGAGATTAAAAGCGACATAAATATCATATTTATAATTCCGTTAAACTTAAACGAAGTTATCCAAGCAATAAACAATTGATAGGTAGAAAGATTTGCTAACTCTTGATAATCGAAAGCAGCATTATACGTACCTACTTTAAACAACTGAATGAGTGCTGTAGGTACTTTCCAATCGACATTTAGAACATCTAAAATTTGCAAAGGATATAACAAGTAACCTGTAAGAATTACATTTTTCATTAAAAACAATCCCAATACAAAAAGTGAGAATACGATGGGGTTTACCAAACTACTTTTCAGTACTTTATAATGTTTTATAAATAAAATCAATGGTAATAAAACCAATATACAAGTAGTAATTTTAATAACACATAAAAAAATTGTGAGCAATAGAATAAGTATAAAATTAGAGTATTCAATCTTCTTAAAATGCTTTAAAAAAAGATAAAACAACAACTGACTTATTAAAAAAACCGGTAAATCTGGAGATGGTGCGTTGATGAAAAAAATAATAAAAGGCAAACTAACCAACACACTTCCTATATATAATTGATGTATTTTTTTTGTTGTCTTAAATTGATGCAACTGCTGAAAGCTGTAAAAAGAAAAAATGATTAAAAAGAAACCATTCAAATCGTTAAAATTCGTTTTTAAAAACGGAAAAGTAAACGCTGCTTGTAAAATATGCCAACTAGAAGTTTGCGCAAAGAAGATGTGTAAATTACCTAATCCTTTTACAAAACCATATTCATTTAACCACTTAATGGTTTGCAGGTAATAACTCTCATTATCAAAAATAGAAGGTGTAACCGAAGACATTGCCAAAGCAATGATAAAAATAAAAAGGAGTCCAAATTTATAGGTTTTACTAAATGACAACCAACTCTTTTTAAACTGCGTTAACTGGATCTTAATATCATTTCTGAAAAAATAAAGACAAAAAAGAGTGATGCTACTCATTACCCCATAATAAACAAGGTCTAAGGCAAAGAAAAAAGCATATAACCAACTGAATAATGTAATTGAAAATAGTCCTAAAATATGGTGGATGGTAAAATTTTGGGATTCAATTTTAAATAGTTTTTTTAATAAAAAACCAAAGCTTAAGCAGGATATAAAAATATAAATCCAATTAATTAAAATTAAAAGCATGTGTTGTTTTAAAATTGATTTTAGAGATTACAAGTTACGAATAAAATAATTTTCTACTTCGTTAAATATTGAATTGTTCTCGACTGTGCTCGAACAGGCAACTCTTATAAAAATTGACCACATAGGTATATAGAAAACATAGATTTTATGTTATAATATATCTAAACCCAATATAAACTCACATTGTCTTCCTAAGCTAATCGCAGAATCTTTTATGCTCAAAAAAGTCTTCGACAAGCTCTGACTGACATGTCGTTATAAAATTGACACATAGATTTTGTAATAATATACCTGAAACCAATTTAAATTCACAATGTCCTCCTGAGCTTGTCGAAGGATTTTTAACACACATAAAATCAAACACATAGACACATAGTAAACATAGGTTTTGTTTTATAAAATTGAAACCAATTAAACGTATTGACTCATTTATAAACATCAGTTAACAAGAGCGCACCTATCGTGTAAACATGATAAAGTACGCACGAGACGCTCGCACCAGCATTGCTGAAAAAGTTGACCACACATGATCCGCTAACGCGAGCGTCCCGCTCGTGCAATCGCCAATACTTCTCAAATAAAAATCTATACTGTTTTTTTTCTAAATCGAATTCAGAAAGTACGAGCGAGACGCTCGCACTAGCATTGCATTGCTTTTAAACTGATACCTTTTGAAAACAAAATCTTACTAATAATATACCTGAATCCAATTTAAACGCAAAATGTCTTCCTGAGCCTGTCGAAGGATTTTTAACACGCTACAAAGTCTTTGACAAAATCAGTCATAAAATGCGCTAGGTGATTATAACGATTTAAAACCTAAAACAAAATACAAACAGGCATCGGTGCAGCAATCTCACTTACAAAAGTTAACGTACCCGTAACAATATCTCTTTTAAAGGAAACAATATTATCCGTATCTTGATTTGCAACTAATAAAAATTGTTCATCTGGAGATAAAGAAAAATTACGAGGATTTTTTCCTAAAACAGGTTCGTATCCAACTGTCGTTAACGTTCCATCTTCAGCATTTACTGCATAAATAACAATCGATTCGTGCCCACGATTGGAAGCATATAAAAACTTTCCATCTTTAGAAATATGAATATCTGCTGCTTTGCTATAATCTGTGAAGTCTTTTGGCAAGGTAGAAATTGTAAAATCCACAAAATACGCTTCCTCTTTTTCTTTTACCAAAGAAACCGTATTGTCTAATTCATTTAAAACATAAATCCATTTATTATTTGGATGAAACGTTAAGTGTCTTGGGCCTGCTCCTTCTGCCATTTTTAAAGACTTTTGATTTGTATAAACAAGTTTATCTTCATCTATTGTAGAAAATAATAATTCATTGGTACCTAAATCTACAGAGATAACTTCTTTTTTTGCTGGGTGAAACCACGCAGAATGCGCATGAGGTCCTTTTTGTCTGTCTGTTGTTCCTTTACCAACATGTTGTTGCACATTTAATAATTCCGATAATTTACCAGAAGCATCTGCTTTTAGTAAACCAACACTTCCGCCACCATAATTTGCCGTAACCAAATAATTATCATCATTTATAGCTACAAAACAAGGCCCTGCTCCACCAGACTTTTCGTTACTTACCAATAGTAAAGAATCATTTTCAATTTTAAAAGATTTTATAAAACCTGTTCCGTTTACATTGGTTTCTCCAACTGCAAAAAGTATTTTATCATCTTTAGATTTTGCTAAAAAAGTAGGATTTATCATTTCTGCAACCAAGCCTACTTTTCGTAACTCTCCTTTTTCAGAAAGTTCGTATTTATAAATTCCTTTAGAATCTTTATTGGTGTACGTACCAACATAAAAGGAATTAGTCTTAACATCTGTGTTTGTTGTTGCTGTTTTAACTTTTTCAGATTTACATCCGAAGAAAAATATGGATAACAAAACGATTGGTAGTACTTTCATAATTTAAAATATTTTAAAAATTGGCAAACGTAAATGTGCTGGTTCGTAATGAGGTGATTTTTTGTAGATAAAATCTAGTTGCGCTTTTGGATTATTTGCAAACTCAGTATCTGTATTCAGTTTTTCTAAAAATTCTTTTTCTATTGAAGGGTTTTCAGCTAAAAAAGAAGCTGCAATATCTTCAAAAACATAGGCAGAATATCCTTCTTTTTGTTGTAAAATAGTATCGAAAAAATTCCAATTAAAAAAAGAATCTGTTGCTGCAGCTTCCAACGTTTCTAACAAATACCGAACTCCGTTTTGATTTGTAGGAATGTAAATATCTCCTTTTCTAAATTGAAATTTTTGAATTGATGCATTTATCGTGGTATTATAATGTAAATAATGACCTTCATAGGCTGTTTTTCGAGTTTCAAATTCAGTAATATGATTCACTTCAACCCTAATAATTGTATCATTTTTAAAACGAATAAATTCAATTTTATTGTTTTTTAATCGCTCTAAAACTTTATGCCAACCTTGTTCTAAAACATACCCTTTCGGAATTTCTACAGACTGAGTCGCTACAAAATTATTGTAATATTTTACGGGTTTTGTGTACGGCTTTGTAGTATCATAAAACAACCGCTTTCCTGTAGTTACTTTACTATCGATATACTCGGCCTCGTAGCCTTTAAATTGTAATTCTGTAAGTTTTTCTTTATCAACCTTAAAAGCAATAGGATAAGTTTTCTTAGACAACACCTCATCAACAGCATTCGCTCTTAATTCTTTAATTTTATCAGCATTATCTTCCGTAAAATCTAACGCAGAAAACATCAATTCATAGGTTTGTTCTACTCTTAATTTATAAGGTTTTAACATGTGCGTTTCCACCATCAATCCTAAAGTATTAAACAAGGTTGTGTACCCTGTAGAGTATCTTGGAGAATCGAAAAACTGAGAAAAACCTGCTTCTGGCGTGGTGCCCCAAACATTTACATAGGGTGTAATTGAAATTCCTTTTTCTTGAAGTGATTGTTCTAAACTCGGACGCATTTGTGTCTCTAAAAAATCACCTAACTTCCCTCCTAGTTTATTGTGTTGTGTAAATAAATGTGTAATTGCATATTGATAATCGGCACCATTACTTACATGATTATCTATAAAAACATCTGGATTTATAGTATGAAAAATTTCTGCAAATGCCGCTGCGTTTTTAGAGTCTTGTTTTATAAAATCTCTATTTAAATCATAATTCCTTGCATTTCCTCTAAATCCGTATTCTTTTGGACCGTTTTGATTGGCTCTTGTATGCGAATTTCTATTTAAAGAACCGCCAACATTGTACACCGGAATTACACAAATAACAGTATTTTTATACTTTTCTATTAAAGAATCACTTTGTACAATATCTCTAAGCAACAACATAGATGCATCAATTCCGTCTGATTCTCCTGGGTGAATACCGTTGTTGATAAGAATTCTATTTTTGGTTAATTTTTTTATTTCATCTACATTAAAGACACTTTCTCTATTGTAAACAACGAGGTGCAAAGGTTCTCCCGAATCTGTTTGTCCGAATGAAAATAAAGCAACCGAAGTATGTGCTTCTGCAAGATCTTTATAATATGAAATGATGTCTTTGTATTCTGGCGTTTCGGTTCCATCAGACTTTTCGAAAAGTGTTGTAAAATCTTTTTTTTCTTTGGATAAATTATCACAAGAAAACATCAAAAATAAAACAATAACTAAAAAGACTCCCTTAAAAAATTTATCCATATTTATTTAACTCTTACCGGTTCTGGAACCAATTTTGTATAGTCTCCGTTGTTTCTAATTACATCTCTTACAATAGATGATGAAATATAAGAAGTACTTGCTGCTGTTAGTAAAAAAACGGTTTCAATGGGTGCTAAATCACGGTTTGTATGTGCAATTGCCTTCTCAAATTCAAAATCGGCAGGGTTTCTTAATCCTCTAAAAATAAAATCTACGTTATTTTTTTGACAAAAATGAACCGTCAAACCTTCGTAGGTTACTACTTTTATTTTCGGATTATCTTTAAAACAATCTTCAATAAATTTTTTACGCTCTTCTAAACTGAACATATATTTTTTATCAGCATTTATACCAATGGCAATAATTAGTTCATCAAACAATTTTACACCTCTCTCTATGATATCAAAATGACCTAACGTTATTGGATCAAAGGATCCGGGGAAAATTGCTTTTTTCATTTTTTATTTAAAAATTTGATGTTATTAGATTTTTTTGAATCATGATGTTTTTGAACCACGAACGAAGACTCTTTAAATAAAATTACTTATCTAAGGACTCTATAAAATTTGATATTTTTTGTTGTAATTTCTGAATTCTTTTTTCTAAATCGAGAAAAACTTCATGAGACATGAAGTTTAAATTATTACAAATTATAATTTGAGTTTCCCATTCAAAAGCAGAACCTAAACTATGTTCTAAAAAAGAAACAAAATGTTTATTAGTCCTTTTACTTGTTCCTTCGGATATATTAGAAAGAATAGAAACAGCACATCTGTTTAATTGACTCACCAAACCAAATTTTTCGAAATCAGGTAAAGTTGACGTAAATTTATAGTTTAAGGTAACTAACTCTATTGCTTCTTGCCAAATTTGTAACTTTTTAAAATTATGTCTTTTCATAGCTTTGTATTTTTTGATGTTTTCGAACCAAGAATTATTCTGGTTTCTACAATATACATAAATTAGTTTTTACGTCTTGTTTCAAAAACATCCTGATTCAACGACACAACTGTGATAATCTTGCTTCTATAAAAAAGCCGATTCTATTGCGTTATCAAATAACTCTTCTAAAGAAATACCTGCTACTTTTGCTTGTTGCGGTAAAATACTATTTTCGGTTAAACCGGGCACTGTATTCATTTCTAAGAAATGCGGTTCTCCGTTCACTAAAATATATTCTGAACGTGAAAAACCAGACATATTTAAAATTTTATATACCTTTATAGCTATTTCTTCTACTTTAATTTTTTCTTCATCAGAAATTCTAGCAGGAGTAATCTCTTGAGATTTCCCTTCGTATTTAGCTTCATAATCAAAGAAATCATTTTCTGTAACAATTTCTGTAATTGGTAATACTTTTGTTTCTCCTTTATACTGAATAACCCCAACCGAAACTTCTGGTCCGTCTAAAAAAGATTCAATTAAAATTTCTGAATCTTCCTTGTAGGCTTTTTCTAGAGCAGGCAACATTTCTGCTTTTGTATGTGCTTTAGAAATTCCATAGCTAGAACCCGCATTATTTGGTTTTACAAAACAAGGCAACCCAACTTTGCTAATTATAGCGTCTAAATCTACAACATCTCCTTTATTTAAATAAACAGAAAGTGCCGTTTTAACGCCATATTCTTTAACAACACTTAACGTGTCTCGTTTATTAAAAGTTAATGCCATTTGATAAAAAGGAGCAGAAGTGTGTTTTAAATTAATCAATTTTAAATACGCTAACAAGGTTCCGTTTTCTCCTGGCGCACCATGAATTGCGTTAAAAACACAATCGAAAATAACAGGCGTACCATTAAGATTAAAAGAAAAATTACTTCTATTTATTAAATATTCTTTATTATCAGCATCTAATGCAACCCATTTATCTTTTAAAATATGGACTCTATACGGATTGTATTTCTCTTTATTTAAGTGGTTGTACACTACATTTCCGCTGGTTAGGGAAATATTAACTTCGGATGAATAACCACCCATTACAATAGCAATATTCTGTTTCATGGATTCTAAAATAATAAAACAAATTTATCAAAATAAATATAGAAATAGCAACGTTTAGTTTTTATATCTTTGTGCGTTCTAAAAATCAAAAAATGAGTATTTTTCAATTTATTAAAAGTAAATCCTTTTTTATACAAGTTGCTATTGCAATTGTAGGTTTATTGGTATTTATTTTTGCCTTAAAATATTGGTTAGGCTATTCTACCAATCATCATCAAAAAATTCAAGTTCCTAACTTACATAAAATGTCTTTAGAAAATGTAAAACTAAAGTTAGAAGAATTAAATCTAGATTTTATTGTTATAGATAGCGCGAGTTACAATCCAGATTATCCAAAAAAATCTGTCATTGAGCAATCTCCAGAAACAGGAGATTTTGTAAAAGAAAAACGTAAAATTTACTTAACATTAAACCCATCTAAATATAGAGATGTTACTGTTCCTGATTTAAACGGAAGAACTAAGAGACAAGCCACTTCTCATTTACGCTCAATTGGTTTTAATATTGGTACAAACCCAATTTCTGTTAGAGATATTGGTAAAGATGTTGTACGTGGATTGCGCTACAAAGGAGAAATTCTAAATCACGGAGATAAATTACCCTTAAACTCTATTGTAGATTTAGTTTTAGGTGACGGAAACGGGAACTAGTATTCAGTATTCAGTATTCAGTATTCAGTATTCAAAAATAAAAAATTAAACTGTTAAAGGTTGATATTCGATGAATATTTACTTCGACTTAAAAAATAAATTTTGCAAGAAAATCAACCTCAAGATATAGAAAACGACGATTTGTACGAACATCATAGATTTACAGCTAGTGAAGGACAAGAACCTTTAAGAGTAGATAAATTTTTAATGAATTTTGTAGAAAACGCTACCAGAAATAAAATTCAACAAGCAGCAAAAGCAGGTAATATTTTAGTGAATGATGCGGTTGTAAAATCGAATCATAAAGTAAAACCAAATGATGTTGTTAGAGTTGTTTTATCATATCCGCCAGCAGAAAACTTATTGGTGGCAGAAGACATTCCTTTAGACATTGTTTATGAAGATGACACGGTAATTGTAGTAAACAAACCTGCAGGTATGGTAGTGCATCCTGGTCACGGAAATTATTCTGGGACTTTAGTGAATGGCTTAATTCATCATATAGAAAACTTACCAACCAATTCTAACGAAAGACCAGGTTTGGTGCACAGAATTGATAAAGATACTAGTGGATTATTAGTAGTTGCAAAAACAGAATTTGCAATGGCACATTTATCGAAACAGTTTTTTGACAGAACTACAGAGCGTTTGTATTATGCTTTAGTTTGGGGAAATGTAGAGGATGATGAAGGTACTATTATTGGAAACATAGGACGTAGTTTAAAAAACCGTTTGCAAATGGCTGTTTTTCCTGATGGTGATTTTGGAAAACATGCTGTTACACATTACAAAGTTTTAGAGCGTTTAACGTATGTTACTTTGGTACAATGTAAACTAGAAACTGGTAGAACACACCAAATTAGAGCGCATTTTAAACATATTGGACACACGCTTTTTAATGACGAACGTTATGGTGGAGATGATATTTTAAAAGGTACAACGTTTACCAAATACAAGCAATTTGTAAACAACTGTTTTAAAGTGTTACCAAGACAAGCGTTACATGCAAAAACATTAGGATTTACGCACCCTAAAACGGGAGAATTTATGCGTTTTAATTCTGAAGTACCATCAGATATTACAGAGTGTTTAGAAAAATGGAGAACCTACTCTGAGAATTCTAAGGATATAGATTTAGATTAACTTATTTTTAAAAAGCTACTTTCACAAACAGAAAGTAGCTTTTTTATTTAAAATAGAAATTACTTATCAAAAAACACTATCACTATTACAAATAATTATAACAGTATTAAATATTACTCTTAAAATACATTTAAGAAATCTATAAACATTTGTATTTTTATACTTTAATTATTTCTGAATTACATTATATGAAAATCATAATATCACCAGCAAAATCTTTAGATTTCGAAAGTAAAGTACCTACAAGTTTACATACGCAACCTCGTTTTTTAGACCAATCTGAAAAGTTAAATAAGAAACTAAAAACACTTTCTAAAAAAAACTTATCTGAGTTGATGAAAATTTCTGATGATTTGTCTGTTTTAAATTATGATAGAAATCAAACTTGGGCAACTCCTTTTACCAAAGACAATGCAAAGCAAGCTATTTATTCTTTTACAGGTGCTGTTTTTAAAGGGATTGATGTAAACTCTATTGAAGAAGAAAAAATACCTTTACTTCAAAATAATTTAAGAATTTTATCTGGTTTATACGGTTTATTAAAACCTTTAGATTTAATTCAGCCGTATCGTTTAGAAATGGGAACTCGTTTAAAAGTAGGTACTAAAGAAAATTTGTACAAGTTTTGGGGTGATACTGTTGCCAATGCATTAAATGAAGAATTAGAAGACGGAGAATTATTAGTAAATTTAGCAAGTACAGAATACTTTAAAGTAATTCCTAAAAAGGTTTTAAAAGTACCAATGGTTACACCTATTTTTAAAGATTATAAAAACGGAGAATATAAAATTGTAATGACCTACGCTAAAATGGCTCGTGGTTTAATGGTGCGTTATATTATTGACAATAACGTTAAAACTATAGAAGATTTAAAAGGTTTTAATGTTGATAAATATCGTTTTTCTGAAGAACTGTCTTCTAGAAATGATTTGGTGTTTACTCGTTAAAAAAAAGTCTACAGTTTTTCAGTCTTCAGTTAGCAGTCACAAACTGACTGCTAACTGAAGACTGCCGACTGAAGACTGCCGACTGATTTCTAACAATCTACAATTCTTACCGTAACTGCCAAACCACCTTCTGAGGTTTCTTTGTAGTTTTTATTCATGTCTTTTGCGGTTTCCCACATGGTATCTATTACACTATCTAAATGCACCAAAGCTTCTTTTGGGTCAGTTTCTAATGCTATTTCTGCAGCATGAATCGCTTTTATTGCTCCCATAGAATTACGTTCTATGCAAGGCACCTGTACCAAACCAGCAATAGGATCGCAGGTTAAACCTAAATGATGTTCCATAGCAATTTCTGCAGCAGACAAACATTGTGCTGCTGTACCGCCTAATAATTCTGTTAAAGCAGCTGCTGCCATTGCAGAAGAAACACCTATTTCTGCCTGACAACCTCCCATTGCTGCTGAGATTGTAGCATTTTTCTTAAAAACACTCCCAATTTCACCAGCCGTTAATAAGAATTTTTTAACGTGACTAAAGTCGGCTTCATGGTTTTCTATCACCATATAATACATTAAAACTGCCGGAATAACACCTGCACTTCCGTTTGTTGGTGCGGTAACTACTCTACCCAAAGCGGCGTTTACCTCATTTACAGACAATGCAAAACAACTAACCCATTTTAAAATTTCTCTAAATTTTACTTCTGTACTTCTTATGGCAGTTAACCATTCTTTTGGGTTTGTATAACTGGTATCTTTTATTAATTTTTTATGTGTATCAAAAGCACGTCTTTTTACATTTAAACCTCCAGGAAGCCTTCCTTCTGTATGACAGCCTGTAAACATACATTCTAGCATCGTATCCCAAATTCTGTGCAATTCTTTATCTATATGTTCTGCAGAATTTAATTCTAATTCATTTAAAAGAACGATATCAGAAATTAATAAATTTTCTTTTTCACAATACTCTTCTAGTTGTAAAGCCCTGTTGATTGGAAAAGGAAAATTCTTTTTATTGATTTCTATTTCTTCTTCTAAATGATCATTTTCTTGCACAATAAAACCTCCTCCAATAGAAAAATAGGTTTGTGTAGAAATTTCATCACCTTTAAAAAAACCTCTAAAAGTAATTCCGTTTGCATGAAATGGTAAAAAGGCTCTATTAAATACAATAGATTCTTTATAGAAAGGCACTTCTTTTTCTCCGTTTAAAGAAAGTATTTTTAATTCCTTAATGTCATCAATAATAGTAGCAATGTTTTCAATAGGCAAATATTCTGGATCTGCTCCTGTTAACCCTAATTGAATTGCCAAATCGGTAGCGTGCCCCTTACCTGTTAAAGATAGAGAACCATATAAATCTACCTGAATTGCATCAACTAAATGAAAATTTTCATTTTCTTTTAATTGACGTATCCATTGTTCGGCAGCTCGCCAAGGCCCAAGTGTATGAGAACTTGAGGGACCAACACCTATTTTGAGCATATCAAAAACACTAATAAATTGCGACATTCGTAAGATTTAATTAAGAATTGTGGTAAATGTAAAAAATCCAACTCAATGAGTTGGATTTTTTTATTAAAATTATATTTTATATTAGTTGTATATCGATTCCTTTCCAAATTCTACAGCTAACATATAGTAAAAGACTGCTCTGTATTTATTTCTTTCAGATTTACCAATTGCCTCCACTACTTTATTGATCGCTTCATCTAATTTTGGACCATCTGCTAAACCTAACTTTTTAATTAAAAAATTATTTTTAACCGTTAACAATTCTTTTGCATCTGAACCAGACACGGTTTCAGCATCTTTTTTATAAATAGATGGACCTAATCCCTTTGTTACAGCCTTTAATAAGTCTGCATCATATTTTAGACCTTTATCGTCCATAAACTTAGAATACTGCGCTACTTTTTCGTCAAATTTACTCATGATTTTTTTTTAGAATTTTAGATTATAACTTATAGATTTACTTTATCTCAAATAGAACTATCCAAATATAAGGAATTAAAAATTATATTCAAATATTCTTCCTATCCAATCTATTAGATACATTTTGTGTCATTATGTCACATTAATTTAATTTTTTTTTTTAAAATAACTGACATTTGCTAGTATAAAAGCGGTTGGCACAGCATTTGCCTAATAGAAAATGTAAAATTGAATTAAAATTTATTAAAATAAATATTATGAGTAAAATTATTGGAATTGATTTAGGTACAACAAACTCTTGTGTTTCTGTAATGGAAGGAAACGAGCCAGTTGTAATCCCTAACGCAGAAGGAAAAAGAACTACACCATCTATCGTTGCCTTTGTAGAAGGAGGAGAACGTAAAATTGGTGACCCAGCTAAAAGACAAGCTGTAACAAACCCAACAAAAACTGTTTATTCTATTAAACGTTTTATGGGTAACAAATTTTCTGAATCTACAAAAGAAGCAGGAAGAGTACCTTATAAAGTTGTAAGAGGAGATAATGATACACCTAGAGTAGATATTGATGGTCGTTTATATACGCCTCAAGAAATTTCTGCAATGGTGTTACAGAAAATGAAAAAAACTGCTGAAGATTATTTAGGAACTGAGGTTACTGAAGCAGTTATTACTGTACCAGCATATTTTAACGATGCACAAAGACAAGCTACAAAAGAAGCTGGTGAAATTGCAGGTTTAACTGTAAAAAGAATGATAAACGAACCAACAGCTGCAGCATTAGCTTATGGTTTAGACAAGTCTAACGACGATAAAAAAATTGCTGTTTTTGATTTTGGTGGTGGAACACATGATGTTTCTATCTTAGAATTAGGAGATGGTGTTTTTGAAGTATTAGCTACAGCTGGTGATACACATTTAGGTGGTGATGATGTTGATGAAAAAATCATTAACTGGTTAGCAGATGAGTTTAAAGCGGATGAAGATTTAGACTTACGTAAAGACCCAATGTCTTTACAACGTTTAAAAGAAGCTGCAGAAAAAGCGAAGATTGAATTATCTTCTTCTGCTTCTACAGAAGTTAACTTACCTTATGTTACTGCTACTGCTAGTGGACCAAAACACTTGGTAAGAACTTTATCTAGAGCTAAATTTGAGCAATTAATTGACGATTTAGTAAAAAGAACTATCGAGCCTTGTCAAACTGCATTAAAAAATGCTGATTTAACTATTTCTGATATTGATGAAGTTATTTTAGTTGGTGGTTCTACAAGAATACCTGCTGTACAAGAAGCTGTTGAAAAATTCTTTGGAAAAGCACCAAGTAAAGGTGTAAACCCTGATGAAGTTGTTGCTTTAGGAGCTGCTATTCAAGGTGGAGTTTTATCTGGAGATGTTAAAGATGTATTGTTATTAGACGTTACACCTTTATCTTTAGGTATTGAAACTATGGGGAATGTTTTCACAAAATTAATTGATGCAAACACAACAATTCCTACAAAAAAATCTCAAGTATTCTCTACAGCAGTAGACAACCAACCATCAGTAGAAATTCACGTATTACAAGGTGAAAGAGCTATGGCTGCAGATAACAATACTATTGGTCGTTTCCATTTAGATGGTTTACCTCCTGCACAAAGAGGTGTACCTCAAGTAGAAGTAACTTTTGATATTGATGCAAATGGTATTATTAAAGTTTCTGCTTTAGACAAAGGAACAAACAAATCTCACGAGATTAGAATTGAAGCTTCTTCTGGTTTATCTGAAGATGAAATTGCAAAAATGAAGCAAGATGCAGAAGAAAATGCTGATGCGGATAAAAAAGCAAAAGAAACTGCAGAAAAAATCAATGAAGCAGATTCTATGATTTTTCAAACAGAAAAGCAATTAACTGAATTTGGTGATAAATTATCTGCGGATAAAAAAGCACCAATCGAAGCTGCTTTAGTAGAATTAAAAGCTGCTCACTTATCTCAAGATTTAACTTTAATTGATACTGCTTTAGCAACTATCAATGAAGCTTGGAAGGTTGCATCTGAAGAGATGTATGCTGCTCAAGGTGGTGCTGCAGGAGCTGATGCTGGTGCACAACAAGGTCAACCAGAAGCTGATGCTCAGGGAGACAATGTTGAAGATGTAGATTTCGAAGAAGTAAAGTAAGTGAAATAGAATTTTGATAAATCAAAATTCGTTATTGAACTTATCCCGATAAAAGAGAGATCTTCTAAAAAGAAAAACATTTTTTCTTAAAATAACTAAAACGCAATCATTAATTTGATTGCGTTTTTTTATGCGTCATTGCGAGGAACGAAGCAAACTCTATACGATAATTCAGATTCCTTTATTAAATTTGCCACAAAAAAAAGACCCTTCAGGTTTTAAAAACCTGAAGGGTCTAAATTATTAAAAAGAAAATTTTTGAAAACCTACAACAAAACCAACTTCTTTAAACATACCTTCTGCGAATTTAACCAAGTTGATAATTTTCAATTTCCAGAAAACACCAATTATAAAAGCAAATCAGAAAGTATGTATTTCTATACAGATGAAGGTGTGTATAGAAAATCTAATCATTGGGGACGTGTGGCAAATTGCAGATGGAAATTAATTGCTAACGAAGATTATAAAAACCAACAAATAGTGATTGGTTTTGCAAAATGGAAGGACTTTTACCCTATCAATTCTACTGAAAAAATATTTTTTATTGATGTCAATTTTGAAGAAAAAACAGCGAGAATTCAACCTAAAGAAACAGGTGCCAATAACTTACTTTTTACTTTAAATGAAGCACAACAAAAAATAAAACAAATCTCAATTTTATTTAAAGAAACAAAATGGGCAAACTATTTTGAAGATGATATAGACACTATTCGATTTAAAGTGATTACAGAATTTATAAGTTCAAAGAAATCACTTCCAGAAATAAAAAGAAGTTTCAAATAAGAAACCATCACTTTTCAGTAAATTTGCTTTTCTAAAAATCTAATAACACCACTTTTTAAACATCTAATAAGAAATGAACATTCCACAAACAAGTTTCCCTAGAGTTGTAATTATTGGTGGCGGATTTGCTGGTTTGGCAGCAGCCAGAGGGTTAGAAGAACAAGAACTACAGGTTGTTTTAATAGACAAACATAATTATCACACGTTTCAACCTTTGTTATATCAAGTTGCAACAGGTGGTTTAGAACCAGATTCTATTGCTTTTCCGTTAAGAAAGCGTTTTAACGATGTAGATAATTTTTATTTTAGACTAACAGAAGTAGTAAAAATAAACCCTGAAAATAATACTATTGAAACTTCTATAGGAAACTTAGAATACGATGAATTAATTATTGCTACAGGTTCTACAACCAACTTTTTTGGAAATACAAACATCCAAAAACACACGATGGAAATGAAATCCATTCCGCAATCTTTAAATATTAGAAGTTTAATTTTAGAAAATTTTGAAGAAGCTTTATTAACTTCAAATATTGAAGAAAGAAATGCTTTAATGAATTTTGTAATTGTTGGTGGTGGACCAACAGGTGTAGAATTAGCTGGTGCTTTGGCCGAAATGAAAAAAGGAATCTTACCTAAAGATTACCCTGATTTAGATATCCGACAAATGCAGATAAACTTAATTCAAAGTTCTGAATGTATTTTAAAAGGAATGAGCGCAAAAGCTTCTGAAAAAGCAGAAGATTTTCTAATAAAACTAGGCGTTCATGTTTGGAAAAACTTGCGTGTTTTAGATTATGATGGAAAAACAGTAACGACAAATGGTGTAGATCATTTTAGAGCAGAAACTGTTATTTGGGCTGCAGGTGTAAAAGGTGAAATGATTGATGGCCTAAACACAGAATGTGTTATAGAAAGAGCCGCAAGAATAAAAGTAAATGAATACAATCAAGTCTTAGGGCACCCAAACGTATATGCAATTGGTGATGTTGCTTGTATGTCTTCAGAAAAAACTCCTTTCGGACACCCAATGATGGCGCAACCTGCTATTCAACAAGGTCGGTTAGTTTCAAAAAATATATTGGCAAAATTGTGCAACAAAGAACAAGAAGCATTTGTTTATAAAGACAAAGGCTCCATGGCAACTATTGGACGTAATAAAGCGGTTGTAGATTTAAAAAACTGGAAATTTCAAGGAGTTTTTGCTTGGTTTGTTTGGATGTTTGTCCACTTATTTTCTTTAATTGGTTTTAGAAATAAAGCCATTGTTTTTCTAAATTGGGTGTATAATTACATTCGTTTTGATAGAGAAACACGTTTAATTATTAGGCCTTATAAGAATAAAAACAGCTTTAGTTTTAGAAAATAAATGGCTGAAAAAAGAATTATAAAATGTCCGAACTGTGGGGTTTTCAATACTAATAAAGAGTATTGCACAAACTGCAACACCCTAATTTCTCATCAAAAGAAAAGAGAATTCAAAGCCAACATTGTAAAGCAAAAAGAAATTGATAAGGTTATTTATGAAAGAGAAAATCCTAATTTAACGGAAAGATTAAAAAACCATTCTAATATTTTATATAAAATTACCGGTTGGATTTTATATTCTGCATTTACAATTGTTAGTATTATTGGTGCTGGTTTGGCTTGGTTTATTGCAATGGTTGCTGCCGGATAAAATGAAAAAAATACTCTTTTATTATTTTTTAATTTCTTTATTGACAGGAACCACCATCTATTTTCTTCAATATTTCTCCGTTCCTTTACCTAAATTCATTCGTTTTTATGTGAATGATTTTTTAATCATTCCGATTGTTTTATTCATCTGTTTACAAATTTTAAAATGGTCTAAAAACGATAAAACTTACACGTTGAGTTTCCCTATAATTCTATACGTTTGTTTTATGTATAGTCTTTTATTCGAGTTTATTTTCCCTAAATACTTAGCAAGATATACCACGGATATTATTGATATTCTTCTTTATTTTGCAAGCGGATTTGTATTCTACTACCTTCAAAAAGATAAATACTGATAAAATTTCGAAAGAAAACATTCGCATTTAATACCAAGTGCTATTGCAAAAAAAATCTTCTTTAGAAAGTTCTTTTGATCAATCAAAAAAGTATTCTAAAGAAGATATAAAGAAATAAAATACACTTAATTACTATTTAGACTCTTCATTGTTTTCATCAAGTGTTTCCGTTAACGTTTTCATAAAAGCTACTATGGCGTCTTGTTCTTCTACAGTTAAGTTCAGTTCATCAAAAGGTAAGGTTTGGTGCTCCAAATCAAAACCTAATCCACCTCCACCGCCAAGGTTATAAAACTCTACTACTTGCTCTAAAGTATTGTAAACACCGTTGTGCATATACGGAGCAGTTAATTCAATATTTCTTATAGAAGGTGTTTTAAACATTCCCTTATGCAGTTCTTCTTTAAAGCTCCAATAAAATCCTAAATCATCATCTAATTTTTTATTTTCTGCTGTTTCCGGAACTCCAATAACTTCTTTTTCTGTCTCCGTAAAAAATGGAGGTACTGTACCATTTGTTAACGGCATAAAATGGCAAGTGGCACATAAAGCTTTTCCCATAAATAAGTTATACCCAAGTTTTTCTTCATCAGAAAAATTATTTTCTTCTCCTCTAATATTTTTATCAAATTTAGAATTGAAACCATTTAAAGTGGAAACATAAGATGAAATTGCTTTTATAACATCTGTATTATTAGAGGATACTTTACCAAAAGCATCTTTAAAAAGAGATGTATACGTTGAATCTTTTAAAATAGCATTAGAAAATTTATGAACGTTAGAATTAAACTCTTTATCGTTTGTAAAAACAGCTGAAATTTGATCTATTAATGTATTTGACCTTCCATCTAAAAAGAAACTTTGTTGAAAAGCAGTATTGATAAGTGTTGGTGTATTTCTTTGCAAAGGATTCCCCTGATTATCTGAATTAAAATCGACATTATCTGCATAACCTTTGTCTTCTAAATGACAGCTAACACAAGCCATTTTTCCATTTTCGGAAAGTTTAGGATCTGAAAATAATTTTCTTCCTAAAGCTATTTGTTTATCGGTTGGATTTTGGTTGATCGCTGGCGTAAAATAATTTAGATTAAAGCTATTATCTTCAAAAAAGGTAGGCGCATCAAAATTAAAAGGCGTTGTATTTATGGGTTTCCAAAGCGCACTCACTTTTCTTATTTCAACCCAATTTCTAGTAATTGAATTCATATAATCTCTTGTAAATGTAAAACGGTCAAACGTATCAAAGTCTTCATTTGTTTTAATAAACGAAATAGCGTTTTCAATATTACTGTTAAAAGCAGCGTCTAACTCCTTATTTTTCTCTTTTACAACACCCTGTATTGTTTCCTTATAAACAGTTTGTAAACTTTCTAAGGAAATAATCGTTTCCTTAATTCCTAAATGACTTACGGGTGTATCAAAACCAGAAATAGCCAAACTTACAATTCTTAAAAGCTGTTGATGTGTTGCTATAAAAAAACGTTGCGGATTTAATGGTCGTTTTAGAATCCCTTTTTTTAGGTTTGAAAGCAAGCCCTTTTGCACATACAATTCTTGTTTAAAATCTGCTTCTGTAGTTTCATCATCAAAAACACTTTCTTCTATTTTTTGATACCCTACTGGTTTTATTATTTTACCAGTATCATCCTTATAAATTGATAAAGCAGGTCCGTTAGCTCTGTGACCAACTTCTGGGTTTAAGTAAGAGGCATAAGGTTCTGCTTTTTTAAATGCGGCTCTAGATAACGCAAAATACTTTTTTGATTTTTGGCCATGCATTCCTTCAACTTCTAAGCTATCTATATACAGCAAAGCAATATCTAAATTTTGAGCATAGTACTCTTGAGCAAAAGACCAATTAACAATAGGAATCATTTCTTTTTTATCCTGATTACAGGATATTAAAAGAATACCAGTTAATAAAAAAAATAACGATTTAAAATATCTAAACATGTTGAAAGTTATAAAATGAAAGAATCTTCATTATAAAAATGAAGATTCTTACTATTTAAAATATGGTCTATATTATCTATCTAATCCTTTTAACAATACAATTTGCCCACCTTCATTATGTGGTAAACTGCTTGAAACAAAATCATCACTTTTCCAATAATGTGGTTGTAGGTTTAACATAAAAGTACCTGGTACTCCTACTTTATCAGAAATATCCGTTAATGCACCAAACTCACCAGAAAAACCTGTAGAACCTTTTGGGTCTAAGTTGCTTTCAATTTTTAATGATAAAACAACTTTAGTGTTGTTACCATTTAAATCACTTTGATAAATTTGAGCAGCATGATTTCTAGAAAAAGAGTTTGGATCTTCTTGCGTATAAATATAGTTTTCTGTTACACAAAGATTATCTGGACTTTGTAATTCTGATAGATTACCATCCATATTATTAGTATCTGTATTACCGCTAATAATTTGCGTTAATTTACCTTCTAATGGGTTGGTAGCATCTAATTCAATTTTGTAAACAGTACCCCAATCATTATAAGTTCCTCTTCCTGGACCTCTACCAGTTACTGCAAAAAACACCTCTCTTGCATTGGCATCGCTACCTTTTCTATAATCTACATCTTCTACTCGCATAAACTGAGAAGCAAACACATTTGTACAAGCTGTTTCCATTTCATTTTTAGTTAAACTAGCTCCATCAACAATTTCAACAAATTCTATATCATACGATTTAGAAAAATCTAAACTTCCTTCATTATAAACAGTATTAGCAGCAACATCCATTGCTCCACCTGCCCCGTTAGACACTTGTTTAAATCTTAAAACATATACTTTTCCGTTTTCTAAATCGGCATCTCCATTTTCAGAAACATACATAATAACCTGTCCTTCAGATCCATTAGAATCATCATCACCACCAACAATTACCGTTTTACCGGCATACGCTCCTTGTGGTAAAGGCACTGCATTTTCCCAAGAAAATTCACCTAAAGCATCTAAACCAAAATCTGCTGTAGGTGTAGGTGTTTCAACCCAAGGGTCTATACCTTTTACATCATTAGCATAACTCTCTGAAGCAGATAAAAAGATATCTTTATCTCCACCGTGAACTGCCGCTTCCCACATAGTTCCAGAGCATTGTCTTGCATAATCTGCAACACCACTATTTAATAACCAATCTCCTTCTATAGGATTTAGGTCTTTGTCAAAACGAATTCTAGAAACTGCGTAATCATCTTCTGCATTTACCACATAGATGTACTCATCTCCATCTTTTAAAAATCCAGCACCATCTTGTGCACCAACTAAACGGAAACCGTTAGAAAGTACATCTGTAGAACTTAATAACGAAAAAGCTTCAACAGAACTAAAATCTGGATTTAATGTTACTAAAGGAGCTAAAGAAGATTTGTTAGAAAACATTTCTGGAGAAGGTGTAAAATCTTTACCGTCTGAACCGTCCGATCCATTAACGCCATCAACTCCGTCAATACCATCCACACCATCTTCGGGATTACAACTAGTTAAAACTGTACTTACAGAAGTTGTAACAAAAAGGAATAAAAATAATTTAATGTACTTGTTCATCATTTAATTTATTATGGTTAATTAATTGGTTACAAAAATATCTTTTGAAGCCTTATTAAATATTAACTAAGTATTACTGTTCCTTTAATCTTGAGTAACCTTACTGTTAAAAACGTTAAATAAATATTAACGGATAGGTAAAATTCTAGCTACAACATTAAGTAAACATAAAGAAAAGAAGGATGATACTCTTTTCTTTACAAAGACAACCTACGGTGGATTACTCATTTTCAACAAACTAAAAAAACTTAGATAAGATAAATTTATAGGCTTACTGAAATTTGTAAAAAAAGATATTCATCACATTCAAAAACGTTCATTTAGAAAATTAAAAACAGTTTTTCTTATTATATAAAAGTTTTACAACTCATCATTTAAAAAATACAACTCGGTATTTGTTTTTATTTTTTGATTGAATAACGCTACATCTTTGTAGCATCAAACCAACCAAGATGAAACCTATTCTACTTTTAATAGTATTAAGCTGTCAATTATCTACAATTACACAAAACACCATCTCAGGAAATGTAACCGATGCTAAAAACAATCCTATCAATGGAGCGAATGTTTATTTAGATGAAACGTATGATGGAACTTCGACCAACGATAAAGGAGAATTCTCTTTCAAAACTGATGAGAAAGGAACTCAAAACTTAGTCATTTCTTTTATTTCTTTTGAACCTTTTATAAAAACTGCGGATGTTTCATCACTTAAAAATTTAAAAATAAAATTAAGAGATGATGTAAGCTCTCTAGGCGCTGTAGTTATTAATGCAGGAACTTTTGAAGCCGGCGAAAAAGCAAAAGTGACTGTTCTTAAACCCTTAGACATTGTTACCACGGCAAGTGCTTTGGGTGATGTTATGGGTGCTTTGCAAACACTTCCTGGAACTTCTACGGTAGATGAAGATGGACGATTATTTGTGCGTGGTGGTGAAGCAGAAGAAACTCAGATTTTTGTGGATGGAATTCGTGTTTTTACACCGTATACGCCAAGTGCAAATAACATTCCTAGTCGTGGACGCTTTTCTCCTTTCTTATTTAAAGGAATTTCATTTTCTACTGGAGGATATTCTGCAGAATACGGACAAGCATTGTCTGGTGTTTTACAGTTAAATACTATTGATGAACCTACAGAAGAAAAAACAGACGTTTCTTTTATGACTTTAGGTTTAGGCGTTGGAAATACACAAATTTGGGAAAACAACTCATTTAGTATAAATACATCTTACATTAATCTGGCGCCTTATCAAGAAGCTTTTCCTGATAGAAATACATGGAAAAAGCCGGTACAGTCTTTAAGTGGAGAAATGGTGTATAGACATAAATTTAAAAATGAATCTTTGTTAAAATTGTATGGCGCATTTAGTTATACAGATTTTGATGTTATACAGGATAATATTAATTATGATGAAGGTTTTTACTTCGGATTAAAAAACAGAAACCTCTATTTTAATACTTCTTATAAGAATAAGTTTGGAGATAATTGGAGAATAGAAACTGGTTTTAGTTTCACCAACGATCATTCTAACCTTAAAATTATGGATGATTTAGTAACAGACAATGAAAACTCGATGCACTTTAAAGTGAAGCTTAAAAAACAGTTTTCTAACCGATTTAAAGTAAGTTTTGGTTCAGAATATTTTATGACCAACTTTAATGAAGATTATATCACAGACAAAAATCAGCAATATACATACAGATTTAACAACAACATTTTCGCTTCGTTTATAGAAACGGATATTTTCTTCTCTAAAAATTTGGCTGCAAAAATAGGACTTCGAGCAGAAAACTCAGAGTTACTAAATGAGTTTACACTTTCTCCAAGAACTTCAATTGCTTATAAAGTGAATAAAAACGCGCAATTTTCATTGGCATACGGACAATTTTATCAGAATCCAAAAAACGAATATTTAAAATTCAATACAGATTTTAAAGCCGAAAACACCTCACATTTAATCTCCAATTACCAACATACTAAACAAGGGCAAATTTTTAGAATTGAAGCCTATTTAAAAGAATACAAAGACTTGGTGAAATTTGATAATAACCGACCAATATTTACAAGTAATTTTAACAACAATGGAAGTGGTTACGCAAAAGGGCTTGATATTTTTTGGAGACAAAATAGTAAAATTAAAAACACTGATTATTGGGTTTCTTACTCTTATTTAGACACCGAAAGAGATTATAAAAATTATCCAACTACTGCAAGACCCAATTTTGCTTCTAAACATAATTTATCTTTGGTGGCTAAACATTGGATAGCAGATTGGAAAAGTCAAATTGGTTTTAGCTATAACTTTACTTCTGGCAGAAATTATACAAATCCTAACGAAGCAGGTTTTTTAAATAATGAGACGAAAAACTACAATTCATTAAGTTTAAATTGGGCATATTTAATAGATCAGCAAAAGATTTTATATTTCTCTGTAAACAACGTTTTAGGAACTCAGAATGTGTTTGGTTACAACTATAAAAACTCCGCAGAACCGAATGGAAATTTCGAGCGACAAGCAATTACTCCAAATGCAGATCGCTTCTTTTTTGTAGGTTTCTTTTGGACTATAAGTGATAATAAAAAGACAAATCAGTTAGATAATTTGTAAACGAAAAATTTTTTAAAAAGAAACTCTAAAAAAGAAATTCGGAGTAAAACCTTGAGATTTTGTGTCGTTTTTGACTAAGACATCGTTAAAACCAGTAGTTCTTTTACTTTCATATTCTCTTTTTAATATGTTTTCTTGATTGTAAATATTTAATAGTGATAGACCAATTTTGGCCTTTACTTTTTTATTCAACCTAAAATCATAGGTACTAGAAAAATCTAATCTATGGTAATTAGGTAATCGATCATCATTTATTCCGTTTCTAATAATACCAAAATTATCATCTTGCCCGCCAGTTGAAGAAAAAGGAACACCAACTCTGTAGCTAAAACCTGTAGAAAAAGTAAAGCTTTTATATTTAAAATTATTAGACCAATAAAAAGAATGAGAGACATCAAAATTACCGCTAAATTCTTTTCCTTCATTAAGTTCACTAAATGTAAAACTAGAACTCCCAGTGTTGTAACTTACCCAAGTATCAAAATTATGCCACGTTTTTTTTATCAACAAATCTAAACCAATCGTTACAGCTTCACCTGTATAAATTTCTTGAATAAAGCTATCGAACCCCGTTGTTAAAGTAGTTAATCCTTTTATTTTTCTTCGATATAAGTCTACATCAATAGTAAAATTATTTGCTGAATATAGAGCCCCAAAAGTTAACTGATTACTTTCTAATAAAGGGATTTCTTCATTGTTAGACAATGCCCAAAGCTGATTTTCTAAACCAAAATCTATGGTATCGAATTCTAATAATTTACTTATATTTTGTTGTTTTACTTCAAAAGAACTGTTTAACCAGAATTTAGGTAAAACGTTTATTTGCATAAAAATTCTTGGCTCTAAAGTATAGGTATCTATAGATGAAAAATAGTTGCCACGAACTCCAATTTTTAACGCATACTTTTTCTTAAAGTTATATGAATACTCACTAAACAAGGTATGAATATTATTACTATTGGTATCTAACGTTAATTTAGTTCCAGAAAATTGGTTGCTATTTTCTCTTTCCAAAAAGTAAGAAATATCTTGATATCCGTATTGATATCCATATTTCATTTGTTGAAACTCACCTATTGTTTGTAAAAAATCTAATTTCACTTCAAAATTAGCAACTTCATTTCTCTTTTCTATTTCAGCATATTCTACATCATTAGAAGTCTTTAAATTATTGTAATTCAAATTATATTTAGAATAACTAACATTTAAGTTTTGAGAAAACTTTTCTGTCCATTTTCTGTTCCAATGAGTACTATAACCAAGGTTTTTCAATTTTAAATGATCAGATCTTTTTTCTTCTAAATCTAAGTTTAGAAAATTATAATCGAAGTTATTTAAAATTCCAATCTGACTGATAGAAAGGAAATCTTTTTCAGTGGGTTTGTAATTTATTTTAAGATTATAGTCTATAAATTTAAAATCATTATCACTAATAACATTGTACTCTTCTGCATCTTTAGCGTCTTCTGTTACAGAAGAATGCTGAAAAGCTTTGTTAGATAATTTATCTATTGTTGGTGTTCTTACAATATCTGCAATAGACCTTCTTACAGAAAGAATTGCACTTACCTTTTTATCAATTGGTACTTTAAGATTTGCATCTACATGCGTAAAATTAAAACCAGCAGAACCAGATATTTTAGTTGCAATGTCAGACGATGTTTCTACATCTACAACACCTGCAATATGATTTCCGTATTTGCTATTTGAGGCTGTTCTGTACACCGTTACTTTATCAATTATATATGGATTTAACGCAGAAATTGCACCGAAAAAATGACCGGTGTTAAACAATTTAATTCCATCGAAAAGTATTAAATTTTGATCTGGTGTTCCTCCACGAACATGCAAACCAGAAGCAGTTTCATCAACATTTAAAATACCTGGTAATTGTTGTACACTTTGCAAAACATCTGGTTCTGTAAGCCCTGGAAGTACATTTTGATTTTTAGGCCTAAATACAATAGCGCCATCAATTGTTTTAGAAATTGAATTTGTTAAATAATTAGTAATAATTACTTCTTCTAAAAAAGTAGCTTCTTCTTGCATTGGTATTAATAAGCAGTCTTCAAAAATAAATGCCTGAAGGCTAATATCTATCGTTTTAAAACCAATAAAAGAGACTTCTAAAACAGCAGAAGTTTCTATGTTACTAAAACTAAACTTACCTTCATTATTTGAAAGTACACCAATATTTGTCCCTTTTATTTTTATAGAAGCTCCTCTTAATTTTTCTGTAATGTTATTCGCATTTTGTAATTGTCCACAAATAGTAATCTCCTTTGGTGGTAAAACAATTAAAAACCTGTTATCACTTACTTCTTTAATATCTAAATGAATTGCTCTTTTTAATTCTAAAATTATAGCTGCTATTTTTTTATCATCAATATTAAAAACAATACTTTTCCCTTTTATTAAATGATTTGCATACGCAAACTTTATATGAAATTTAGTTTCAATGGTTGTTAATACTTTTTTTAGGGAAGTCTCTTTTAGTTTATCCTCTTGCGAAAAAATATTTAAGGATAAAATTAAAAAGAAAAAGAAGATCTGTTTTTGCAAAATTTTTATTTTAAAGTAACAATTTTTTTATCGTTAGAAATGGTATAACTTATATTCATAGGTAATAAAACAGCATCTAAGGCTTGTTTTAAGTTTGTATGCACAAAACTACCTGTATAAAGTTCGTCCTTTTTTAATTCTAAATTTATCATTTTAATATGGTATTGTTTCTCTATAGATTTTAAAACAACCAACAAAGGCGCACTCACAAAAGAACTTTCTTGTTTTAACCAATCCGGATTCACTTTCTTAGTCCCTATTTTTAAAGGAACAGTATCTTTATATTGTGAAAACGTTTGTCCTTTAGTCAATATAACTACAATATCCTTTCTTTCTACTTTTACTTTTCCTTCAAAACACGTAACAGTTAAAAAATCTTCTTCTTCAAACACCGTAAATTGAGTACCTAAAACACTAATAATTCCTTCGGTAGTCTTTACTTGAAACTTACTTCCTTTTGCTACTTTAAAATACCCTTCTCCTTCTAATTCTAACGTTCTATCTTGTTTCCAATTTTTCTTATTATAAGATAAACTAGATTTTGCGTTTAAAATAACGGTAGAATTATCTGGTAACATAATTGTTCTTTTTTCCCCAAAACCAGTATTTATATCTGTATTAAAATTTAAAAAATAAAAAGTACTTACCAACAATAACAAAGTTGCAGCAACACTCATTATATTTTTTAAACTAAAAACTTTACTTTTTTTATCAGCCTTTAAAGAAATTACCTTTTTGTTTTCTGTAATTTCATTTACTATTTTTGAGAATACTTCTTCTTTATTAAACTTTGGTCTTTTAAACAAAGCAGCTTCTTCTTTTATTCTAACAAATAATTTATAATCTTCAGATTTTTTAAACGCACTAAGTTCTTCTTTAGTCATTTCTCCAGAAACCCATTTAGCCAACAATGTTTCAGACTTTTCTATAGCTTCCATATTAAATTCCTTTTATATACGTTCTTATTTCTTTTAAAGCTGCACTCATTCTTTTTTCTACTGTTTTTACAGAAATATCTAATTCTAAGGCAATTTCTTTGTACTTTTTTTTATCAATTCTGTTCATCAAAAAAACTACTCTTTGTTTTTCTGATAAATTACCAATAACCGTTTGTAGTTTTTTTAAAAACTCTTGTTCTTCTAACACATATTCTGGTGTTTCTGAAGTAACAGCATTTGGTATTATTTTTTGATGTTCTAAAACCACTTTTTGATGTCTATAATCACTTATAAATAAATTATTAGCTACCATAAATAGATAGGCTTTTGCTTTCTCGAAAATTACCTTTTTACAATTAGACCACATTTTAACAAAAGATTCTTGTACAAAATCTTCTGCTAAACTTTTATTGCCACATTTATAGAACATAAACCCATAAACATCATCTGCGTATTTGTTATAGAGTATTTCAAAAATTTTAGAATCACAAACAGACTTCAATTCTTTCATAGGATATATTCTTATTTATAAAACGTTTAAAGTTGATAAAACCCTACAAAAAATAAAAAGGAGGGTTTTTATAAAGTAAAACGTTTAATACCAAAGTCAACAAAAGTAGTTATAAATAACAACTCTAAAATTATTTATCATCATGAAAAAGCTCTCACTATTATTACTGTCTGTCCTCTTTATCAGTTCTTGTACAAGTACAGATAATGAAGACGAATCTCTTAGTACTCCAGTAATTGCTATTAATTTTGTAGACACGGTTTTCTTACCTAAGAATAGTATTGAAATAAATGCTACCATAACCGGTAGATCTGGTCAAATACAAAGTATTTTATGGAAAAAAACAGCTGGTGGTACTGCCCTTTTTGAAAATGATAAAAAAGATATTACAGTAACAAATTTAGAGGAAGGAAATTATAGCTTCACTTTAACGGTAGCTAATAATAATCAATCATCCGAACAGTCAATCTCTTTTAGTGTAAGTAATGAAAAAGTACTTTACAATTTAGATTTTGAAGATTCTAACGAAGGTTTTACAACAAGTATTTTTGGG
Source organism: Polaribacter sp. 11A2H (assembly GCF_011379025.1). Lineage (NCBI taxonomy): Bacteria > Pseudomonadati > Bacteroidota > Flavobacteriia > Flavobacteriales > Flavobacteriaceae > Polaribacter > Polaribacter sp. 11A2H. The sequence continues at coordinate 124,452 of NZ_WTLD01000006.1, forward strand.
AATTACACTGCTGGAAAAAAATTAAGAAATGTTACCGAAGAAACAAACCACTGTGGTACAGTTTACATGGGTAAAAAAGAAGATTTTACAGATTGGCTTACCTATTCTTATATAGGTAACGACTCTAATTTTGTTGCTACAAATATGGGCACTTGTCTTGGTTATTTTGTTTCTGCCATAGAAAAAGAAATCACTTTTACAGAAGATTCTACGAGCAACAATTTAAGCATTCAATTTCAATATTATAAGCCAGGAGACTTCTCTAAATGGGGGAATTATAATTTAGAAGTAGCTATATATGAAAATGACTTAAACAATACCTCAGAGCCAATTATCTCTTTTTTTCCTGAAGTAAACTCGGAAGGTTGGAGTCTTTTTAATGAAAAAATAAGTTTAAAAAAAGGCTCTTACAAATTAATAATTATAAACACAAACGCACAAACAGCAATAGATAATATTATCCTTTATAAAAACAACTAAAATGAAAACAACTACAATTAAATTCGACTTCAACAAAATGATTAAATTAGTATTAAAGGAATTAAAAGAAATAAGTAAAGCAGCTTCTTTTGCAATGAACCATTAACGTTAAACACATCTTCTAAAAGAGGTTGTCTAAAAAGTAATTTTTTGTCAATCTGAATTTATTTCAGATTCTTTTGAAATTTGATATTCAGTAAATTAAGATACTGAAACAAGTTCTGCATGACAAGATTTATTACTTTTTAAGGCAGCCTCTTTTTTTTGTTACTTATAAAAAACAAGTATTTTTTACAACTCAGAAACAAAAAACAACAATTCGGTATTATTCTTGTATATTATCCTTAAAAACATCTGATATTTGAAATATCAAAAAAGAAAAATAGTTATGAAAAAATTAATTTTAATATTCACTATCATTTTTAGTGCAATTTCAACTACAAACGCACAAGAAGAAACTGCCAACTTAACTATTAATATTTCTGGTTTAAATTCGGATAAAGGATCTTTATTAATTGGTCTTTATAACAATAAAGATACTTTCTTAAAGAAACATTTTAAAGGTGATGTTGTTAAAATTAAAGACAAAAAATCATTAGTCATTTTTAAAGATTTGCCAAAAGGAGAATATGCTGTTTCTTTTATTCATGATGAAAATAGCAACAACAAAATGGACACCAATTTCATGAAAATCCCTAAAGAAGACTATGGTTGCTCAAACAACGCTAGAGGCTTTATGGGACCTCCAAAGTACAAGGATGCTAAATTTCAATTAATAGCAAACAAAACAATTGAAATTAAAATATAACCCAACTACCTAAAATTTTATAAGATGAAAAAATCTATTTTAATCATCGCAATTTTCATTGCGACAGGGATTGCTGCGCAAACAAAATACCAAAAAGGAATGCAAAAAGCATTCGGATTATGGGAAAAAGGGAATTTAACAGAAGCTTCTCAATTATTTGAAAGAATATCTAAAGCAACACCTAAAAAATGGATGCCTGCCTATTATGTAGCAACCATAGAAACAATTACATGTTTTGGTTTAAAAGACGAAACTGTTTTAAATGCAAAACTAATTAAAGCACAGGAGTATTTAGATATTGCAAAATCGAATTCTAAAAACAACCCAGAAATTTTGGTTGCTAAAGCTTTTTTAAACTTAGGATATATTGCTTTCGACGGACAAAAATATGGCATGACTTTATCTGGAGAAACCAGTCAATTATATGCAAAAGCATTACAAATTGCACCTAAAAATCCACGTGTTATTTTAGCACGAGCAGAATGGAATATGGGATCTGCTCGTTTCTTCGGTAAATCTACAAAACCTTATTGTGCAGAAATTAAAAGAGCAATTAACCTTGGTAAGAAAGAAAAAATTGATATTGAGTTTTACCCAAAGTTTATGCTAAAAAGAGCAGAAAATGTTTTAAAACAATGCAGCAAATAGTATTCAGTTTTCAGTAGCAGTTTACAGCTCATCATGGACTGAATACTGCAACTGTAAACTGCCAACTAATTAAGCAAGTATCTTCTTTATCAATTCTTGCTTCGCAACCTCATCATCACCAAACAACCATTGCAACACATTATCTTCCCAAATTTGCCCTTTTTCTGTTTCGGTAATAATATTCTCACTAATTGCTAAATCTAATATTTTACCAGGATAAGAAGACTGTGCATCACTTTCCATTTCTCCTAACGGATACGGATCGTCTAAGCCCATTAAAACCTGACTTGTGCCTTGTCTTTTAAACATTAATTTTAACGAATCGGTATCGTGCACCAAAGTATCAAAAAAGATATTTTTGTGACCAACCGCTTTTCTAGGATGCGTTTTCCCTTCAAATAAATCTGGTCTTCCATCAAAACCTTGTATCCTTCTTCCTAAGTTCATTTGTGCCAATTGACCTCCATGAGCAAAACATGTTCTAATGTTTTTAAAACGCTCTTGCATTCCGTTTAAGGTATAAAAATGATATGCGTCTCCGCATTGAGCCAACATCCAAATTAAGTGAAAACGCCAATTGGTATTTTCTAATTTTATCATTTTATCACCATCATACGGATGAATTTCAATTGCCAATTTATATTTATCTGCCAATTCAAAAATCGCATCATTTTCTTCATCAAAAACACAACGCCATTGCCCTATCGAATCCATAAAATGCGTTGGCAAGCATAATACTTTTAAACCTAATTCTTCTACACATCGTTTTATTTCATCTAATGCACCATAAATAAAACCAGGATGCACCACAAAACCACACGTAAATTTAGACGGATGTTCTCTTTGCACTTTTGCATTAAAATCATTCTGAAAACGCAACGCTTTTTTCATTTCTTCTAAACGTAAACCGTTACCATATAATTGAGAAAGGTTTAAAACCACCGCATGATCTAACTTGTTTTTCTCCATCCACAATAATTTCTCATCTAAGAAAAAACTAGAATCTGTCACAGGACGTTTCCATCCTTTCTGTAACATGTGTTTACGCTCATCGTCTACCCAAAAAATCTCTTTGTCCTTCATAAACTGAGGAATTTCTTCTGGATAAGGCAATAAATGTGAATGTCCGTTTATGCGAAGTTTTCTTTTTTCCATGATTACTGTCATTGCGAGTTTACGAAGCAATCTCTTTATTAACAAACCGATTACTTCATTCGTTCCTCATTCGTAATGACGAACTTTTTATTTTTTACTACTTACTGAAACTGATTAACTGCCAACTTTTTTCGGAGCTTCCATTACCGTTCCACAATTGTCACACGTGCATTTTTCTATATCAGAATAAAATTTATCAAAAATTATTGGCAAATCAACTTCTATATTTTCTAACTTAAATTTCTTTCTATACAAAAGGTTTCCACAGTTTTCACAATACCATTGCAAAGCATCTTTCATCTTCTTTCTTCGCGGATACTCAATTACCAAACCAACCGTATTTTCTTTTCTTTGTGGCGAATGTGGCACTTTTGCAGGCAACAAATAAATGTCACCTTCATTAATTTCAATATCAATTTGTTGGCCTTTATCATCAATTATTTTTAAAATCATGTCTCCTTCTACCTGATAGAAAAACTCCGGAGTTTCATTATAATGATAATCTTTTCTATTATTTGGCCCACCAACAACCATCACAATATACTCGCCATTATCCCAAACTTGCTTGTTACCAACAGGCGGTTTTAATAAATGACGATGTTCATCAATCCACTTTTTAAAATTTAAAGGCTGTACTAAATTGCTCATAAGAAAAAGCCCATCCTAACCTTCCCAAAGGGAAGGAACTCCAAACTGGGTGAAATTTGAAATCTTCTATTAATAATATATTTTACTCTACTAATATAATTCTTTTCCTGCATTAAACTACCTCCCTTTGGGAGGATTTAGGTCGGCTTTTATAAACTCTTGGTTCTACCTCCATCCACAGGAAGATTAATTCCATTAATATAACTTGCTTGTTCACTTGTTAAAAAAACAATAGCAGCAGCAGTTTCTTCTGGTTTTGCAAAACGTTTTGCGGGCACATAACTCTTCATAATTGCAACCATTTCAGTTTCAGTAGTATTTTCATTTTTAGCTTTTATTTTAACAATCTCATCTAAACGAGCCGTATCTGTAAAACCTGGTAATACATTATTGACTGTAATTTGAAAGGCTGCCAATTCTGTAGACAATGTTTTTGCCCAATTACCAACCGCATTTCTAATGGTATTAGAAACCCCTAAACCCGGAATTGGTTCTTTTACAGACGTAGAAATGACATTAATAATTCTCCCAAATTTTTCTGTTTTCATAAACGGAACAACCGCTTGTACCAATATCTGATTGCAAACAACATGCATTTGAAACGCATTAATTAAATCTGATGAGGTTGCAGAAATTAAAGCGCCACTTTTTGGTCCACCTGTATTATTAACTAAAATATGAAATTTTAAATCTGTAGTTTCTAAAACTTTCTGTAACTCTTCTGGATTAGAAAAATCTGCCACCAAATAATTATGCTTTTGATTCTTGTTTGGTAATTCGGCTAAAACTGTTTTTAACTTTTCTTCATTTCTAGCAATTAACGTAACATTTACGCCTTCTTCTGCTAATAAAATTGCAGTTGCTTTTCCTATTCCTTGTGTGCTTCCACAAACTAAAGCGTTTTTGTTTTGTAATCCTAAATTCATCTTTTTTGTTCTATGTTCCGTCGAGCGCAGTCGAAAATTATATCATTTTACAATCTATGCAATTTGTCTCTTGTCTCTTTGTTCTTGATACTTGATACTTATTTATAATCCAAAACCATCTGTTTAATCTTCACAGCTTTTTCAAAATGATCTAATTTATGAGTTTCAATCCACCATTTAGCGACTTCCATTAACAAAACCGGATTATCATTTTTATTCTTGAAAAATGCATAAAAAGACAAACCAACATTGGTTCCTTTTTTAGCTATTTTATCCTCACAAACTGCTATTATTTTTTCTTTTATTTCTGTATTCATAACCTATTTTTCTAGCTGATATAACGTTATCATTTTCTTATTTATAATAGATTTAGGAACACTTTTTAAGATAAAATCTCGAAAACCTCTTCCGTATTTCCAATGTGCCATTTTACCGGTCATCCAAGATTGATTTACCACCAAATCTACTTTCTTTTGTCTTTTTTGCTGAAACAACTCAAAAACATTTTTGTCTTTATTTTTAGCTATTAAATCACTTAAATAATACGCATCTTCTATTGCTTGTGCGCCTCCTTGTCCCATATTCGGAGTAGTTGCATGACCTGCATCACCAATTAAACAAATATTATTTTTATGCCACTTTTTAAGCGGTTTTAAATCGTGAATATCACTTTTTATAATTCGATCAATATCTGTTGCAGCAATTAAGTCTATTATTAAAGGATCAAATTCAGAAAACATTTTTAGCAATTTCTCTTTTACTAAACGAACCTCAACTTGCTCATTTTCTTTTGCTAAAACAACTGCAAACCAATAGGTTTTATCTTTTGATACTTTAGAAATTCCGAATCTAATTTTATTGCCCCAAAGCTCAAATCCTCTGTGTAATAAATGGTCTTCTAACACCCTATTTGTAATTCCTCGCCAACAAGTTTGTCCAGAATATCTTTTCTTACTTTCTGGAAATAATTGCTTTCTAACTTTAGAGTTGATGCCATCTGCAGCAATTAAAAAATCGTTTGTAGTTTTAGAAGTATCGTTAAAAGTAATTTCAATTTTGTTGGCTGCTATTTCTTTAAAAGATTCAAATCCTTTATTTAAAAATATTTTCTCTTTCGGAATTTTATCAAACAACAATTTTTGAAGCGCTGCTCTATGTATTGCAACTGTAGTATAACCAAAAATATCCTTTATAAAATCTTGATGACTATCTGAAATTGGCGATAAATCTTGTTTTCCAATGGTAATTCTATCAATAAAATTTCCGTTAGTAATTACGTCTTCTAAAACACCTAAACTTTCTAAAACTTGCAATGCATTTGGCGCTAACCAAATTCCGGCTCCGACTTCATTTAAAACAGCTGCTTTTTCAAAAATCTGATAGTCGATTCCTTTTTGTTCAAAAGCCAAAGCTGTCGTTAACCCACCAATTCCTGCGCCAATAATTGTATATTTCATATCAATTTAATTGCTTTCTGCCAACTCTAATAACTTTAATGTGGTATTATAATTTCTAGTTGTTGCGCTTACATACAAGCTTCTCTCAAATAAATTATTAGAAAGTTTTGTTTTAGAAAAACTACTTTCACAATAAATATATACCATATCATTATCAATTAAATATTGATCGTTCTCAATATCTTTAACCTCAACTTTTGTTTCATAGACCTTTTTGTTTAAGAAAACAAAAGCAACTATTTTTGTGTTGTCTGTAGGAAAAGGATAACTAGCAATTGCTTTTTTTAATTGAGGAATTGTCCTTGCAATTACAGCAATATCAAAACCAAATTTATTTTGAATTTCTTCATTAATCTTCTTACAAATTACAGATTTACCTTCATTTGATTCTAAAATAATGTTTCCGCTTTGTATGTATGTTTGTACGTTTTTAAAACCTAAATCGTTTAATAAATCGCGTAGTTCTGCCATTGGAAGTTTGTTTTTTCCTGAGACATTTATTCCGCGTAGTAAAACTATATATTTTTTCATTTATTTTTTTATCAGTTCGTTATTTGAGCATTTTAATATGAATACAAAACACGTTTTTATAAATACCTCTCGACTGCGCTCGAGGAGACATTTTTAGTTAAAATATTATATTTTTATCCTCTGATAAACTACGTTCGTTACTTTTAATCAAAATACTTTTTGATTTCAGTAATGCTCGAGGAGATATTCATTATTTTCTTGTCAGTTCGAGCGCAGTCGAGAACTATTTATTATCTGGTTTATATTTATGATGTGTTGCATTTCTACATTCAGAAAGAATTTGTAACAGATCAAAATCTTCATTTGCTAATGCTAACTTTTTCTTAGAGCTCCATTTTTTTATTTTCTTTTCAAAATAAATGGCTTGTTCTACATCATTAAAAAATTGATTAAAAATCAACTCTAAAGGTCTTCTTTTAAAAGTAAAACAACTCTTATTTAAACCCTTTTGATGCTCTTCAAACCTTCTTTCGAGATTATTTGTAATCCCTGTGTAAAGTAAATTATCTGAACATTTTAATATGTATACAAAATACGTTTTCATAATTACCTCTCGACTGCGCTCGAGGAGACATTTTTAGTTGATTATTATATTTATCATCCTCTAGTGAACTACGTTCGCTACTTTCAATCAAAATACTTTTTGATTTCTGTAATGCTCGAGGAGACATTTTTAGTTAATTCTATACTATTAAAACTTTATATCTTTTGACTAGCTTTTATTAATTGGTTTAGCCCTGATTGTAGCGGCATCCTTTTTTCTGTCAGTTCGAGTGAATTTGCTTTTTTGCAAATTTGTATCGAGAACAGAGGAAAAAAGATATAGCAGAAAGCAGGAAATAGCTTCTAAAAAAACTACATACCTGCTATTTTATCTTCTTCTAAAATGTTATTTGTTTCTATAATTACTTTGTCTAAAATAATTTTTAACTCATCTTTGGTCATGTTTAAATGCGTGTGAACGTCATCTCCTGCAATTAAATTTAACAACGCTTTGTCTTGCGCTCTACCGCGTTTCATAGCTTCATTATACCCAATATTTGCATTAAAAGTGACTAAAGAATATTTAGAAAAATACTGGGTTGGAAACGTCTTTTCTAAATCCATTTCTATCTTTCTTTTCTCTTTAAAAATAGGATTTGCAACGTGGTCTCTCATTTCATGAAAGTTATCAATCGCTAAATCTGCAATGGCATCCGTATCTTGTTTTCTTGCTTTTTCGTACGTCTTAAAAATGGTTTCCCAAGAATCTAAATTTTGATTTAAAATTTCATCAAAAACGGTAATATCTTCAAAAGAAGCATTCATTCCTTGTCCGTAAAAAGGTACAATTGCATGTGCGGAATCTCCCAACAAAACAGTTTTATTTTGATAACTCCAAGGAGAACATTTTACAGTACCCAAAGCTCCAGTTGGATTGTTTATAAATTCGGCTGTTATATTTGGAATAATTGCCAAAGCATCTGGAAATTCTTTCTCAAAAAATTCAGTGATTTTTTCCTCGGATGTTAAGTTTTCAAAATTAAACTCGCCTTCATTATAACTTAAAAAGAGCGTTACTGTAAAGCTTCCATCTAAATTTGGTAAGGCTATTAACATAAAATCGCCACGAGGCCAAATGTGTAAATGCTGATTGCTAATTTGATGTTTTCCGCTTTTATCTGCAGGAATTTCTAATTCTTTATAACCGTGATTTAGATAATTTTGAGAATAGCTAAAAAGAAATTTACGTTCTAAATAATAGCTTTTTCTTAATGAAGAACCTGCACCATCTGTTCCGAAAATTACATCTGCTTTTATAGAAAACTCTTCTTTGGTTTTGTTATCTTTAAAATGTGCCGTATTCTTTTCTAAATCAACATTTTTACATTTTTTATTAAAATGAATGTTTACGTTTTCGTGCTTTTCTACTTCATTTAATAACAATGCGTTTAAATCGCCACGAGAAATGGAATTGATATATTCATTTTCTCTACCAGAATAATTAGATGCAAAGGTGTTTCCTGCTCTGTCATGCATTAATCTACCATACATTGGTATGCAAATTTCTCTAGCCTTCTCTTCTACTCCACACAAACGCAACGCTTTAAAACCTCTGTCCGACAAGGCTAAATTGATTGACCTTCCGGCAGAAATATCTGTAGTTCTTAAATCGGGTCTGCTTTCGTATAATTCAATTTTATAACCTCTTTGTGCTAAACGTAAAGCAAGTAAACTTCCACATAAACCTGCACCGATTATTAATATTTTATCTGTTTTGTTCATTTTTTTCTAAAATTAAACCTCACAGGTTTTAAAAACCTGTGAGGTTTCTTCTATCTACAATAACTCTTTTAATATTGAAACCATATTGTACACATCTTCAAAAGTAGTATACATTGGCGTTGGCGCACAACGGATAACATCTGGTTCTCGCCAATCGGTAATAATATGTTTTTCAGTTAGTTTATTATGCAAACTTTTATCGGCATTTTTAACTTGAATGGATAATTGGCAACCGCGTTCTTTTGGATTACTTGGCGTAATAATCTTAATATCTTCAGAACCAATTTCATTGATTAAAAACTCGAAATAACCGGTTAGTTTTTCTGATTTTTCTCTTAAAGCATCCATCCCAACTTCATCAAACAAATCTAGAGATGCTTTTATGGCTGCCATAGATAATATTGGCGGATTGGATAATTGCCAACCTTCTGCTCCTTCCATTACATCAAAAGGCATGCGCATATTAAAACGGGTGGTTTTGTTGTGATTCCACCAACCAGAAAAACGTGGTAAGTCTTTATTTTTTGCATGTTTTTCGTGCACAAATAACCCAGCTAAACTTCCGGGACCAGAATTTAAATATTTGTACGTACACCAAGCGGCAAAATCGACTCCTGATTCATGTAAATTTGGCTGAATATTTCCTGCTCCGTGGGCTAAATCAATTCCAACAACACACTCTTTAGCATGACCAATTTCGGCTATTCGCTTTAAATCTAAAAACTGACCGGTGTAATAATTCACGCCTCCAATTAATAACAAAGCAATTTCATCACCTTGTTCTTCTACAATGGTTTCTAAATCTTCAATATTTAATAATTCTTCTCCTTTTCTTGGTTTCCACTCAATAACATCTTCTTTAGAAAATCCGTGAAATTCTAATTGAGATTGTACTGCATATCTATCTGAAGGAAAAGCATCACTTTCTATAACAATTTTATATTTGGTTTTTGTTGGTCTGTAAAAAGATACCATTAACAAATGTAAATTTGTGGTAAGCGTATTCATCACCACAACTTCAATTGGTTTTGCGCCAACAATTTTCGCCATTTTATCGGTTAATAACTCATGGTAATGTAACCAAGGATTTTTTGCTTCAAAATGACCTTCTACACCTAAATTTGCCCAATCTTCTAATTCTTGATTGATATATTTTTTAGTAGATTTTGGCTGTAAGCCCAAAGAATTCCCTGTAAAATATAACCAGTCTTTTCCGTTTTTATCTTTCGGAATGTGAAATTGATTGCGCAAATAAGAAAGAGGATCTTCTTTATCTTGCTGTTTGGCAAATTCTAAATTATTTTGATATTTCATCAGCTTAAAAAATGAGTGTCTCCAAATATAAAACAATCCTAAATAAGTTTCAATAATATTGGATTAATAAAGCAATTAAATAAGTTCTCTTTTTTTGTATTTTTACACAAAATAGACATTTATGAAACTTTATAAATACTTATTGCTAAGTATGCTTCTTATTTCTTTTTCTTGTAAGAATGAGCAAAAACCAACAAATGAATTAACAACAATTTACACAACTTTAAAGGCTGAATTTGCACCTGACAAACGTGTAGAGTTGTTTGATATTAATATTGAATCTGCAGACAATCAACTTATTTTAGAAGGAGAAACAACTTCTAAAAAAGCATTTACAATATTTTTAGATAGCTTAAAAAACAGAAAATTAGCATTTACCAATAACGTACGTGTTTTACCGGATTCTGCCGTAGGAAACCTACAATATGCAGTCGCAAGAAATTCTGTCATAAATATTCGTTCTAATCCAAAACATGCTGCAGAACTAGGTACGCAAGGTTTGCTAGGAATGTCTTTAAAAGTTTTAGATAAAAAAGGAGACTTCTATAGAATTCAGACTCCGGATAATTATATTTCTTGGGTTGATAAAGGTGGAATTCAATTAATGAATAAAAACGATTTTAATGCTTGGAACGATGCTAAAAAAATAATGTTTGCCAAAAATTTCGGCTATGTTTATGTTGATAAATCTACTGATTCTGAAATTGTTTCTGACATTACTTTAGGTGGATTACTACAGTATCTTTCTGAGGACGATAATTTCTATAAAGTAAAATATCCTGATAACAGAATTGGGTTTCTTAAAAAAGAGGAAGCTGTTATTTACAATTCTTGGTTAGAAAGCGTGGAGGCATCCAAAGAAAATGTAGAAACTGTAGCAAAAACATTAACTGGTTCTCCTTATTTATGGGGTGGAACTTCTAGCAAAGGAGTTGACTGTAGTGGTTTTACAAAAATGGTGTATTTAATGAATGGTTTTATCATTCCTAGAGATGCTTCTCAGCAAATTAACGCAGGTAAAACAGTAGATAAAAACCTAAAATTTATAGGTTTAGAAAAAGGAGATTTAATGTTCTTTGGTACAAAAGCCACACCAGATAAAAAACAACGTGTTGTGCATGTTGGTATTTGGTTGGGCAATGATAAAATGGAATTTATTCATTCTTCTGGTAACGTACATTTAAGTTCTATGAGTGCTGATGAAGCTAATTATGATGAATTTAATAAGAATAGATATTTAGGTAGTAAACGTTATTTAGGTGTAAAAGATGAAATGATTGTTGATTTGAAAGAAAAAATAAAACTTTAGGTATAATAAGTAAGCATTCATTGACAAATAAATTCAAAAACGAACTTTTTAAATAAAATTAATAAAAAATGAAATTAATAAAAAAGATTACAAAAATTTTAACTCTAACAATTGTAATAACTTTATTTTTTAGCTGTGAAGATGATTGCACTAAAGTTGTAAATATACCAAAGGCAAACCCTAATTATAATCCCAATAATCCAAGTGGAAATAATCCTCCTTTTATCGACGATTTTCAAGAAGTATCTTGTGATTTTCAAGAACCTGTAACAAAACCAGTTAACGGATCTAATTAGAAAAATGTAAAAACAAAATACAAAAATATAATTTTATAGAATTCTTACTCATTATTTGAATTTAGTAAGTTTATAGTATTAAAGTATTTTAGCTCGTTTACAAAATCAGAAACTGAATTAAAAAATAAAACCAAACAGTATCTGTAATTTAGTCAGTTATTAATTACTCATTAAATCGGATGTAAAAGTATTGCTGAATAAAACAACGAAAAGCCAATATCTAGTATAACTAATTGATAGTTTTGCTCACTTGAGAAATCCCTTCGGAATTTCGTAGTTCATAGTTTATTTAGTACATTCACTGCTGAAACAACGTAATAAATCACATACACCAACCATAGAATTCATTGAGTAAAAGCATTAAAATTGATAAATATGAGTAATTTTAAAGACATTAAATCGGAAATTGAAAAATATGCAAATGATTCAAATCTGACTGAATTACAAATTGTTGCGAAATTAGAAAAACACTATTTTGACAAAGAAGTAAACAAAAATTTAAAGCTGTATACAAAAGGAAAGAAAAAAGTGAGCGAAATAACAAAAGACCTAAAAATCTCGCCACGAAAATTTTATGCAATTTTAGAGAAAAAGAAAATAGAACATAAGAAATATAAAAAGGAGTAATTTTAAATATGCTGTTTTACTTTTAACTCACTTGAGAGATTCACTACTTAAACCAAGTAACAAAGCTTATAAAAACACATTGCAACAATATTGAATACCAAGGACACTATGAAGAATAATCTTACTGACATGAAATGTTTGGATATTTACTTATCTAGTCTTAATAGAGAAGAATATAATGAAATAAAGCCAAAAGTTGAAATTTCAACAGTAAAAGCGACGCCTTTGGTGAGTTGGGATATTTTTATGGATGATTACTATAGCAGGTTAATTGAAGCTAAAAAGAGAATGGAAATAGAACAAGTACTTTCTTTTGCTAAAAAGTTCAATTGGAAAAATGACATAAGTCTTGCTTTTTCTGAAAATGACTATGAAGCATTAATTGTAACTGACAAAAATCAAAACATAATTTGGGTAAACGAAGGATTTACATCAATGACTGGTTATTCTAAAAAATTTGCAATAAACAAAACTCCTAAATTCTTACAAGGAGAAGAAACTTCCGTAAAAACTAAAAATAGAATTCAGGAAAAAATACAACAAGTCGAGCCTTTTAAAGAAATTATAGTAAACTACAAAAAAGACGGAACAACCTATAAATGCGAAGTTAAGATAATTCCACTATTCAATGAAAATACGACTCACTACATAGCATTCGAAAAAAAAGTAGGATAGCCTGAGAAAGACTGTAGTAAGCAACGGATATTAAAATTATTTATCTTTGATTTCATCAAAGCAGTTATATTTTTCTTTAAAAAGTAGCAGTTTATAAAAATTTAGAAATTTTAATATCACAAATACATACACAGTTATAAAGCACAGTATTAAAATAAACAGAGTGCTAGGTTCTTATTAAGAATAACATATTTGCAAACAAGTCTAGCCCTGGTTGAACTATTTGTTTGAGTTCTTTTTTGCTTTTTCAGCAAAAAGATATAGTGAAAGCAGGAAATAGCTTCAAAAAAAACACCCTTCAAATTATAAAATCTGAAGGGTGTTTTCTATTTTAAAAAAGCCTATTCATACTTTCTTTGATACTTTACTTTTTCTTCTAAATAAATAGGTGATCCTGTTCCTTCGTTAATTTTAAACTTAGTTTTAAGGGTTTCTCGCTTGATAATTTCTTGCTTAAAAACTTCAAAATGTAAATGAGGACCGGTTGACCAACCAATGTTTCCACTTTTAGCAATTAACTGACCTTTGGCAACTTTATCACCTGGTTTTACGCTAGCAGAATTGGTATCTATGTGTACGTAATCGGAGAATGTACCATCTGAATGATAGATTAAAATATAATTATTAAATTCTAAACAGCCTTTGGTAACACATGTTTTGGTGTTATGATCTACCACCTTAATTACAACGCCTTCTCTTGCTGCATAAATATCCGTACCAATTGGCATTAAAAAATCTAGTGCATTTTTCTTTTGATGTGTTATTGTGCCATTATAACCTTGAGATACTTTAAACTTTTTTCCTTTTTTAAAAGGAAGGTTGTAAATGTATTCTTCAACCGCAACAGTGTCTTGCTGCTTTACGGCAATAGTATCTATCTCTTTCTTTGCAAAGTCTCCGTAATTATACTTTGTTTTTGAATTGTATTTGTATCCGCCCGCTTTTATGGCTTTTAAATTTGTAATTATAAAGCCTGTGGTTCTTGCAGGAATTACGTACGTTTTAAAATTTCCGTTGGATGTAGACAAGTTAACCAACTCTAAATCTACCTCAACCGAAACCGGACAATACTCATTGTTGTCTGCTAAAAGCTCAAATCCATTCTCTGCTTTTTTAAAATAAGTTTTAAAATTAAGTTGAGAGAATGAATTATAAGAAATTAATAAAATGAAAATAAATAGATATTTATTCATTTACTATATATTAATACAATACTCTAAATTTAATAGTCCCCTCAATTTCTCTTAAGGCTTCTAAAACTTCTTTGTTGTATTCTTTGTCTAAATCTGTAATTACATAGCCAACTTTTGGATCTGTAGACAAATATTGACCGTTAATATTTAATTCGTATTCTGCTAAAACTTTATTTATTTTAGCCATTACACCAGGCACATTTTTATGAATATGTAAAAAACGGTGTGCATTTGTTTGTCTTGGTAAACGAATATTAGGGAAATTTACAGCATCTACTGTATTTCCAGAATTCATATATGCCATAATTTTACTTGGTACAAAGTCTGCAATGTCTCTTTGCGCTTCTTCTGTACTACCACCAACGTGTGGCGTTAAAATTACGTTTGGTAAACCTTGTAACTCTGTATAAAACTCCCCATTTTTTCTTGGTTCAGAAGGATAAACATCTACTGCTGCTCCTGCTAATTTTCCGCTTTTTAAAGCGCTTGCTAAAGCATTAATATCAACTACAAATCCACGAGAAAGGTTTACTAAATGTGCACCATCTTTCATTTGAGAAATTTCTTTTTCTCCAATAAAGTTTTTGTTTGCAGAATTGTCATCAATATGTACAGTAACCACATCAGATAATGCTAATAGATCTGATAATTGATCTACTTTAGTTGCATTTCCTAAACCTAAAGTATCTTCTACGTCGTAATAATAAACGTCCATACCTAAAGCTTCTGCTAAAATTGATAATTGCTTACCAATATTACCATAACCAACAATACCTAGTTTTTTACCACGAACTTCTCTAGAACCTTCTGCAGTTTTATTCCATTGCCCGTTGTGAATTTCTGTACTTCTTTGAAAAACACTACGCATTAACATAATAATTTCTCCAATAGCTAATTCTACAACAGAACGTGTATTACTGTAAGGTGCGTTAAAAACAACTATTCCGCTTTCTTTACACGCTTCTAAATCTATTTGTTTGGTACCAATACAAAAAGCACTTACTACCATTAATTTTTCTGCTGCGTCTACAACTCTTTGCGTTACGTTTGTTTTAGATCGAATACCTAAAACGTGTACGTCTTTTATTTTTTCTATCAATTCATCTTCAGACAAACTTTTAGAAACTGTTTCTACAGAAAAACCATCTGTAGACAACTTGTTAAAAGCATCTGGATGTACGTTTTCTAATAATAAAATTTTAATTCTGTTCTTTGGGTATGAGATATTTCTTGGCAATTTGTTTACGTATAAAAATTCATCTAAATTTGGGGCAATGTGGTCTGCGTTTTCTGTTGTTTTAATTCTAGAAACGTTTTCTGTGTAAGCAAAAAATTTGTCTGCTACACCAGCTTCTCTAGTTACATAATCGCTGTACCCATCACCAATAACTTGTATTTCTCCTTCGAGATTCATGTCTTTTAAACACTTTATTTTTCCGTTGTGCTGAGACAATGGGTTATTAGCATCAAAACCAATAATTTCACCATCGGCAGCAAACTCAAAAGTATTTGCATACACTCTTTCTGAAGGTATATTGTATTCTTCTACAATAGGATCTATAAATTCTTTAAATCCGCAAGAAATCACATAGATATCATCTGCAAAGTTTTCGAAAAATTCTTTGTTGCTTTCTATAGATTTTGATACTTGCTTTTTTAAAGCTGCTACTAAACCAGACAAATCTGCTTTATTCGCTTTTAATAATTTTATTCTTCTTTCTAAAGATTCTGTGAAGGATATTTCGCCATCAATACCTAAATTGGTAATGTCAATTATTTCTTGAATAATTGCTTCTTTTTTAGGATTGTTCTTTAAGGTTATTTCTGCTAAAACATCTAATGCCTCTACCTTAGTTAAGGTACTGTCAAAATCGAAAATATAATTTCTTTTTGTGCTAATCATTACTTAAGAATCTTGGTTGAATTTAAGTGAGTAAATCTACAAATATAGTAGGGAATTAAGAAGCTATCTTACAGTTTTATGATATCTATTTTATTTATTCTGATAAATTAAAAATACTTCCATAATAATAGTTTTTCAACCTTAAAAATTATGGAATCCTAAAAGAATTAACCACCAAACAATAGGCAATAACTCTACCCAAAAGGAACTGAAGTACTTAGATTGTTCTTTTTCTGCTCTCATTAAGAAAATTATCAATAGAAAAAAGAAAAGCATAAAAGGAGTTTTAACCATAGCGTTGGCTGTAATTAAATATTCTAAAACTAAAGAGAAAACCAACAGCATTAATCCTAATTTCTTTGTTTTTGCTACACCTATTTTTTTTGGGATGGTTTGTAAAGAAATAGCATCATATTTTACATCTCTAATATCAAAAGGTAAAATTAAAACCACTACTATTAAAAACCTTTGTAACATTAAAAAAAGCACATTTAAAGTAATTTCTTTACCTGCGTCTACCGCAGGAATTAATACCGTAAAACCAGCCCAAACAAAAGCTACAATAATAACTTTTAAATAGCTTACCTGCCTTAATGACTTATCTACTCCACTTAAAAAAGGAACTGCATACAAAACCGTTAACAAACAGAAAGGAATGGTATACAACAGTGTTTTTAAAGGAATTTGATATGCTAAGTAACACAAGGCTAAAAAACAGCAAAAGGAAAATACTTGTATATTCTTTAAGCTTTTGGTTAGACTTTTATGATGTAATTTTGCTACACCTGCATATTTTACAGAATTATACCCTGTAATAGTTCCAAAAAACATAAAATAATTTAAGTTACTATCATAAGATAAATCTAAATAAACTTCTGTAATTCTTAGTAGCGCATACACAGAAAACGCAACATGAATACTTGCATTTATATAAAAATCGAACACCTGTTTTAAAAATTTCATTTGACAAAAATAGGTTTTATACCAAATGAATTTAAACTGATTGATGATAAATTTATTTATTTTTATAAATATAAAATACAAAACCAAATACCAACCTTACTTATAATTCTATTTTAGATAAAAGAGTAACGGAAAAGACACTCATTTAATCGGTTCTTTTGATATTTATCTGAAATTATGTTCATAACATTCTTTTTTGGTTGATAATTCTACCTTTTTTGCTCAAAAAATGAACTAATTATTTTATTTTTTCCCTACTTTTGAGACTTTTAAAACCAATTGATTTAAAGGTGATAAAACACAAACTATATCGATTGAAATAAGCCAAATCAAAACTTTATTACATGAATACAAATTTGTTTCAAAACAGACATATTGGACCTAATAAAAAGGAACAAGAAAAAATGTTATCAACGATAAAAGCAGATAGTTTAGATCAGTTAATTTACCAAACTGTTCCAGATGATATCCGTTTAGAAAATGAGTTAGATTTAGCGCCTGCTAAAAGCGAATATGAGTATTTAGCTCATATAAAAGAATTATCAGAAAAAAATAAAGTTTTTAAAACGTATATTGGTTTAGGATATCATGAGGCAATTGTGCCAAGTGTAATTCAGCGTAATATTTTAGAAAACCCAGGTTGGTATACTGCCTATACTCCTTACCAGGCAGAAATTGCACAAGGTAGATTAGAGGCGTTGTTAAATTTTCAAACCATGGTTTGTGATTTAACAGGAATGGAATTAGCAAATGCTTCTTTGTTAGATGAAAGTACTGCTGCTGCAGAAGCAATGGCACTTTTATTTGATGTTAGAGAAAGAGCACAAAAGAAAGCCAATGTAAATAAGTTTTTTGTTTCTGAAGAAGTATTACCACAAACAATATCTGTTTTACAAACTCGCTCTACTCCTATTGGAATTGAGTTAGTGGTTGGAAACCATGAGGATTTTGATTTCTCTGATGACTTTTTCGGAGCAATTTTACAATACCCAGGTAAACATGGTCAAGTTTATGATTATACTGCTTTTGTTGCCAAAGCAAATGAAAACAATATTAAAGTAGCCGTTGCAGCTGATATTTTATCATTGGTAAAATTAAAAGCACCTGCAGAATTTGGTGTTGATGTTGTTGTAGGAACCACACAGCGTTTTGGAATTCCGTTAGGTTACGGAGGGCCTCATGCAGCTTATTTTGCAACTAAAGAAAAATATAAAAGAAGTATTCCTGGACGTATTATTGGTGTTACCAAAGATAGAAACGGAGAGCGTGCTTTGCGTATGGCATTGCAAACAAGAGAGCAACATATTAAGCGAGAAAAAGCAACTTCTAATATTTGTACTGCACAAGTTTTATTAGCAGTAATGGCAAGTATGTACACTGTTTATCATGGTAAAAGTGGTTTACAGTTTATTGCAGATTCTGTACATAATAAAACAAAGTTAGTTGCAGATTATTTAGAAAAAGCTGGGTTTAAGCAATTAAATACTTCTTATTTTGATACTTTATTAGTAGAAATAGAATCTATTAAAGTAAAATCTGTTGCAGAGTCTTTTAAAGTAAACTTTAATTATGTAGATGATAAACATATTTCTATCTCTATAAATGAAGCAACTACACAAAAAGATTTAATGAACTTGTTTACCATTTTTGGTCAACTTAAAAAGAAATCTACTGCTGCTGATGCTGAAATTGTAGACGATTTTCATCAGATTTTAACCAAAGAATCATTTAATGCTGATTTTGAAGTTATTACAGAAAATATAGCAAGAAATACACCGTTTTTAGAGAACGATGTTTTTAATACGTATCAGTCGGAAACAGATATGATGCGTTATATTAAAAAATTAGAGCGTAAAGATTTAGCTTTAAATCATTCTATGATTTCTTTAGGCTCTTGTACTATGAAATTAAATGCAGCCTCAGAAATGTTGCCTTTAAGCAACCCACAATGGGGAAATATTCACCCATTTGTACCATTAAATCAAGCGGAAGGATATCAACAAGTTTTAAAAAGATTAGAGCATCAATTAAATATTATTACTGGTTTTGCAGGTACGTCTTTACAACCAAATTCTGGTGCACAAGGTGAGTTTGCTGGCTTAATGACTATTAGAGCGTATCATGAATCTAACAACGAATCTCACAGAAATATTTGTTTAATTCCTGCTTCTGCACACGGTACAAATCCTGCGTCTGCAGTGATGGCTGGTATGAAAGTTGTAGTTACCAAAACAGATGCTAAAGGAAATATTGATGTAGAAGATTTACGCGCTAAAGCAATTTTACATAAAGATAATTTAGCGGCTTTAATGGTTACCTATCCTTCTACGCACGGAGTTTACGAAAAAGCAATTAAAGAAGTTACGCAAATTATTCATACCAACGGCGGACAAGTATATATGGATGGCGCAAATATGAACGCGCAAGTTGGGTTAACAAATCCGGCAACGATTGGTGCAGATGTTTGTCACCTAAACTTACATAAAACATTTGCCATTCCTCATGGTGGTGGTGGTCCTGGAGTTGGCCCAATTTGTGTAGCTCCACAATTAGTACCCTTTTTACCAACAAACCCTGTAGTTGCTACAGGTGGAGAAAATGCAATTACAGCTATTTCTGCTGCTCCTTGGGGTTCTTCTTTAGTGTGTTTAATTTCTTACGGATATATTACCATGTTAGGTGCCAAAGGATTAACCGATTCTACCAAGAATGCTATCTTAAACGCCAACTATATTAAAGAACGTTTACACGGACATTATAATAGTTTGTATACTGGAGAAATGAATAGAGCTGCGCACGAAATGATTATTGATTGCCGTGATTTTAAACAAAACGGAATTGAAGTGGTAGACATTGCAAAGCGTTTAATAGATTATGGTTTTCATGCACCAACCGTTTCTTTTCCTGTTGCAGGAACTATGATGATTGAGCCTACAGAATCTGAATCTATGGCAGAATTAGATCGTTTTTGTGATGCGATGATTTCTATTCGTGAAGAAATTAAAAATGCCTCTAAAGAGGATGATAATAATCCTTTAAAAAACGCTCCTCATACGCAAGAAATGTTAACGGCAGATGAATGGACGTTACCATACACAAGAAAACAGGCAGCTTTTCCTTTACCATATATTGCTGACAATAAATTTTGGCCTTCTGTACGTAGAGTAGATGATGCTTTTGGAGACAGAAACTTAATTTGTTCTTGTAACCCTATTGAAGATTATATGTAGAATACGTAGTGTTCTTTAAATATTTTAAAACCGTTTCTTTTTGAAGCGGTTTTTTTTGTTTTTATAATAATTTACAAACCTATTTAACTTTTTTATCAACCTCTCATTCTTCGGAATAATAAAACGAATGTCATTCCAAAATGAGCTTTTTAAAGCGATTGAGAAATCTCATAAAACCCTAAAAAAGGAATTTAAAAAACCTATTCAAACTAAAAATGAGGGATATCATAAAAAACTAAAAACAAACTATTTACCTTAAATTTAAAAGCATTATAAATTAACTTTATTCACCTAAATTTAACTCATAAACAGCATTATACGTTGCGCATTTTTCTTACTTTTAATACTTAAAATCAAAAAAATATAATGGAACATATATATAGTAAATGGCATCACCCTTACAAACCAGCAGCAAAATATAAAAAGAAAGTCGCGTATTTTAGTATGGAATTTGGTATCGATCAAGCTTTTAACATTTACTCTGGAGGTTTGGGTTTTTTAGCTGGTTCTCACATGCGTTCTGGCTTTGAATTAAAACAAAATATGATTGGTATTGGTATGCTTTGGAAGTACGGTTACTACGACCAAGCAAGAAATGATGACCAAACATTAAAAACAGAATTTAACGAAAAACACTTCGATTTCTTAGAATATACAGGCATTGAAGTAACCATAAAACTTCATGACAACCCGAATGTAAAAGTAAGAGCCTATGTTTTAAAACCAGAAATTTTTGGCACTGTACCCATGTATTTTTTAAGCACAGACGTAGAAGGAAATGACCACTTATCTAAAACGATAACCAATCATTTATATGACCAAAATCAGATAACAAGAATCTCACAAAGTATTGTTTTAGGTATTGCGGGAGCTAAAGTTGTAGAAGCCTTAGGAGGCGCAGACACCTATCATTTAAACGAAGGACATGCTTTACCAGCTTTTTATTATTTAAAAGACCAAGGAGTAACCAAAGAACAAATGGTATTTACAACACACACCCCAGAAAAAGCTGGAAATGAAGAACGCGATGCGCGTCTTTTAAACAGATGTGGTTTCTTTGGCAGATCTCTTTCTGAAGAAGAATTATACAAAGAAATGGTCAATGGAGACATGATTAATTATACCATATCTGCCTTACGAATGGCTAGAAAAGCAAATGGTGTTTCTAAACTTCATGCTATTGTTGCTAACGATATGTGGAAAGATTATGAAGGTATTTGTAAAATAATTCCGATTACAAATGCTCAAAATCAGAAATTTTGGCAAGATGAAACGATCAAAAATTCTTGGAAAAAAGGTAATGTTACTGCCTATAAAAAGAAAAAATCTGAATTAAAAAGTGAACTTTTTGAAGAGGTGTATAAACAGACCGGAAAAAAGTTAGATCCAAATGTATTAACCATTGTTTGGGCAAGACGTTTTGCGGGTTACAAAAGAGCCGATTTACTTTTACACGATTACGATCGTTTTAAAAAATTAATTAATAATGAGAAATATCCTGTACAAATTATCTGGGCAGGAAAACCATATCCGTTTGATTATGGTGCTATAGACACTTTTAACCATTTAGTACATCAATCTAAACAAGAACCAAATTTAGCCGTACTTATTGGTTATGAAATAGACTTGTCTAGAAAATTAAAATGCGGTTCTGATGTTTGGCTAAATACGCCTAGAATTACACGTGAAGCTTCTGGTACAAGTGGAATGACAGCTGCTATGAATGGCTCTGTAAATGTTTCTACAGATGATGGTTGGATTCCAGAATTTAAAAAAGACGAAGAAAACTGTTTTGTATTGCCTGCACTAGATTATAAATTACCAACGTACGAACAAGATAAGTTAGATACTGATAATTTATATAATATTTTAGAAAACAAAGTATTGCCAACGTATTATGACGCTCCTAAGAACTGGCAAAAAATAGTATTTAAAGCAATGGATGATGTTATTCCGGAGTTTACAACTCAAAGAATGGCTGCAGATTATTATAAAAAATTATTTTAATAAAAAACTCAATACTAAAATTAAAAAGCCTTAACAATTAAATGTGAAGGCTTTTTATATATATCAGGTTCTTTAAAAATGAAAAAAATTACTTGCCCACTATATCAGCAACAATCTTTTTTGCATGAATTCTAGAGTTTTCTATAAACCATTTATGCGTATCCATACCTCCACAAACTACACCCGCTAAATAGACACCACTAACATTGGTTTCCATAGTTTCATCATTATAAGTAGGAATTTTACTATTATCATTAGAAAAAGTAATTCCTATTTTATTTAAAAGAATAAAATTTGGTTTGTAACCGGTTAGTGCCAAAACAAAATCGTTTTGTAAGGTTTCCACCCCTTTTTCAGTTTGAATAACAACCGTCTCTTTTGTTATTTCCTTAACGTTGCTATTATAATATACTTTAATACTTCCCTCTTCTATTCTGTTAATAATATCTGGTTTTACCCAATATTTTACACGATGTCCTACTTCTGCACCTCTAATAACCATAGTAACTTCTGCACCTTTTCTATAACACTCTAAAGCAGCATCTACAGATGAGTTACTAGCGCCAATAACAACTACTTTTTGTCCAGAATAAAAGTGTGGATCATTATAATAATGCGAAACTTTTGGTAAGTCTTCTCCAGGAATTTCTAATGTATTCGGAAGATCATAAAAACCTGTTGCAATTACAATATTTGTAGACTTATAGCTATTTTTTTCTGAAACAACAGTAAACTTGTTTTCTACTTTAGAAATAGAAATTACTTTTTCAAACAGCTTAATATTTAATTTATTTGAAGAAGCAATTCTTCTATAATATTCTAAAGCTTCACTTCTTCTTGGCTTATTTTCTTTACTAATAAAAGGAATTTCATCTATTTCTAACTTTTCTGAAGAAGAGAAAAACTGCATATTTACGGGATAATTGTATAAAGAATTTACAATAGGTCCTTTTTCTAAAATAACATAACTTAAGCCTTTTTTTTCAGCTTCCAGTCCGCAAGCAATACCAATAGGACCTCCTCCAATAATAACAATATCAAAATTTTTCATAAAATACACGCTTCTTATTTACTATAATAAAATCTTTTTAAACCAATTAAATCCCTCTCTTTTTTACATCTATAACAACTACTTTTCATATAACAGCAAATCATTATTTTACAAGTACATTTTCACCTTTCTACACCAACGCTTTTATAAAACCGTTATGTTGCATTGCTACAAAAACTAGACCAATATATAAGTTGTTTTCTCTAGCCAGAACAACATCTAAATGCAACATAAAACTTATTGACATATCAATCTTATATGTACTTATAGCAAAACACCTTACAACATAAAAAGCCGCCTTTGCCTTTATTTAGAAGCTATCTATTTAATTTATTTTTTTACTGATACACTCTTTTTGCAGACATCATATACTAAGAAATAAAAAGGATTGTATTTCTAATATAATTATAGTTGTTTTAAACGATGTTAAAAACACTTATTTAGTACGAAATTTAGCAACAACCCTTACAAATATTTTGCGTTAGGGGTTGCAGTGGAAATCCTTTTTTTATTATAATAACATTGCGAGGAACGAAGCAATCTGTTTTTAGAAAGGTAAGATTGCTGCAGAAAGCAAAAAACTTTCTTAGAAATAACAAGTTAAAAAAAGATTGTAGCGTAAAACCCGACCTTTAGGTAACGCCCAAATTATTAAAATTATAAATAAATTAATAGAAATTAAGTTGAAGGCAAATAAAAAACTCCAACAAATAAATGTTGGAGTTTTAAATATATTGAAAATTCTAAAAGAATTACTCTTTTTTGAATTTTGCGTATTTCGTTTTAAATTTATCGATACGACCTGCAGCATCAATAAGTTTAGATTTACCAGTGTAAAAAGGGTGAGATGTTCTAGAGATCTCTAATTTTACTAAAGGATACTCAACACCATCAACTTCTAACGTTTCTTTAGTGTCTACTGTAGAACGTGTTAAAAATACATCTTCATTAGACATGTCTTTAAAAGCTACCATTCTGTAATTTTCTGGATGAATTCCTTTTCTCATTTTATTATATTTTAATACTTTAATGTTATGTTTGCATGAGTGAAGTTGGTAAAGCTTACTCGATTCTCTAAATAGTTGTTATTTACTATTTTGAGGATGCAAATTTAACTATATTTTTTAATTAACAAATAAATATTTTGTTTTTATTTGGTCTAACAATCACATTCGTTATTTTTACATCAGATTTCGTTGATGAATAGTGGTTTTTCATCACTTTTCTAAAAAGTAAAAAGACTAAAAATAAATATAAAAAATTACAAAAATGAAAAAGAATACCTTACTTGTTGCATTTTTTGCGTGTTTTCTGCTAATTACATCTTGCTCTGATGTCTATAAATTTAGCTTAGAGCATAAAAAACAAGTCGCTTTAAATTCTAATATTGAAGTTACTTTAAAAGAGAAACAAGAGAAAGCTATAAAAAGTGTTCAGTTTTTTGTGAATGGAAATGAGGTTTCTTCAGATGGAAATACTATTTCTATTAACACAACTGAATTAGGTGTTGGAAAACACCAAGTTTCTGCCTTAGTTTTTTATGCTGAAAAGACAAAAAAGGAAAATAGTTTTTTTGAAGTTTTAGCAAACAAAGCACCTGTTGTATATGGCTATAAAATTATAAATGAATATCCGCATGATAAAACTGCCTACACACAAGGTTTAGAATATCATGATGGTTTTTTGTATGAAACTACAGGACGTAGAGGACAATCTACACTAAGAAAAGTTGAAATTGAAACGGGTAAAGTTTTACAAACAATAGATTTAGATAAAAAGTATTTTGGCGAGGGAATGACCATTCTTAACAATAAAATTTACTGGTTAACTTGGCAAGCAAAAAAAGGTTTTGTGTACGACTTAGATACTTTTAAACAAGAAAAAGAGTTTAATTATGATAAAAGTATAGAAGGCTGGGGCTTTACACATAACGGAACTCAATTAATTAAATCTGATGGTACTTCTAAAATTTGGTTTTTAGATCCGGAAACTTTAAAAGAAGAAAAATCGATTCAAGTGTACACAAACAAATACGCGGTAGCCGATTTAAATGAGCTAGAATTGATTAAAGGAAAAATCTATGCAAATAAATATCAGCAAAATGCTATTGTTGTTATAAACCCAAAAACTGGGGTTGTAGAAGGTATTGCAAATTTAAAAGGCTTACATGCTGAAATGGAAAAAACGCAAAAATTGGTTCCTCATGATGAAGTTTTAAATGGTATTGCTTATGATGAAGAGAATAACCGTCTTTTTGTAACAGGTAAACATTGGGGTAAATTATTTGAAATTGAATTAATTAAAAAATAATAATTGAGGTATTAAAAAGTTATCACTCTAATACATTTTAAGATTTAAAAATAAAAACAAGTTTTACCACATAGAAACATAGACAACATAGTGCTATGTATACTATGTTTCTATGTGGTGATTTTTTATAAAAACAACATGAGATACACTATATACCTCTTCTTAATTATTATTGTTGCTTCTTTAGGTTCTTGTAGAAAAGATTTTGATACAACTCTTAGTTCTGGAAAATTAGAATTCTCTAAAGACACCATTTTTTTAGACACTATATTTACAAACATTGGCTCTGCAACGTATAATTTAAAAGTATATAATAGAGGGCAAAATGCCATTACAATTCCAGAAATTAAACTAGAAAACGGTACAAATTCTAACTACCGATTAAATGTTGATGGAATTCCTGGAAAAGATTTTAAAAACATAGATATTCTTGCCAAAGACAGTATTTTTATTTTTGTAGAAACAACTATAAATGCTAGTAATGTTATTAACCCGCTTTACACAGACAAAATTTTATTTGACTCTGGTAGTTCTCAACAAAATGTAGATTTAGTCACTTTAGTACAAGATGCTAATTTTATTTATCCGGGTAAAGATGCCGTTACTATGAAAATTGATAGCCTAACTTTAAACGGAGAGCCAACCACTTTAAAAGGCCGATTTTTAACAGACACAGAATTAACAATTACAAATATAAAACCAACTGTTATCTACGGCTTTGCAGCAGTACCAGCAAATAAAACACTAACTATTGAAGCCGGAGCAAAAGTATATTTTCATGATAATTCTGGTTTAATTGTAGATGATAAAGCTACTTTAAAAGTAAACGGAACTTTAACTGAAAAAGTTGTTTTTGAAGGAGACCGTTTAGAACATTCTTTTAGTGAAACTGCCGGACAATGGGGTACTATTTGGATGCGTGCAGGAAGTAAAGACAATGAAATAAACCATACTATTATTAAAAATGGTACAATAGGTATTTTGGTTGATAGTATTGGCACTCCTTCTACCCCAACTTTAAAATTACAAAACACAGAAATCTATAACCATTCTAGTTATGGAATTTTAGGTAGAGAAACAAATATTACAGGTAACAATGTAGTTATTGGCGCTGCAGGTCAGGTTTCTTTAGCTGCAACTATTGGAGGGACCTATAACTTTACCCATTCTACATTTGCAAACTACTGGAACAATAGTATACGTCAATTACCTGCTGTTTTAATCAATAATTTTCTTACTTATACCAATGAAACTGGACAAGAAATTATTGAAACAAGAAATTTACATGCAGCAAATTTTACCAATTGTATTTTTGATGGAAATAACAACATAGAATTTATCTTAGATAAAGTTGATGGAGGCGGAATATTTAATTATACCGTTAGTAATTCTATGATTAAATTTACTGATAATAATGATGCTTTTAAAGACAATACCGAACTAGATTTTACAAATACTTTTTACCAAGACAACATCATAAATGGAAATGCTCATTTTAGAAATACTCAAAAGAGTGATTTTATAATTGGAGAAGAATCTAATGCTATTAACAAAGCAAAAGCAACTTCTTTTTCTACGGATATTTTAGGTGTTGATAGAACTACAAATCCTGATATTGGTGCTTACCAACACATTACTTTTGATGCGGAAGAGTAAATATTTCTGCTATTAGGTGAAATTAACCTTTATGAGATTATAGTAGCCTCTAAATATATTGAATTATAAGTTTCTACCTTTACAGGAATTACTTAAATAATTTATTTATAAGCCCTACTCGTTACTTCTAATTAAAAAACACAGATAAACCTTAATGTTTTTTAAAACCCTTGGAGATCTAAATTAAACTACTGCAGGTTTCATTTGTAATGATTTTGAGTTTAAATGTTTGAAAAAATGAGTAAATTGCTCGTTCAAATTTTTTTATTGAAATGAAAAACATTGTAATTACAGGTACAAGCAGAGGAATTGGTTTTGAACTCGCAAAACAATTTGCAGAAAGCGGACATAATGTGTTGGCCTTATCTAGAAACACAAAACCACTGTCTGAGGTTAATCATAAAAATATCACTTTACTTTCTGTTGATTTATCTGTGAATTCAGATTTAGAAAAGGTAACCGATTATATTAAAAATAATTGGAAACAAGTTGATATTTTAATCAATAACGCTGGTAAATTAATCAACAAACCTTTTACAGATTTATCTTCGGATGATTTCTTAGAAGTCTACAAAGTAAATGTTTTTGCTGTTGCAGAGATCACAAAATTAATGATTCCGTTTATGCAAAAAGGAAGTCATGTAGTTACTATAAGCTCTATGGGCGGAATTCAAGGAAGTATGAAGTTTCCTGGATTAGCAGCATATTCATCTGCCAAAGGCGCAGTAATTACGCTATCTGAATTATTGGCAGAAGAATATAAAGACCAACAAATAGCTTTTAATGTTCTGGCTTTAGGAGCTGTACAAACAGAAATGCTAGAAGAAGCTTTCCCAGGGTATGAAGCACCTACATCTGCCTCAGAAATGGCTAATTATATTTTTGATTTCTCTTTAACTGGAAATAAATTTTATAACGGAAGAGTATTACAAGTTTCAACAACAACGCCGTAAGCAATCTTAAAAATTGAATTCAAATTATCAAAATTTCGTTCCTTTAAAAGCAATTCCGTTTATAGAATTTCTAATAAACGAGCATTCTTTTACGCTAAAAATTGTAAACCAGAGAGAAACGAAACATGGTGATTTTAGGCAATTACCAGACGGAAGATTTCAAATTACAGTAAATAATAACCTTAATAAATATCAGTTTTTACTTACGCTAGTGCATGAAATTGCACATCATGTTACACATCAAAAATTTGGACGCGTACAGCCTCATGGTAAAGAGTGGAAAATGGTTTTTCAGCATTTAATGCTGCCTTTTTTACGTCCAGAAATTTACCCTATAGAAATGCTACCTTTTTTAGCAAGATATTTTAAAAACCCTAAAGCAAGCACAGATACAGATGCCGATTTATCTTTAGCGCTAAGAGGAAATGTAGCAGAAACGGGCAAACATTTTATTTTTGACATCCCTTTTGGCAGTTTATTTGTATTTAAAAACACCATCTACAAAAGAGGAAACAAACGTAGAACCCGATATGAATGCATGAATATGAGCAATAAAAAAGTATATCTATTCAACCAAAATGTAGAAATAGAGTTTTACAAAAACGGTTAGAATTTATTTACCCTAATAACATCAATTATAGAGTAATTCGTTTAACAAATGAGATTATCTAACAAGTGATTTTTGTCAATCTGAATTTATTTCAGATTCTTATGAATATAGATACGTTAAGATACTGAAACAAGTTCAGTATGACAATATTCAAAACTTTTAGAAAGCTCCTTAAAGCTTATCTTTCTCTTTTAATAAACAACGTATCTAAGTCCATTTCTTTTTGCAACCAAGTACGTAATTTCTTTTCTTTTACACGAATAATAGTATCAGACACTTTTAAATTCCATTTTACTGTTGCCGTAGGAATGGTATCTATATTTATAAAATCTTTAGAAAATAAAACTTTAGAAAACCCTATTTCTTCTATTTCACTATATAGAATTTTTGCCTCTTTAGAAATTCTACTAAAAGCAATTGCTTTTTTATCATTTTGAAGCGCATCATCTTCAATCCTTATATTTAAACCAGAAATGATACCTTCTAGCTCAATAATCTTATCTTCAAGTTCTTGTATTCGCTTTTTACTTTCATTCAACTCTTCTCTTTTTTCTGTATACGCTGTAGTAATTAATTCGAAACTCTTAGTATCACTTCCTTTAATATTAATTTTCACTTCTTTTAAGCGATCATATCTCGGATCATTAATCAAACTGCTTTCTAACATGTTTTTCTCTACAGCAGTTACTTCGTTAAAGAAATTTAGCTTTAAAACCTTAGTATCAAAATCATAATCTTCATCAATTAATTGATAGTTATCAATGGTCATTACCTCATTTTTAACAAACGTTTTTAACTGTGCATTTACCCTACTTTCTTCTAAGGCATGTAAAAAAGTGTAAACAGCAGGAATCATAACAGCAATACCTACTACCGTTGCAATAGTAGCATATCGTTTTCTTCTTGCTGCATTCGCATATTTATGCATTGGAAAACTTAACAGTTTTAATACAATAAATGTTGCCAAAGCAATAAAAATGGTATTAATTGTAAACAAATACATGGCTCCTAAAGCATAGGTAAAACCAACAGTATCTCCAGAAAAACCTTTTGCTAAACCAAACCCTGCAGTACACAAGGGCGGCATTAATGCAGTAGCAATAGCAACTCCAAAAATAACAGAAGCTACCGTTCCCTTTTTTGTTCTTGCAACCATTAAAGCCAAACCACCAAAAAAGGCAATTAATACATCTCTAATATCTGGTTTTGTTCTCCCTAACAATTCGGATGTATCTTCACTTAATGGAAAGAAATAGAAAAAAACAAATGAAGCAAGTAAACTTAAAGTAATCATCGTTGCCAAACTGACTAATGATTTTTTAAACACCTCAATATCATTAATTGCAAAAGCGCTTCCTATTCCCAAAATAGGCCCCATTAAGGGCGATATTAACATGGCACCGATAACAACTGCAGTAGAATTAGCATTTAACCCTATAGAAGCCACAAAGACCGCAAAAATAAGAATCCAAGCAGTAGCACCCTTAAAAGGTATATCTGCTTTAATAGCCTCCATGGTAGCTTCATGGTCTGTATCGTGTCTAAAATCTAAAAGTTCTATTAAATATTTTCTGATACTAAAGAGCAAACCTCTAGCTTCATCTTTCATTCCTTGCTTAGATTGATCTACCTTTTCCTCAACTACCTTATTTTCTTCTTCCATCAAAATTAAGTTTCTTATTAACTTGGGAAAGATACAAAAATTTAAAATTGACAATTAAACAGCCCCTAACTTTTTTTGCATAAAAAAAGCTTCACATTTCTGTGAAGCTTTTAATTTAATGTGACCGGGCTGGGGCTCGAACCCAGGACCCTCTCCTTAAAAGGGAGATGCTCTACCAACTGAGCTACCAGGTCATTTATTTTATCTTAATGACTAAAAGATACGCTTAATTAAAATTCGAAAAAACAACGCTTCTCGATGCAATTACTTTAATAAAAAAACTTCAAAATATTTATGAAATTTTTAAATTTTGTGACCGGGCTGGGGCTCGAACCCAGGACCCTCTCCTTAAAAGGGAGATGCTCTACCAACTGAGCTACCAGGTCGTTTATTTCCTTTTAAGCGGCTGCAAAGATATACTTTATTTTAGATAAAACAAATCTATTTATATTTTTTTTCATTTAAATAAGCTTCTCTTACTTTCTTAAATAAATTAGAAGAATACACAAAACTCACAACCGCCTCATTGTCAGTTTTAAAAATATCTTCACTAGTACCTTGCCATGCTTTTTGACCTTCTTTTAAAAAAATTATTTTTTCTCCAATTTCCATTACAGAATTCATGTCATGTGTATTAATTACGGTTGTAATTTTATATTCATCTGTAATTTCTTGAATTAAATTATCAATTACAATTGATGTTCTTGGGTCTAAACCAGAATTTGGTTCATCGCAAAAAAGGTATTTAGGATTCATAACAATTGCTCTTGCAATGGCAACTCTTTTTTGCATTCCCCCAGATAATTCTGCTGGCAGCTTTTTATTAGAATTTTCTAAATTAACTCTATTTAAAACAAAATTTACACGCTCTAACATTTCTGCTTGAGATTGATTGGTAAACATTTTTAAAGGAAACATCACATTATCTTCTACAGATTGAGAATCAAAAAGCGCACTTCCCTGAAAAACCATACCAATTTCTTGCCTCCATTGCTGTTTCTCTTTTTCTGTAAATTGAGTATTTATTCTACCATCAAAAGAAATAGTACCTTCTTCTGGTGTATGTAAGCCTATTAAAGACTTTATAAACACTGTTTTACCAGAACCACTTTCTCCAATGATTAAACTAGTTTCTCCTGGTAGAAAAGTGGCAGAAATACCTTTTAATATTTTTGCTTCTCCAAAACCTTTGTGTATATTATTTACTTCAATCATATTTTAGGTTAAAAGCATTTGAGTTAAAAAATAGTTGGCTATTACAATTAAAATGGTAGTCCAAACTACAGCTTGCGTACTTGCTTTCCCTACTGCTATAGAACCTCCTTTTACATAATAACCATGATAAGAAGGTACAGTAGCAATTAAAAATGCAAAAACTAAAGTTTTAATAATCGCATACGCTAGTAAAAAAGGGTCAAAATCTGTTTGAATTCCTTCAATATAACTTGCACCAGAAAAAAGTCCAGATAAAACACCTGTAACCCATCCTCCTAAAATTCCTAAAAACATCCCTAATGATATTAAAAAAGGATAAAAGAAAACAGTTGCAATCACTTTAGGCAGTACTAAATGACTTAAAGCATTTATTCCCATCACTTCTAAAGCATCAATTTGCTCTGTAACACGCATAGTACCTATACTAGATGTTATATAAGAACCTACTTTACCTGCCAAAATGATTGAACAAAAAGTGGGAGCAAATTCTAAAATAATAGAACGTTTTGCGGCAAAACCTATTAAAGATTCTGGAATAAAAGGATTGTCTAAATTTAAAGCCGTTTGTAATGCAATTACACCTCCAATAAAAAAGGAAATAAACATAATAATCCCTAGAGATTTTAAGCCTAATTCATCAATCTCTTTTACCAAAGCTTCATAAAAAACTTTTCCCTTTTGCGGTCTTTTAAAAACACGACCTAACATCAGAAAATATTTACCAATATGTTCTAGGTAACCCATTCATTTTAATTTTGTGCTAAAGTATTAAATTATCATTAATACTAGGTTGAATTGACCAATTCAAAACAAAAAATAATTACTTTTGACCTATAATTTATATATCTACTCATGAAATTCAAATTACTTTTTAGCTTTATCTGTCTATTTATTTGTTTAGGAAACAGCAAAATATCATCGCAAAATAAAAAACCAAAATTAGTAGTTGGTATTGTTATCGACCAAATGAGGTACGATTATTTAACTAGGTATTCTGATAGATATGGAAAAGACGGATTTAATAGAATTTTACAAAATGGGTTTTCTTTAGAAAATGCTCATTACAACTACATACCAACCTATACTGCAGTTGGGCACACCTCTATTTATACAGGAACAACACCAAGCGAACACGGAATTATTTCTAACAATTGGTATGATAAATACCAAAAAGAATCTATTTACTGCGTAGATGACAACAATTACAAAACGGTTGGTAATGAAGGTAAATATGGACAAAAATCTCCTAAAAGACTTTATACATCAACCATAACAGATCAATTACATTTGGCTCAAAATATGTTTGGTAAAACTATTGGTGTTTCTATAAAAGATAGATCTGCAATTTTACCCGCAGGTCATACTGCAAATGCAGCTTACTGGTATGATGGTGGTAATTTTAATACTTGGATTACCAGTACATATTATATGAATGAATTGCCTAAATGGGTAAAAGATTTCAATGGAAATAACAAGGCAGATAAATACCTGAACACACCTTGGGAAACACTTTACGATATAGAAACATACACAAGTAGTAGAGTTGATGATAATATTTATGAAGGAAAATTAAAAGGTCAAGAATCTCCAACTTTCCCTAAAAACCTAAAAGCCTTACGCTCTAGAAATGGAAATTTCGATTTAATAAAAACTGTACCTGCTGGTAATACATATACAACAGATTTTGCAAAGGCTGCAATTATAGGTGAAAATTTAGGTAAAAGTGAACACACAGATTTTTTATCCGTTAGTTATTCCTCTACAGATTACATTGGCCACAAATACGGAGTTTCTGCCATAGAAACAGAAGATACTTATTTACGTTTAGACAAAGATTTAGCCGATTTATTTCAATTTTTAGACCAACAAGTTGGAAAAGATAATTACACATTATTTTTAACTGCAGATCACGCAGCAGTTCATGTACCAGCTTATTTACAGTCTTTAAAAATACCTGCTCATTATTTAGAGATGACAAAATTTAGGGATTTTGTTTTAGAAACCACTAAAAAATATTTTAATTCTATAGATTTAATTGAAAACGTTTCTAACTATCAAATATTTTTAGATAAAGATAAAGTAGAATCTTTAGGTTTAGAAGTAAACACGGTTGCTCAAAAACTAGCGGATGAAATAATTAATTTTGATGGAATCTATAAAGCAGTAACTGCAAGAACTTTACAAACAACACATTTTTCTTCTGGTATATTAAATTCGCTTCAAAACGGGTATAATCAAAAATTATCTGGAGATGTTTTAATGATACCCAATCCAGCTACTTTAACTGGCGGAAGAACAGGCACAAGCCATGGTTCTGGTTATTCTTATGACACACATGTACCAATTATTTTCTATGGAAATGGAATAAAACAAGGTTCATCATCTAAAAGATACAATATTACAGACATTGCACCAACGATTGCTAATTTATTAAATATAGAATCACCAAACGGAACAACCGGAGTTGTAGTTGATGAAGTTTTAGAAAAGTAAAATAAGTTCTATTTTATAATTCTTTCTAACGGAAATAAGTTATTAAAAAGCCCCAAGACTTAGTTTTGGGGTTTCTTTTTGATTAAAAATTTAAAAACAGAACTATTTTGATGGCTCTTTATCGCTTTCCTAGAAAGTAGAATTCCAATTATTAAAGAAATAAATGCACCTATAGAAATTCCTGGAATAAAGTTGATAAACAGAAAAAAGTCATACGCTCCATGAAAAAGTGTTGCAAAAAACAAACCTGTTATGTTTAAAACTATTCTATTTTTAGAAAATTTTGCTCTCCCCATAAAATACCCCATTAAAATGGCAAATGTAGCATGTGCCGGAACCGCAGTAAATGCTCTTAATATGCCGGTTGAAACTCCGTGTTGAAAAACATATAAGACATTCTCTAAGGTAGCAAAACCCATAGAAACCATTACAGCATAAACAATACCATCAAAAGGCTCGTTGTATTCTTTATTTCTTTGTGCATAATATTTTACAATTACATATTTAGAAAACTCTTCTACCAAGGCAACTACTATAAATGCCTTAACAAATTGTTGAAATATATTTGTTGCATCAGTAACTGGAAGAAACCTTGCGGCAAAACCACCAAGAATTACAGTAATTAACACACTTGCCGTTGCTCCTAAAAGAAAGTTTTTAAATAAAAAAGAAATAGGCTCTTTTTCAAACTTGTCTTTAAAATAAATATATAATATAATGATGGTTGCAGGAGCAATAGCAAGGAGAAGTAAATGCATAGAGAAGATTAAATTGTTTTTTTTTTAATAAAAAAAACGCAAAGTTTTGTAAAGAAGATTCTTATAATTCCTTTATCAACCTTGCGTTTGCCTAGTATCTTTATACTTAATTAGTAGCTAGCCTTATTTTTTAGGCAAGAAAACTTCTGCCATCATGCAACGTGCACTACCACCTCCACAAAACTCAATAGTATCTAAAGGGCTAGAAATAATTTTACAATGATTGTTAATTTGTGCTTTCTGAGATTGCGTTAAACTATTAAAAGCAGCTTGACTCATAATTAAAAAACGTTCATCATCTTTACCATGAACCTCTAACATGTTTCCGGCAAAGTTGGTTACTTGTTCTTCTGTAATGTCAATTACTTTTTTACCATCTTCTTTTAAATGCTTCAATACATTTTTACGTTCAGATTTATCATCAATAGAAGCCAAACAAATAATAACCAATGTTTCTCCCACACACATCATAACATTGGTATGATAAATTGCTGCCCTTTTACCGTCTACTGTTTGATTTGCCGTAAAAACTACTGGTGTATATTCAAAATCTTCACAGAACTCTATAAATAATTCTTCATCTGCCCTAGGAGAAAGTGCACAATATGCCTTGTTATTAACTCTATCTAAACAGATACTTCCAGTTCCTTCTAAAAATACATGATCTTCTTCTGCAGAAGTATAATCTACTATATTCTCTATTAAAAACCCCTCCTTTTCTAACTCTTCTAAAATATCTTCTCGTCTTTCTAAACGTCTATTTTCTGCAAACATTGGGTACATAGCAACAGTACCATCTTCATGAAAAGAAATCCAATTATTAGGAAAAACAGCATCTGGTGTATCAGCGTCCTTGGTATCAGAAACAACAATTACATGAATTCCAAAACTCTGTAATTTTTCTACAAAAGTATCAAACTCATGTTGTGCTTTTGTATTTATTGTTGATGGAAGTATATTATCAATTTCTTTTTGATAATAGTTATTTACAGCAGTTTGCTCATTCATCCTAAAATTAATAGGACGAATCATTAGAATTGTATTTGTAGTTTGATTCATTTAATTCATTTATTAAACACAAAATTAGACTTTTTTAAGCTAGTTTAAGTAAGTAATTATTGAGAACTTCTTTTTTGTTTAATCTTTTAATGAAAAACTTTAACAAAATAAAATATAAAACTGTTTAATATTTACCTATTTTTGTTAAACAGTTTTATATTTTAACCATAAACACTCATAGAATGAAAACAATTTCAAAATTTTTAAGCATTTTAACTTTATTAGCAGTACTAATCTCATGTAGTGATGATAACGATCATGAGACCGTAATTAAAACAAATACAATTGTAGATGTAGCCATTGATGGAAACTTAAGTAGTTTAGTCGCGGCAGTAAAAAGGGCAGAATTAGCAACTACCTTAAGCGGACCTGGACCTTTTACAGTATTAGCGCCAACCAATGAAGCTTTTTCTGAATTTTTAACAGAAAATAATTTTAACTCTGTAGAGGACGTCCCGGTACCTGTTTTACAACAAATACTATTAAATCACGTAATAGACGGTAGCTTAAAGTCTACAGATTTATCTACCGGTTATGCAAGCACAAAAGCAACAAGTGCTGCTTCAAACACAGCTATGTCTCTTTATATTAATACAGAAGATGGGGTTTTATTTAACGGATCATCTGCAGTAACGGTACCAAATATTTCTGCAGACAACGGAACGGTACATATTATTAATAAAGTAATTGGCCTACCTACTGTAGTTACTTTTGCTACAGCAGACCCAAACTTTTCAATACTAGTTCAAGCACTTACAAGAAGCGATTTAGATACCGATTTTGTTAGTATACTCTCTTTACCAGAAACTAGCACAACTGCACCTTATACCGTTTTTGCACCAACTAACAATGCTTTTGTAGCTGTTTTAAGTGAATTGGAACTTACAACATTGGCAGAAATACCAAAAAGTACTTTAGATGCAACATTAAAAACACATGTATTAACAGGTATAAATGCACAAGACACAGCATTAAGTGATGCCTTGCAACTTACCACTCTTTCCGGAGAAATATTAACTGCCAATGTAACTGGCGGAGCAACTTTAACGGACGAAGGAAATAGAGTAAGTACAATAATTGCAACCAATGTACAAGCAAATAATGGAGTAATACATGCTATAGATACGGTATTATTACCTAATTAAACAACACCAAACCCGTACATTAAAATTAGATAGTCTTTAAACAAATACCTGCAGAAATATTTCTCAGGTATTTTTTTTATGTATTTTTGATGAGATGAAAAGATTAATAACACTATTTTTTATTTTAAGTACACTCTTTGTAAATTCACAAAACCTTCCAGATGGTTTTGTTTATTTATCTGATGTTGATAAAACTATTGAAAAAGAATTGCGCTATTTAGGAAACAATAACTTTATAGGGAAACCCATTGATGGCTATCATAAAAATTGTATTATAGTTACTAAATCTTCTGCAAATGCTTTAACTAAAATACAACAGAGTCTACAAAAAGAAGGGTTGAGTCTTAAAATATTTGATGCATACAGACCACAACAAGCAGTAAACCATTTTGTTAAATGGGCTAAAGTACTAGAAGATACGTTAATGAAAAAAGCGTATTATCCAAATACACCAAAATCTCAATTATTTAAACGAGGTTATATTGCCTCTAGATCTGGACACTCAAGAGGAAGCACCGTAGATTTAACAATTATAAATATTAAAACAGGTAAAGAATTAGACATGGGGTGTCCGTATGATTTTTTTGGCATAAAATCTCATTACCTACCAAAAAACATCACTCCAGAACAACAAAAAAGTAGGTTGCTACTCCGTACTATAATGATAAAAAATAATTTTAGACCTTATAAAAACGAATGGTGGCATTTTACTTTAAGAAATGAACCTTTTCCTAATACCTACTTTAATTTCCCAATAGAATAAGAATTTTTAACAAAATAGAAACAGCTTCACTAAAAATCGGCATTATATTTGCATAAATGCTTGAAAGTATTATATATAATGAAAACAAAAAATAATTTTCTTCTTTTTCTCTCCATTTCCTTATTCACTGTATTTCAATTATCTGCACAATTAGATTCTAATTCTGGAACCCGAGAAAAAGGCAAAATTAAAGGAGTAGTTTTAAATAACTCTAAAGAAGTTACAAAACCGAAAGCATTAGAATTAGAAGGAAACGATGGTTTTAAAAATGCTTTTGACAAAGAAAATGATAAATTAAAAAAGCAAAAGGAAGAAAATGACCTTAATAATAAAGGTATTATAACACAAGAAAAGCAAAGAGAAGAGCGTTTTTTAAAAGCATTTAAAAAAATAAACGGTCAATATATTTACCCCGTAATAGATCAAGATCTAGGTAGTTTTAGAACAGACTCTAAAAGTGTAAATATTATTTGCAGAGATTTTCAATATCCTGATGGAGACATGGTTACTATACTTGTAAACGACGTACCCGTTGTACATAACATTACCTTAAAACGAAGCTATCAAAAATTTAATATCCCTTTAGAAGTTGGTATTAATAAAATTGCCTTTAAAGCACTAAACCAAGGTACATCCGGACCAAATACAGCCGCTTTTAAGGTATATAATGACGCCGGTACACTACTCTCTTCTAATGAATGGAACTTAGCAACTGGCGCTAAAGCCACGATAGTAATAGCTAAAGACAAATAATACTCTTAAAATATTTTGTTTTATTTTAAACTAATCTAGTTTTTTTATTCTATCAAAAACAGTTATTTTTGTGACTGGTTATTGAAAGAGTAAATTTTAATAACCTTAAAACAAACAATATCACTAAAAATGAAAGAAATCACCAAACAGACCTATTTAGATTGGTACAAAGACATGCTTTTTTGGCGTAAGTTCGAAGACAAACTTGCTTCTGTTTACATTCAACAAAAAGTTAGAGGTTTCTTGCACTTATATAATGGGCAAGAGGCAATTTTAGCAGGTGCATTACATGCAATGGACTTATCTAAAGACAAAATGATTACGGCTTATAGAAACCACGTACAACCAATTGGTATGGGAGAAGATCCTAAACGTGTAATGGCAGAATTATATGGAAAGGTTACTGGAACGTCTAAAGGAATGGGTGGTTCTATGCATATTTTTTCAAAAGAATTCCGTTTTTATGGTGGTCATGGTATCGTTGGAGGTCAAATTCCTTTAGGTGCAGGTCTTGCTTTTGGTGATAAATACAATAATACTGGTGGTGTAACATTAACATGTTTTGGAGATGGTGCTGCAAGACAAGGTTCTTTACACGAAGCTTTTAATTTAGCTATGTTATGGAAATTACCTGTTATTTTTATTTGTGAAAACAATGGATATGCAATGGGTACTTCTGTAGAAAGAACAGCAAACCATACAGATATCTGGAAACTTGGTTTAGGATACGAAATGCCTTGTGGCCCAGTAGATGCAATGAACCCTATTAAAGTTGCCGAAGCTATAGACGAAGCTTTAGATAGAGCTAGACGTGGTGATGGACCAACTTTCTTAGAAATGAAAACATATAGATATAGAGGTCACTCAATGTCTGATGCACAACACTACAGAACGAAAGATGAAGTAGAAGAGTACAAAAAAATAGATCCTATTACGCAAGTAAAAGACATTATTTTAGAAAAAGGGTATGCTACCGCAGAAGAATTAGCTGCAGTAGATAAAGAGGTAAAAGTAAAAGTAAAAGAATGTGAGCAATTTGCAGAAGATTCTCCTTACCCAGAACCTGAACAAATGTATGATATGGTTTATGAACAAGAAGATTATCCTTTTATAAGTTAAGATATGGCTACAATTATAAATATGCCCAGACTAAGTGACACCATGGAAGAAGGTGTTGTGGCAAAATGGTTAAAAAATGTTGGAGATAAAATTGAGGAAGGTGATATTTTAGCCGAAATCGAAACTGACAAAGCAACAATGGAATTTGAGTCTTTCTATGAAGGAACTCTTTTATATATTGGTATTCAAGAAGGAGAAACTTCTCCTGTTGATGTATTATTAGCGATTATCGGTGAAGAAGGTGAAGACATTTCTGCAATTATAAACGGTAGTTCAGAACCTGCAAAGGAAGAAACTACTACTGAAGAAGTAAAAGAAGAAACGGTTACAGAAACAAGTGCTACAGAATCTACTACAATTCCAGAAGGAGTGCAAGTAATTACAATGCCGCGTTTAAGTGATACAATGACTGATGGAACCATTGCAACTTGGTTAAAGAAAGTTGGAGATGAAGTTTCTGAAGGTGATATGCTTGCTGAAATTGAAACAGATAAAGCAACAATGGAATTTGAATGTTTCTATGAAGGAACTATTCTTTACATTGGTGTACAAGAAGGAGAAACTGCTCCTGTAGATAGCTTATTAACTATTATTGGCCCTGCTGGAACAGATGTTTCTGCACTAGTTGCTAATGGAGGTAATGCATCAGCAGCTACAGAAAACACAACTGCTCCTGCTGCTAAAACAGAAGAAAAGGCTGCAACAAAACCAGCTGCTAAAGTAGAAGAAACTAAAACTGTTTCTACTACAAACAATACAGCTAACGGACGTATTTTTGTATCTCCATTAGCTAAAAAAATAGCTTCTGATAAAGGAATTAATTTAGCAGATGTAAAGGGTTCTGGTGAAAACGGAAGAATCATTAAAAAAGATATAGAAAACTATACTCCTGCGGTTAAAGTTGAGGCTGCTCCTACTACTGCAAATGTTGCTGCTACTGGTGTAGAAAACTCAGAAGAAGTTAAGAATTCTCAAATGCGTAAAGCAATTGCTAAGT
This sequence comes from Polaribacter sp. 11A2H, assembly GCF_011379025.1. Taxonomy (NCBI): domain Bacteria; kingdom Pseudomonadati; phylum Bacteroidota; class Flavobacteriia; order Flavobacteriales; family Flavobacteriaceae; genus Polaribacter; species Polaribacter sp. 11A2H. The sequence continues at coordinate 165,432 of NZ_WTLD01000006.1, forward strand.
CTTTAGGTAACTCTAAATTCTCAGCTCCAGATTTCAGTTTAAATATTGAAGTTGATATGGACAATGCAATGGCATCTAGAAAAATAATAAATGCAATGCCAGACACTAAAGTATCTTTTAACGATATGGTAGTTAAGGCATGTGCAATGGCATTAAAAAAGCATCCACAAGTTAATACTTCTTGGACCGAGGCAAATACAATTTATCACAGTCATATACACGTTGGTGTAGCTGTAGCTGTAGATGATGGTTTATTAGTACCGGTAATTAAACATACAGACGGATTGAGTTTAACTCAAATTGGTGCAGGTGTAAGAGATTTAGCAGGTAAAGCTAGAAATAAAAAATTAGCTCCAGCAGAAATGCAAGGAAGTACTTTTACGGTTTCTAACTTAGGTATGTTTGGTATTGGTAGCTTTAACTCTATTATAAACCAACCTAACTCAGCTATTTTATCTGTTGGTGCAATTGTACAAAAACCAGTTGTAAAAGACGGACAAATAGTTATTGGTAATACAATGAACTTGACTCTAACATCAGATCACAGAACTGTAGATGGTGCTGTTGGAGCTCAATTTTTACAAACATTAAAAACATTTATTGAAAACCCGGTTACAATGTTAGCTTAAGGTTTACCTTAATTTTTATAATAAAAACCATTTCAATATTTTTTTGAAATGGTTTTTAATTTTTATAGCAAGAAAAAATATGAAACAGAAAACTACATTATTATTAATATTAGTATTCGCTTTATTTAACACAACTTATAGTCAAGAAAAAATAAAAGGAAATAGATTAATATCAAAGATAAAAACAGACTTAGCTCCTTTTCATAGTGTGGTTATAAATAATGATTTTAAAGTTGAATTAGCAATCTCTAATATGTCTTCATCAATAGACATAGAAACTGATAAAAACCTACATAAACATATCCTTTTTAGTGTTACAGACTCTATCTTAACAATAACTACTGATAAAAAGTTAAAAGCAAAAAAATTAAATATTACTTTAAATTATAAAGACGCATTAAAAGAAATAACTTTAAATGATGATGCAGAAATAGAGTCTTTAAGTACCATAAAAACAACCTCTATGTTACTTAAAATAAACGATTATGGAATAGCAGATTTAAAGATACAAGCTGATAGATTTAAGCTCTTAAATAATAATAAATCTCGAATTCAATTGAGATCTAAAAGTAAATTAAATATAGAAAGTAAAGATGTAGACCTAGATTTAGCTGAATCTTGTAAGGTAGATATGATTATTAAAGCAGAAAACTTAAACACAAGAATGATTGGTAATTCTACTTTAAATATTGAAGGAACGGCTAATTTATTTAATGCAATTACACTAGAAAACTCAGCGTTAAACGGAGAAAAACTAAGTACAACTACTTGCACAAGTAATATAAAAGACTCAGCTACGATTACTATAAACGCTTCAGAAAGTATTACTATAGAAGCTTCAGATAAAAGCAAAACTGAAGTATACGGAGACGCTAAAATATTTTTAACTCAGTTTACAGAGAACTCTAAACTATTTAAAAAAGAATTATAATACTTTTTTAAAACGAGAAACAAAATAAAAGGCTCGCAGTTTGTGAGCTTTTTTTTATATATTTATTTCTGATGAAAGACTTAGAACAAAAACTAAAAAACCCTGTTTGGTATTCATTAAATGAAACCCACAACACCTCTTTATTAAAGTATGATGGCGTGCAGTTCTATCAGGCAGAGACCTGTTCTTTTGGCTCTTTTTTTGATGCCGAAAAAACAGCCAATGCTTTAACAGCCCATTCTAAAATTGCAGAAAAATTCTTTTTAGTTTCAGAAAAAGATACCCCTACAATAGATGATAGGTATGTAGTTCTTGAGAAAAAAATAAACGGATGCCAAATGGTATTAGAGAACTTAATAGCTGTAGAAATTACAGAAGATATTGTGTTATTAACACAAGAACACATAAATGAAGTATATGATTTAATTTGGTTGGTGATGCCAGGTTTTTATCAAAAGAAAGGTTTTGAAATGGGGAAATTCTTTGGTATTTTTAAAGACGATAAACTAGTTGCTATTACAGGACAACGAATGCAAACTGATGATTTTATTGAAATTAGTTCTGTCGTTACACATCCAGATTATACAAGAAAAGGATTTGCTAAACAACTGATATATCATACAACAAAAGAAATATTAAAAGAAAAAAAACTACCTATCTTGCATACCAATAAAGGGAATGCTGCAATTCCTCTATATGAGAAATTAGGTTTTAAATTAAGTAGAGATATGAACTGGTGGTTATTCCACAGAAAATAATAAACCTATAATTTAACAATATGCCAAAAAAAGGGAAAGGAAAAGCTAAAAACTCTGTTAATAAAGCAAAACACACTAAATTGATGAATCAGAAAATTAATAAGGTGAAGCTAGAAAAACAGTTAAATAGAGAACGCTTAAAAGCCATCATTAAAAAAGTAAATGACGCAAAAAAGGATGAAGAATAAAGTAAAATACTTTTTAGGCGCATTAGTTTCTGTACCATTACTACCCTTTTTATATTTTCAAGGTAAAAACATTAGAAAAAAAGTACCAAAACTTCCCGAAGCAAAAGAACCTACAGGCTATGTTAATGGTAATTTTAATAAAACGCTACATATACTTTCTATTGGAGAAAGTACTATTGCGGGTGTTGGTGTAGACTACCATAAAAATGGATTTACCGGTTCTTTATCAAATACACTCGCAATCAATTTAAAAAGTAATATAAATTGGCGGGTATATGCTAGAAGTGGCTATACTCTAGCAAAAGTTTGTGAAAAAATTATTCCTAAAATTGAAGAAACTTCCACAGATATTATTGTTATAGGTATGGGAGGTAATGATGCCTTTACCTTAAATTCCCCAAAAAAATGGGCTGATTCAATAGAAAATCTCATCAATTTATTACAAAATAAATTTCCTGGTACTCCTCTATTCTTTACAAACATGCCTCCGATAAAAGAATTTCCTGCATTTACAAAACCTATAAAGTTTGTAATAGGTAATTTGGTAGAGATTTTAGGAGAGAGATTACAGACAATAACTAAAAGTAAAAAGAACGTTTTCTATTACAATGAAGTTATCACGCTAAAAAATTGGAGTAAAAAACATAGTTTACCTACAAATAATTCTAAAATTTATTTTAGTGACGGCGTGCATCCATCAGAATTGACTTATAAAGTTTGGGGTGAAGAAATGGGTCTTTTTATTAAATCGAAATTAAATAAGTAAGGTTCTCTTTTATCAAAATGAAGAAAAAAATTATTATTCTTGGCGCAGGAATTTCAGGTATTTATTTAGGCTATAAATTAAAAAAAGCGGGCTTTTCAATCCAAATTTTAGAAGCCAACAATAGAATTGGTGGTAGAGTTTACACTAAAAAAGTAAATGATACAAAAGTTGAATTAGGTGCAACTTGGCTTTGGAGGTATAATGAAGCATTATTAAAAGTTTGTAAAGAATTAAACATCTCTTTATTTGAACAAAATATGAATGGAGACGCTTTGTTTGAATCTGCAAGTAACAATTTACCACAGCGTTTTAAAGTGCCAAAAAACCAAGAAATTAGTTATAGAATTGTTGGAGGAACGGCAACAATATTAGACGAATTGATAAAAGATTTTACTGAAGATGAAATTCAATTAAACGAGAAAGTTTTAAAAATTGACGATACTAAAACGGGTATAAAAGTAAGCACCGAAAAATCAGCATTTATTGCTGATGTAGTTGTTTCTACAATTCCACCTCAACTATTAGTGAATTCAGTTTTATTTACTTCAGAATTAGACACAAAGCTCATACAAATTGCAAATAACACACACACCTGGATGAAAGATTCTATAAAATTTGCAATCGTTTATAAAACTCCGTTTTGGAAAGAACAAGGTTTATCTGGTGTTGGGTATAGTAATGTTGGTCCGTTTACAGAAATGTACGATCATTCTAATTTTGAGAATAACCGTTTTGCTTTAATGGGATTTTTAAATGGTGCTTTGTCAAATGAATCAAAAGAAAATAGAGAGAAAAAAATACAAGAACAACTCTTTAAATTCTTTGGTAAAGATGGACTAAACTATCTTTCTTATGAAGAAAAAGTATGGAATAAAGAAGGTTTTTTAAATTTTGAAAACAACAATTTTATCAATCCACATTTTAATAATGGACATTCCGTTTATCAGAAAGAATTTCTAAAAGGTAAATTTATAATTGCTGGTTCAGAAACTTCAACCAGTTACGGTGGTTATATGGAAGGTGCCATTTATAGAGGAAATGAGGTTACAGCACAACTGCAAAACAAATTTCTATAGCTGTTATAATAAATCGAATAACACATCTCTCGTAAAACAATATCAGAAAATAAAAAAAATCTATTACGCTTTACCAGGCATTATAAAACAAAAAAATCTCAAGCTTTCACTTGAGATTCTATACACTACACATAGTTACTATTTATTTATCAATAGAACCTAAAACACGTTTCATAAAAGTATTTAACGCCTCTTTCTTTGGTGTACCATCTTTTACCATTTTATCAACTTCAAGAGCACCATACATATTAGAAATTATCTCGCCAATAACATCTAATTCGTCATCTTTTAAAGAAGGAACTTCTGTTAAAGCTTCTAAAGTTTCAATTGTTTCTAACACATAATCTTGATCGTTTTCTTCGATAAAATTAGTTAAATGTTTTATTACAGGTAGTTTCATAATTAAACAACTTCGTTTACAAGTTCCTTTAAAACATCTAACTTGTTTGTTTGTGTTTGGTTTACAAGTTTTCCGTCTACAAAAGTGGCAAATGTTGGTAAATTACTAACATCTGCTAATTTTCTGCTTTCAGGAAATTTTTCTGCATCTGCAATTACAAAAACCATCTCTTCATTTTCTGAAGATAATTTTTTAAATTTTGGTTTCATAATTCTACAGTTTCCACACCAAGTTGCAGCATACTGTACTACTACTTTCTTATTGTCAGCAACTATATTTGCTAAATTATCTTGACTTAATTCTTGTACCATATTTTAATATATAATAGGAAAGTAGCCCGTGCTCATTCCCCCGAATTCACACGAACTTTTTCCTTTTAACAATTTATTTTTTAGTTAGATGCTAAATATGCAGCAGTTCCTTTTGCATTAGGAGCCATTGCTTCTTTACCTTCTTCCCAGTTTGCAGGACAAACCTCTCCATGAGATTGTACGTGCGCATAAGCATCAATTAAACGTAAAAATTCATTTACATTTCTACCTACTGGCATGTGATTAATACCTTCATGAAAAACAGTTCCTTCTTCATCAATTAAATAAGTAGCTCTATAAGTTACATTATCTCCTTCTACTTGAATTGTTTGTGAAGCTTCATCAAAAGTTTCATTGGTAATATCTAAGATCCCTAAGATAGAAGATAAATTTCTGTTACTATCTGCTAAAATTGGGTATGTAACACCTTCTATACCTCCATTATCTTTAGAAGTACTTAACCATGCAAAGTGAACTTCTGGAGTATCACAAGAAGCACCAATTACAATGGTATTTCTTTTTTCAAATTCTCCTAAAGCTGCTTGAAAAGCGTGTAACTCTGTAGGACAAACAAATGTAAAATCTTTTGGATACCAGAATAATAACACTTTCTTTTTGTTATTTACTGCTTCTTCTAATACATTAACTTTAAATGTATCACCCATTTCATTCATTGCGTCTACATTTAAATCTGGGAATTTTTTTCCAACTGCTGTTGCCATTCTATATAAATTTTATAATTATTAATGTTCTAATTTTTACTGGTACAAAGATAAAAATAAAGAAAAAAAAAAGTAGAAATTATAATGGTAACTTTTGATATCACTATAACTATTTACTATACTTAAAAGAGCTGTAAATAGATTAACGCTATACTAAATATTCTGTATAAAAAAATAATGCTTTTAAAAAAAACTATATTTATAGTTTTTAACTATTTTAATATAAAAACAATAGATAAAATTTATTTAAAAACATATTGTAGTTTTGTCGAAAATTAAAACATAAAATTTAAAATATATACATAATGGAAAACTTAAAAGATACTTCTGGAGATATTTCTAAATGTCCTTTTCACGGAGGAAATACTACGAATGAAACAAATAACGACTGGTGGCCTAATTCTTTAAATTTAGATATTTTACATCAGCATGACACAAAAGTAAACCCACTTGGTGAAGACTTTAATTATCATGAAGCGCTAAAGGGCCTTAATATTGATGCTTTAAAAGAAGATGTAACAAAATTAATGACTGATAGTAAGGATTGGTGGCCAGCAGATTGGGGACACTATGGAGGATTAATGATTCGTTTATCTTGGCACTCTGCAGGCTCTTACAGAGTTAGTGATGGACGTGGTGGTGGAGGTGGCGGAAACCAACGTTTTGCGCCTTTAAATTCTTGGCCAGACAATGCTAGTTTAGACAAAGCAAGACGTTTACTTTGGCCGATTAAGAAAAAATATGGGAACAAATTAAGTTGGGCAGATTTAATTATTTTGGCTGGCACCATTGCTTATGAATCTATGGGTTTAAAAACATATGGTTTTGCATTTGGTAGGCCAGATATTTGGCAACCAGAAAAAGATACGTATTGGGGTAATGAAAAAGAATGGTTAGCACCAAGTGATGAGCGTTATAATGATGTAGAAGATCCTAGCACAATGGAAAACCCATTAGCAGCTGTACAAATGGGCTTAGTTTATGTAAACCCAGAAGGTGTTAACGGTAAATCTAACCCTGCAAAAACAGCGCTACATATTAGAGAAACTTTTGCTCGTATGGCAATGGATGATGAAGAAACAGCGGCTTTAACTGCGGGAGGTCATACAGTTGGTAAAGCACACGGAAATGGAGATGCTAGTAAATTAGGCCCAGAACCAGAAGCAGCCCCTACAGAAAACCAAGGTTTAGGTTGGTCTAACCCTACCAGATCTGGTGTTGGTAGAGATACGGTAACAAGTGGAATAGAAGGTGCATGGACTACAGAACCTACAAAATGGGATAATGGTTATTTCCACCTTTTGTTTGGTTATGAGTGGGAATTAACAAAAAGTCCGGCAGGAGCTACACAATGGGCACCGATTAATATTAAAGAAGAAGATAAACCGGTAGATGTAGAAGATCCTTCTATTCGTTCAAATCCTATGATGACAGATGCAGATATGGCGATGAAAGTAGATCCTATTTATCGTAAAATCTGTGAGAAATTCAGTAAAGATCACCAATATTTTTCTGAAACGTTTGCACGTGCTTGGTTTAAGTTAACGCACAGAGATATGGGACCAAAAGTTAGATATTACGGTCCGGATGTACCTTCTGAAGATTTAATTTGGCAAGATCCAATTCCTAAAGGAAAGAAAGAATATGACGTAAACCTAGTTAAGGAAAAAATTTCAAATACCGATTTAACGATACCAGAATTAGTTGCTACTGCTTGGGATAGCGCAAGGACTTATAGAGGTTCTGATATGCGTGGAGGAGCAAATGGTGCTCGTATTCGTTTAGCTCCTCAAAAAGATTGGGCTGGTAATGAACCAGAAAGATTAAACAAAGTTTTAGGTATTTTAACTCCTATAGCCACAGAATTTGGAATTAGTATTGCTGATACCATTGTTTTAGCGGGTAATGTTGGTGTAGAAAAATCAATTAAAAATGCAGGTTTTAATACCACTGTTCCTTTTACTGCTGGTCGTGGAGATGCTACAGATGAAATGACAGATGCAGCCTCTTTTGAACCTTTAGAGCCAATTGCAGACGGATATAGAAACTGGTTAAAGCAAGAGTACATTGTTAGTCCGGAAGAATTGATGTTAGATAAAACACAACTTTTAGGTTTAACTGCTCCAGAAATGACAATTTTAATTGGAGGAATGAGAGTTCTAGGTACTAATTACGACGGAACTAAACATGGCGTTTTTACAGATAATGAAGGTGCTTTAACCAATGATTTCTTTGTAAATTTAACAGATATGGGAAATACTTGGAATTCTGTTGGTGCAGGTTTATATGAAATTAGAGACCGTAAAACGGATACTTTTAAATGGTCTGCAACCAGTGTAGATTTAGTATTTGGTTCTAACTCTATTTTACGCTCTTACGCGGAAGTATATGCGCAAGATGATAATAAAGAAAAATTTGTAAATGCATTTGTAAAAGCTTGGACAAAAGTGATGAATGCTGATAGATTTGATGTTAAATAATTAATTTTAAAAAAGAGGCTGGCTAAAAAGCACGTTTTTTTGTCAATCTGAATTTATTTCAGATTCTTATGAAGATTGAATTTCAGTAAGTTAAAATACTGAAACAAATTCAGCATGACAAGATTTAATGCTTTTTAAACAGTCTCTTATAATAAACACACTACTTATGAATATTTTAAATACTTTTTTTGAAGCAATTCAATCTGCAAATATCGATGTAATAGAAACACTTTTAAAAAGGTTTCCAGAATTGGCAAATAGACTAGATAAAAGAGGTTTTACACCATTAGTTTTTGCAACCTATTTTAATAAAATAGAAATTGCAGAAGCCCTTATTAATAACAAGGCAAATGTAAATTATAGTGATGCAAAAGGAAACACTGCATTATTAGGTGTTGCTTTTAAAGGAAATACTGATATAGCAGCACTCCTTTTAAAAAATAATGCAAATATTAACGTACAAAATAATCTTGGTTATACACCTTTAATTTTTGCAACCATGTATAATCAACCAAAAATGGTGGCATTTTTATTGAAACAAAATGCAGATTTATCTCTTAAAGACAAAGAAAACAAATCTGCCTTAGATATTGCAAAATCAAAAGGTTTTACAGAAATTATTAGCTTATTAGAAACTACGTAAGCTACTTACTTGCAAACATCTTAATATCGTTTGCAGAGACTTCTTTTTCTCCTAAAATAATTAAACGCTCTACTACATTTCTTAATTCTCGTATATTACCTGTCCAATCATATTCTTGTAATAACTTTATGGCAGCAGATGAAAATGCTTTTTTAGGAGTTCCTTGTTCTACAGAAATTTTATCAGTAAAAAAATCCACTAATAACGGAATATCTTCTCTTCTATCATTTAAAGATGGAACTTGAATTAAGATAACCGCTAACCTGTGGTATAAATCTTCTCTAAATCTACCTTCTTCTATTTCAACTTTAAGGTTTTTATTAGTCGCAGCAACAATTCTAACATTTACTTTAATATCTCTATCAGAACCAACACGCTGAATTTTATTTTCTTGCAAAGCACGTAATACTTTTGCTTGTGCAGACAAACTCATATCCCCTATTTCATCTAAAAAAATAGTTCCCCCGTTTGCTGCTTCAAATTTACCTGCCCTGTCTTTATTTGCTCCGGTAAAAGAACCTTTTACATGACCAAATAATTCACTTTCTATTAATTCTGATGGAATTGCAGCACAGTTTACCTCTATTAAAGAACCTTTAGATCTATCTGATTTTTCGTGCAACCAATGTGCAACCAATTCTTTTCCTGTTCCATTAGGTCCGGTTACTAAAACTCTTGCATCTGTTGGTGCTACTTTTTCAATCATCTCTTTTATCTGAGAAATTGCCGCACTTTCACCAATCATTTCGTAGTTTTTACTAACCTTCTTCTTCAACCTTTTATTTTCTACAATCAATACTTTTTTATCCAAAGCATTTCTAACTGTATTTAAAAGTCTATTTAAATCTGGTGGTTTAGAAATATAATCAAAAGCACCTAAACGCATTGTATTTACAGCTGTGTCTAAATCTCCGTGCCCAGAAATCATAACAATCGGAATTTCTGGTTTTATTTTCTTCGCCTTTTCTAATACCTCAACACCATCCATTTTTGGCATTTTAATATCACATAAAACCAAATCGTAATCATTATTCATAATCATCTCTATCCCTAACAAACCATCTTCTGCTTCTTCAACATGATAAGTTTCATTTTCTTCAGAAATAATTTTTGTTAAAACTCTTCTAATAGCAGCTTCATCTTCTATAATTAAAATCTTTGACATTATATTTTAAATTTAATACCTGTTCTTAAATAAAACGCATTTACTTTATCTAAAGTATATACATTCTTTCTGTCTTTATCTCTTAAAACATTACTCAATCTAACAGTGTAACCACTATAAGCAAATAACACTAAATGCTTTGTAAACTGATAGTCATAGCCTAAACCTGCTACCAATACAGATAAAGATATATTGTCTGCTTCTTTATTATTTATAATTATTGGCGTCTTTAAATGTGCAAAATAACCATCTAAACCTACAAAAGATTGTAGACTGTTTACTGGGTTTATTTTGTATTTTACATTCATTTTAGGCACACCAACCGTATAAGACCATTTCTCATCTACTTGCCTAAAGTAATTTATTAATGGTAATGGAAAAGGAATACCCGCAGTTGTATTATAGGTTAAGCCCAAAGTTAAACGATATGGTTTTGCTAAGCTTTTATCTTTTGTTCTATCTTTTATAAAAAAAAGACCTCCGTTAATAAAAAAATCTTCGCTTGTTATTTTGTGGGTTAAGGTTGCAGCTAACCTAGGCGTAAAACTATAAGCAACTCTCCAATGATCGCTCATTTTATGAGTATATGCTAAATTTAAATCAATAACATTAATGTTTTCTAATAACGAGGTATCAAAAGGATATTCATCTTTTAAATTTAAAAAAATTCTATTAAATTCTGAACCAATTATTAAATAACTATCTTCTTTTATTTTTATAGGATAATTAAACAACGCTCTAATTCTAGTATATTGATCATCAGATTCTTTTTTAGGAATAAAAGAATATTCTATTCTAGCCAAATCTGTTAACTGTGCATTTGTTATTAAACTAACAAATAATACTAAAACAATTATACATCTCTTCATTTTAATCCTTATTTAACAAGTCCTTGCGTATTAGAATAAACATGAATATCTCTTTGAGGAAATGGAATTGAAATATTGTGTTCTCTAAATAATCTATCTATTTCAAAACGAATATCACTTTGTGGATATTGTGCTTTAAAACTATCTGCAAGTGTAAATACTACTTTAAAGTTTAACGAACTATCTCCAAAATCTTCAAAAAGCACCGAAACTGGTGGACTAACTAAAACACTTGGGTGAGATTTTGCAGCTTTAATTAACAATTCTTTTACCAATTGTACGTCGCTACCATAAGCAACTCCAACTTTTACAGATTCTCTTGTGGTAGTGCCATTTTGTGTCCAATTATACAAACTGTTGGTTAAATATAAATGATTAGGGATTATTAATACTTTATTATTTAAGGTAACCGCTCTAGTGGTTCTTAATTTTATTTCCTCTACTCTACCAACTTTCCCTTCTAACTCAATAATATCTCCAGCATGCACAGATTTATCAATCATTATAAAAACACCCGAAATAATATCTTGAAATAACGTTTGCAAAGCCAAACCAACACCAATTAAAAGTGCTGCAGATGCTGCAAAAAGTGCCGTTAAGTTTACCCCCATTTTACTTATAGTTACTAAAAAAATAACTACATAGATAATCCAAGTTAAATAAGAAAAAATACTTCTAACCTTTAATTCATTCTCTGGCAGTAATTTTCTATTAACTATTTTTTTGAACAATCTTATCACTACAGAAGCAGTTGTTAAAGTAATTGTCAAAATAAGAACATCCAGAATACTGATACTAAAAGTATCTGTTATTACATAGTTTGAATTTATAAAATCTAATATTTTTCTCATTAAAACTAGTATTATCCTTTATATTTTAGCCATTTATACAAATCTTTATAGGTAGCTTTTTTACCATACATTAAAATACCTACTCTATAAATTTTAGCTGCTAACCAAACCATAAATACAAATGTGACTAACAATAATGCCATAGAAATTACCAATTCATACCAAGAAACACCAAAAGGAACTCTCATTAACATTACAATAGGACTTGTAAACGGAATATGAGAAAACAATACGGCAATAGATCCGTGAGGATCATTTATAACGGTTGCAAAACCAACATAAACTCCTAAAATAAGAGGTAACATTATTGGCATCATAAATTGTTGTGTATCTGTTTCATTGTCTACAGCAGCACCAACAGCTGCAAATAAAGAACTATACAACATAAAACCACCTAGAAAGTAAAAAATAAATAACACAAACATTTTTAAAATTGGTAGTTTCAGAATTTCTTGTACAATCATCTGACCTTTATCTCCTGCTGTTGCTTGTTGTACAGCATCCATTTGTTCCGCAGGTATTCTTGCAGATTGTACTTCTACCATATCTACTCCAAAAACAGACTGAGCAACAAACAAAATAACAGATAGTATAATACCCCAAATTAAAAACTGCAGTAAACCGGCAGAGGCATTTCCTAAAATTTTACCCAACATTAGTTGGAATGGTTTTACAGACGAAACAATAATTTCTATAATTCTACTTGTCTTTTCCTCAATAACACTTCTCATTACAGAAGTACCATAAATCATTACAAACATCATTAATAAGTAACCAGCAATAGCCCCGACTCCTATTTTTAATCCGTTTATTAATTTGGATGATTCTTCACCAGAAAAATTATACATTTTAATATCTGTATTAATCTTAGAAGCTTCTATTTTTTCTATATCAATACCAAAATTATTCAATTTTACATGCCTAATTTTAGTTTCAATTTTATTTTCCATAGAACTCATAACAGACATTCCCGGGGAGTCTGTAGAATAAAACTCTATCGATTTTGCCAACAATTCTAAACTATCTTGTTTCGGGATAATTAGTGCTCCGTAATAATCTCCCTCTTCAACCTTATTCTTTGTTTCTTCAATTCCTAAAGCAGTATAATCTGTATAATGAATGGTTTTAGAATCTTTAAAATCTTCTTTAGAAAACAACCCAGAATTATCTACATAAACGATTTCTTTAACTTTCTCATCATTTTTTTGCATCAGAAAATACACCAAAGCCCCCATACCAATCATTAATAACGGACTTAAAAAAGTCATCATTATAAAAGATTTGTTACGAACCTTTGCAATAAACTCTCTCTGTATAATTAGTTTTAACTTGCTCATTTTATTAATTGTTCTTATTTATTGCCTGAATAAAAATATCATTTGCACTTGGTATCAACTCTACAAAATGCTGCACTTCTCCCTTACTTGTTAAAAATGATAACAAATCGTTTGCAGTATTTCCTTCTGTTAATTTTATATTCATAGTTAAACTGTCATTCAATAATTTAAAGTTTGATGGAAAAACCTCAAAATTCTCTTTTAATTTCGCTTCCACTTCCTTAGGATGATCAGTATGCAAGCCTACTTGAAACGTATGCGTTCTAAACTGACGCTTAATATCGTCTAACTTACCGTCTAAAATTTTGTTCGATTTATCAATCAGAGCAATTTCATCGCACATTTCTTCTACAGATTCCATTCTGTGGGTAGAAAAAATAATGGTTGCACCTTCATCACGAAGTTGTAAAATTTCTTTAGCAATTAATTGCGCGTTTATAGGATCGAATCCAGAAAAAGGTTCATCAAAAATTAATAATTTAGGATTGTGCATCACCGTTACAATAAATTGTACTTTTTGTGCCATTCCCTTAGAAAGTTCTTCAATTTTCTTATTCCACCAAGCAGAAATATCAAATTTATCAAACCAATATTTTAAACGTTTTTTTGCTTCAGCTTTACTCAATCCTTTTAATTGTGCTAAATACAAAGCTTGTTCTCCTACTTTCATAGATTTATACAAACCACGTTCTTCTGGTAAATAGCCAATTTGTGCTGTATGATGCGGTGCCAATACTTCTCCATCTAAAATAATAGATCCGCTATCTGGCATTGTTATTTGGTTGATTATTCTAATTAAAGATGTTTTTCCTGCTCCATTTGGACCTAATAATCCAAAAACACATCCTTTAGGTATATGTAATGAAACATCATTTAATGCTCTAAAATCACCATAATTTTTTACAACATTATTAACTTCTAATAAATTTTTCATTGCCTCTTAATAATTTTTTTCTGAAAGTTCTCAGTAATCACAAACTTACATATTTTAAAAAGATTAGTATAAAAACTTGATAAAACGTTACAATATAATTTAAAAAGACTTCAATTAATAAAAACAAAAGGTCTCCTTTTAGATAATAATTATAAAAACGCAACTTAAGAAACACAAGTATGTGGTCTTAAAAAGGCTAAATTATTTGTTAAAATTTACTATGCACGCATAACTTTTCCTGAATTTACTATGCATGCATAATAAATTTTTATATATTTGACATAATGAATAAATTAAAATCGATAGATCATGAGCTCAGAGCAACTTGGCAAGCAGTTGCTAAAGTGTATAACGAGCAGGCCGTAAAACATGATAGTACAATGGCTACCGCATTTGTTTTATTAAATATAGACAAGCTAAACGGTACGCCATCTACAGCTTTAGGCCCTTTAATGGGAATGGAACCTACAAGTCTTTCTAGAATATTAAAAACGATGGAAGATAAAGGGGCTATTTCTAGAGAGAAAAACCCAGATGACGGTAGAAGTGTCATCATCAAATTAACTGAGTATGGCAAAGAAATGCGTAAAATATCTAAAGCGTATGTAATACAGTTTAATGAAACCGTAATGGAAAATGTTTCTGAAGAAGATTTAGCAGGATTTTTTAAAGTAACATCTACCATTAACAAACTAATAGCAGACAAAGATATTTACGAAAATGCCAATAAAAATAAAGTAGTATAACAAAATTGACTAAAGACTGAATGACCTGAGATAATTAGACTGAATACAAAAAGTCTTACATCTTATTTCTTTTTAAATCAAACGTCAAAAAATTTTAAAAACAAATGACTAGAAGAATTAAAAAAGTAGCAATCATTGGCTCTGGAATTATGGGAAGCGGAATTGCTTGTCATTTTGCAAACATTGGAGTTGAAGTTCTTTTATTGGACATTGTGCCAAGAGAATTAAACGACAAAGAAAAGGCTAAAGGACTAACCCTCGAAGACAAAGTTGTAAGAAATCGTTTAGTAAATGACGCACTCACAGCTTCCCTTAAATCTAAACCATCTCCTATCTATAATCAAAAATTTGCAAATAGAATTACCACAGGTAATTTAGATGATGATATTGCAAAAGTTGCGGATGTAGATTGGATTATGGAGGTTGTTGTAGAAAGACTAGACATTAAAAAAATTGTTTTTGATAAACTAGAGAAATACAGAAAGCCTGGTACTATTATTTCTTCTAACACTTCTGGTATTCCTATTCAATTTATGAACGAAGGAAGAAGTGAAGATTTTCAGAAACATTTTGCGGTTACTCACTTTTTTAATCCTCCAAGATATTTAAAACTTTTTGAGGTTGTTCCTGGTCCAGACTGTAAACAAGAAGTTACTGACTTCTTAATGATGTACGGAGAAAAATTTTTAGGTAAAACTTCTGTTTTAGCAAAAGATACTCCTGCTTTTATTGGGAATAGAATTGGAATTTTCGGAATTCAATCTTTATTCCATCAAGTAAAAGAATTAGGCTTAACAGTTGAAGAAGTCGATAAATTAACAGGTCCGGTTATTGGAAGACCAAAATCTGCTACTTTTAGAACTGTGGATGTTGTTGGTTTAGATACGCTTGTACACGTTGCAAACGGAATCTATGAAAACTGTCCTGATGATGAAGCTCACGATTTATTTAAACTTCCAGAATTCATCAATAAAATGATGGAAAACAAATGGTTGGGAAGTAAAACCGGACAAGGTTTCTATAAAAAAACAGTAAATACTGAAGGTAAAAAAGAAATTTTAACTTTAGACTTAGATACTTTAGAATATCGTTCTTCTAAAAGAGCAAAATTTGCAACTTTAGAACTTACGAAAACGATTGATAAGCCAATTGACCGTTTTAAAGTGTTGGTTGGAGGAAAAGATAAAGCTGGAGAATTCTACAGAAAGAACTTTGCAGCAATGTTTGCGTATGTTCAAAATAGAATTCCAGAAATTTCTGATGAATTGTATAAGATTGATGACGCCATGAAAGCGGGATTCGGTTGGGAAAATGGTCCTTTCGAAATTTGGGATGCAATTGGTGTAGAAAAAGGAATTGAATTAATGAAAGCTGAAGGAGCAGAACCTGCAACTTGGGTAACAGAAATGTTAGCTTCTGGTTCTAAATCTTTCTATTCAGTTAAAGAAGGTGCTACTTATTTTTATGATATTCCTTCTAAATCTCAGACAAAGAAACCAGGTCAAGATGGTTTTATTATTTTAGATAACATTAGAAAATCAAACGAAGTATTTAAAAATTCTGGTGTTGTTATTGAAGATATTGGAGACGGAATTTTAAATATAGAGTTCCAATCTAAAATGAATACGATTGGTGGTGATGTTTTAGCCGGTATTAATAAAGGAATAGATTTAGCCGAAAAAGATTTTCAAGGTTTGGTTGTTGGTAACCAAGCAGCAAACTTCTCTGTTGGAGCAAATATTGGTATGATTTTTATGATGGCCGTAGAGCAAGAATATGATGAACTAAATTATGCCATTAAATATTTTCAAGATACCATGATGCGTATGCGTTATTCATCTATACCAACTATTTCTGCTCCTCATGGAATGGCTTTAGGTGGTGGTTGTGAAATTTCGTTACATGCAGATAAAGTAGTTGCTGCTGCAGAAACCTATATGGGATTAGTAGAGTTTGGAGTTGGTGTAATTCCTGGTGGTGGTGGTTCTAAAGAAATGGCTTTAAGAGCATCAGATTCTTTTCAAAAAGGAGACGTTGAATTAAACGTTTTGCAAGAAAACTTCTTAACTATTGGTATGGCAAAAGTATCTACTTCTGCGTATGAAGCATTCGATTTAGGCTTACTTCAAAAAGGAAAAGATGTTATTGTTGTTAATAAAGACAGACAAATAGCAACTGCAAAAGCACACGCAAAATTAATGGCAGAAAGTGGTTATACTCAACCTGCAAGACGTAAAGATGTTAAGGTTTTAGGTAAACAAGCTTTGGGTATGTTTTTAGTAGGAACAGATTCTATGGAGCATTCTAAGTATATTTCTGAACATGACATGAAAATAGCTAATAAACTGGCATACGTAATGGCTGGAGGAGATTTATCTGAACCTACTTTAGTTACAGAACAGTATCTATTAGATTTAGAAAGGGAAGCTTTTTTGAGTTTATGTACGGAAAGAAAAACGTTAGAGAGAATTCAAGCAATGTTGAAGACGGGGAAACCACTTAGGAATTAAGTATTGAGAACAAAGTATTAAGACTGAGCATCTTTATGAAAAAGGTTTTCTATAATATTTTGTACTTAATTCTTATTACTAACAATCTTAATACTAATTAATATGCACAGGTTTGAAGATTTGAAAATATGGCAAAAAGCAATGGATATAACAGAAAAGTGTTATCAAGCTTCCAGAAATTTTCCTAAAGAGGAAAAATATGGATTGACATCTCAACTAAGAAGAAGTGCTGTTTCTATACCTTCTAACATTTCTGAAGGAGCAGGAAGAAATACCAATGGAGAATTTAAGCAATTTTTAGGAATTGCAAATGGTTCTTCTTATGAATTATTAACTCAATTATATTTATCTAAAAGATTAAATTTAATTACTGAAGAAAATGTAAGACCCATTATAAATGAAATACTTGAAGTAACAAGAATGAATTTCTCTCTTCAAAAATCACTTACTAAGTCTTAATTCTTTATACTAAAATCTTAATACTAATGACAAAACAAGCATATATAGTAAAAGCATACAGAACTGCAGTTGCAAAAGCCCCAAAAGGTGTTTTTCGCTTTAAACGTGCAGACGAATTAGGTGCCGAAACCATTCAGCACATGATGAAAGAATTACCAAATTTAGACGTAAAACGTATCGATGATGTTATGGTTGGTAACGCAATGCCAGAAGGAGCACAAGGATTAAATATGGCACGATTTATTTCTTTAATAGGATTAAATTCGGTGGATGTTCCTGGTGTAACTGTAAACCGTTTCTGTTCGTCTGGATTAGAAACCATTGCCATGGCAGCAGCTAAAATTAATGCAGGAATGGCAAGTTGTATTATTGCAGGTGGAGCAGAAAGCATGAGCTCTGTACCGATGACAGGTTTTAAACCAGAATTAAATTATGACACCATTAAATCTGGTCATGCAGATTATTATTGGGGAATGGGAAACACTGCAGAGGCGGTAGCAAATCAATTTAAGGTTTCTAGAAAAGACCAAGATGAATTTGCATTCAACTCTCACATGAAAGCTTTAAAAGCACAAGCAGAAAATCGTTTTCAAGACCAAATAGTTCCTATTGAAGTTGAAGAAACTTATTTAGATGCAAACGGAAAAAAAGCTACAAAAAAGTATATCGTAAATAAAGATGAAGGTCCAAGAGCAGGAACCTCAACAGCTATTTTAAATAAATTACGTCCGGTTTTTGCTGCTGGCGGAAGTGTAACTGCTGGTAACTCATCTCAAATGAGTGATGGAGCTGCTTTTGTAATGGTAATGAGTGAAGAAATGGTGAAAGAATTAAATCTAGAACCAATTGCCAGAGTAGTAAATTATGCTGCTGCGGGTGTAGAACCTAGAATTATGGGAATTGGTCCTGTTGCTGCAATCCCTAAAGTTTTAAAACAAGCAGGTTTGCAACAAAAAGATATTGATTTAATTGAATTGAATGAAGCATTTGCTTCTCAGTCTTTAGCAGTAATGCGTGAGCTAAATTTAAACCAAGACATTGTAAATGTAAATGGTGGAGCCATTGCTTTAGGTCATCCATTAGGTTGCACAGGCGCAAAATTATCTGTGCAATTATTTGATGAAATGCGTAAACGAAACATGAAAAATAAATACGGAATGGTAACCATGTGTGTTGGTACAGGTCAAGGTGCTGCAGGTGTGTTTGAGTTTCTGAGTTAGAAATCAAGCAAATAAAGCCTAGAGTATAGTCTAAAATAAATATTAAAACAAACAGTCTAGCATCTATTATCTAGTTGTCTAGAATTCAAAAAATAAAATATGGAAGCATCAAAAAAAGATTTATTAAGAGGTGGACAATTCCTTGTAAAGGAAACAAACTGTGAAGATGTATTTACTCCAGAAGATTTTTCTGAGGAGCAACAGATGATGAAGGAAGCGGTAATGGAATTTAATGACAGAGAAATCATTCCGCATAAAGCACGCTTTGAAGCTAAAGACTTTGCACTTACAGAAGAAGTAATGCGTAAAGCTGGTGAATTAGGTTTTTTAGGTGTAGCTGTTCCTGAAGCTTATGAAGGATTGGGAATGGGCTTTGTTTCTACCGTTTTAACGTGTGATTATATTTCTTCTGGTACAGGTTCTTTTAGTACTGCTTTTGGTGCACATACAGGAATTGGAACTATGCCTATTACCTTATACGGAACCGAAGAACAGAAACAAAAATACGTACCAAAATTAGCTACTGGTGAGTGGTTTGGAGCCTACTGCTTAACAGAACCAGGTGCTGGATCTGATGCAAATTCTGGTAAAACTACCGCTGAATTATCTGCTGATGGAAAGTCATACAAAATTAACGGTCAAAAAATGTGGATTTCTAACGCAGGTTTTTGTCGTTTAATGATTGTTTTTGCTCGTATAGAAGGTGATAAAAATATTACTGGTTTTATTGTTGAGTTTGATAAGGAAAATCCGAATGGAATTACATTGGGAGAGGAAGAACATAAATTAGGTATTAGAGCAAGTTCTACTAGACAGGTCTTTTTTAATGACACTGTAGTTCCTGTAGAAAACATGTTAGCAGGGCGTGGTGAAGGCTTTAAAATTGCCATGAATGCTTTAAATGTTGGACGAATTAAATTAGCCGCTGCTTGTTTAGATTCTCAAAGAAGAATTGTTACACATGCAGTAAAATATGCAAACGAACGTAAACAATTTAAAACACCTATTTCAGATTTTGGTGCCATTAAAGTAAAATTAGCTGAAATGGCAACCAATGCTTATGTTGGTGAATCTGCTACATATAGAGCTTCTAAAGATATTGAAGACAGAATTGCTTTAAGAGTAGCAGCAGGAAACACACATCAAGAAGCAGAATTAAAAGGTGTAGAAGAATATGCTATTGAATGTTCTATTTTAAAAGTAGCTGTTTCAGAAGACATACAAAATTGTGCAGACGAAGGAATTCAGATTTTTGGTGGAATGGGGTTCTCTGAAGAAACACCTATGGAATCTGCTTGGAGAGATGCAAGAATTGCTCGTATTTATGAAGGAACAAACGAAATTAACAGAATGCTTTCTGTTGGTATGTTAATTAAAAAAGCAATGAAAGGTCATGTAGATTTATTAGGTCCTGCAACAGAAGTTGCAAATAGCCTAATGGGAATACCTTCTTTTGATACTCCAGATTATTCTGAATTATTTTCTGAAGAAAAACACATGATTGCTAAGTTGAAGAAAACATTTTTAATGGTTGCAGGTGCAGCACTTCAAAAATATGGTCAAGAAATAGAATCACATCAACAATTATTAATTGCAGCTTCAGATATCTTAATTGAAATCTACATGGCTGAATCAGCAATATTAAGAACAGAGAAAAATGTAAAACGCACTAGCAAAGAAGCACAATCTGTTCAAATTGCAATGTCTAAATTATATTTATATCATGCAGTAGATATTATTGAAGAAAAAGGAAAAGAAAGTATTATCTCTTTTGCGGAAGGTGATGAACAACGTATGATGTTAATGGGCTTAAAACGTTTTACGAAGTACCAAAACTACCCAGATATTGTAGATTTACGTGACGAAATAGCAGAAAAAGTAAAAGCAGAAAACAAATACTGCTTCTAAAAATCTCTTGATGTCAAATTGAGTTTGTCGAAGTTTTCAAATTCTCTTTCAAACTCAACTGACTATCAGAATATAGTAAAAAATTAATCTTAATTTTAGATTAAATTAGTTGTTTGTTGTAAAAACCATCATTTTTAATGATGGTTTTTTTATACTCTAAATATTCATAGAATAATTAAAATTATATTAATTTTGAAACTCTTTCATATTTTCTAAATTAGAAGCCACAATGAAAAATAAAATATTTTTTTCTCTTTTTGCAGCATTCATATTCTTTGGGTGTAAAACTCAAATTACAACCATAAAACAACAAATTACAAGCAACCTTCCTATTAAAGAACATACCATTCAATCTTTATTATGGGTTCAAAATGCAGCTGAATACAAAGCATTAACTTACCAAGCATACAATTTAGCGCAACTTAGGTTAGATCAAATTCTTGCAAATAATACCTCTAAAAAACCTATTGCAATTGTTACAGATATAGACGAAACTCTTTTAGATAACAGTCCGTATTCTGGCAAACAAATTGAGCTAGATGAAAACTACACATCAGAAAGATGGGCAGAATGGGTCGCTCAGAAAAAAGCAGAAGCAATACCAGGAGCCCTTGCTTTTTTTAAGTACGCAGAAGGTAAAAATGTAGCTGTATTTTATATTTCTAACAGATCTGCAGCACAGACAAAAGAAACCATCGAAAACCTACAATTAAAGGATTTTCCTTTTGCTGATGAAACTCACGTACTTTTAAAAACAAACAGTAGTGAAAAAGGAACAAGAAGAAGTATTGTGAACAAAACACATGAAATAGTGCTACTTATTGGCGATAATTTATCTGACTTTTCATCAATATTTGAAAATAGCACTACTGATAAAAGAAACAAAAACACAGATAGTTTGCATACCTCTTTTGGTAATAAATATATTGTTTTGCCAAACCCAATGTATGGAGATTGGGAAACAAAAGGTATTTATGAAGGAAACTATAATTGGACAAATGCTCAAAAAGACTCTATCCGACATAAAAGAATCACTTCTTATTAAGTTCATTTTTTTATCAATCTTATAAAAAGTGATAGAGGCATCAACTCCGCTTAAACAGACATATTGGTTATTTTAAATGATAAACAATACCGTTAATTGCTTCGCTGTAAAAACGATTTACACATCAATTAAAAACATTAACGATCGACAGAATATCTATTAAACAAACTTCTTTGTATTGCTTTTTTAGCATCACTTAGAAGTTTTTCAATTTCAGGAATCGATTTTTTCTGTATTTCTGCAATTTCCTCTATTTTTAATTTTTGATTTGTAAACAAATAGAAAACAATTCGCATAGCAGCAGGCATATTGTGCAGCACTAATGCTATATGTTCGTTCACTTTGTCTTCACCTAACTGCGTATCTAATTTATCAGCTAAATCTTTCTCATCATCCTCTACAAATACATGGTCTAAGCTATAATCATTATGGTTATAAGTTGCATCATCTAACTCTTCTAGCAACACTAAATCTCCTCCTCCATCTGTACTAAATTCTTCCTGTAGTTCATCCCATTCTGGCTTGGAATAATCATCAATGTTTTTAAAAAACAATTCATTAAACTCTTCTTCAACAATAACATCCTCTAGTAAATCATTTGTTTTTTTAAACAACCATAAATAGAAATTACCTTCATTTTCTACCTCATCAATCGTATCGTAAATTGTAATAAAAAGTTGATCTATAATATCATCTGCTTTGTATTTCTTTTTAGAAAAATGACCTTTTTTTATAGCTGTATTCAATCTTTGATTTACATAATTTCTAATTTCTGGCAAAATTTTTAAAACTAATTGATTAAAATCGGTTTGATTATCTTCCTTTTTTAGTTTTACCAAACTAGAAAATGATTTTGTTACAAAAAGACGATACTCACTTTTGTTTTGGTAATAAGAAATGCTTGTTTTCATAATAAAATGCTTTAAAGATATTTCTAAAGATGCAAAATAAGAAATGATAATAAAATGATAAAAATCAGTAAACTATCAACTTTAACAATTAAAAAAAACTGTTTTCAAAGGAGCTAAATACCTTATGATAAAATGAAATTAAAGTTTAAAGAATTCTATTTATAATTTAATAAACTTTTATTGCACTACAATCCATTTAATATCAGTACTTTTGCACGCAATTTGAAAACACACGAATGAAACGTATTAAAGAATATAAAAAACTTTTTAAAGTAGAAGGAGCTATTGATTTAAAAGATTTAAAAAAATCTTATAGAGGTTTAGTAAAGGAATGGCATCCAGATAAATTTACTGATGACTCTAAAAAAGAGGAAGCAGATCTAATGAGTACTCAAATTATAGATGGGTATCATTTTTTAGTTAGCATCGCTCCAGAAACAAAAGCAGCTAATTTAGACGCTTACAAAACAACTATAACAGAATTTCAAGTTGCAGACTGGCATCATAAAAGTATGTTATTAGAAGTTACTTTTACAGACGGAAATAAATACGAATACTTTGGTGTTAGTAAAATACTTTTTGGAAAATTTGTAAACGCAAAATCTATGAACAATTTTGGTAAAAGAAATATTTTTAATTCTTTTACTTACAGAAAATCTATGAAAGCTTCTGCTACTGTTTAAAAGAATTATAAAAATACTATTGTTAAAAGTTTCCTTCTAAACAAGGAATGAAAAATAATTTTGAAATAATCTTATTTATCTAAGATAATAAGATTTTTCAATCGCCCGAAAAGGCTCATTTTGAAATGAGAATTATCAATAAACAAAAAAAGAGATTACATTAATATGTAATCTCTTTTTTTATGCTCTAATATAAGGTTACTTATTCTAAGGCTCCTAAATAACGTTCTGCATCTAAAGCTGCCATACAACCTGTACCTGCCGCCGTAACTGCTTGTCTATATTCTTTATCTTGAATATCTCCTGCAGCAAAAACTCCTGGTAAGTTTGTTTTTGTAGATTTACCTTTGGTAATTAAATAACCCGTTTCATCCATATCTAAAACTCCTTTAAATAAGTCTGAATTTGGCGTATGTCCTATTGCTATAAAAACACCTGTTACAGAAATATCTGTAGTTTCTTTTGTTTTATTGTTAATTGCTCTAACTCCTTCTACAACATTAGATCCTAAAACCTCATCTATTTCTGTGTTGTATAAAACTTCAATATTTTTAGTTTTATTAACTCTATGTTGCATTGCTTTAGAAGCTCTCATAAAATCTTTACGAACCAATATGGTAACTTTACTACAAATATTAGATAAATAAGTAGCCTCTTCTGCAGCAGTATCTCCTGCTCCAACAACTACTACATCTTGTCCTTTATAGAAAAAACCATCGCAAGTTGCACAAGCTGATACTCCACCACCTATTAAACGTTGTTCACTTTCTAATCCTAAATATTTAGCAGTAGCTCCTGTAGAAATAATAATTGTTTCTGCTTCAATATGTTTAGATTCGTCTACAATAACTTTATGAATTCCACCAACTTTATCACTTAACTCAACACTAGTTACCAATCCAAAACGAACTTCTGTACCAAAACGTTCTGCTTGTTTTTGTAAATCTGTCATCATTGCAGTACCATCTGTACCTTCTGGATATCCCGGAAAATTATCAACTTCTGTTGTTGTTGTTAATTGACCTCCCATCTGCATTCCTGTATACATTACAGGTTTCATGTCTGCTCTTGCTGCATAAATTGCTGCTGTATAACCGGCAGGACCAGAACCAATAATTAAACATTTTATTTTTTCTATTGTATCTGACATATTAAATTTATTTGATTATAGGAAACAAAAATATTCTTTTTTATTCCTTTAAAAGACGATTGTTTATAAGTTTTAACAATGGAAAAATAAGTTTATAAAATTGAAATATTATTTTGGAAGTAATTTAATAATTCCTAAATTTTCTACACCAACATACATAAATCCATCTAAACCTTGCGCTATAGAGCGAACTCTCCCTATACCTTTTAGCATTTTTACTTCTTTAAAAACTTTATTTCCTTTTAATATGCATCTTGTTAAATACTGAAACTTTAAAGAACCTATTAATAAATTACCTTTCCAGCTACCATATTTATCACTGTTTATAAAAGCCATACCACTTGGCGCAATAGAGGGTGTCCAATAATAAATGGGGTTTTCCATACCTGGTAGAGAAGTATTATCTGTAAATTTAGTACCACTATAATTAACGCCATAACTTACTTTTGGCCAACCATAATTCTTACCAATCTTAATAATATTTATTTCATCACCTCCTTTTGGACCATGTTCGTGAGACCAAATTTCTTTTGTTAATGGGTTCATTCTCATCCCTTGTGGATTTCTATGCCCATAACTATAAATTGCTTTTTTAGCATTATTTATTTTTACAAAAGGATTGTCTTTTGGTATCGTACCATCATCATTTAACCGATATATTTTCCCTCCATCTTTTGTAATATCTTGCGGATTTTCATCTCTATTATCTCTATCTCCCACACTAAAATAAACATGGTTTTCTTCATCAAAAGTTATTCTAGAGCCAAAATGTTGTGATCTTGTAGTATTAGGACTCGCTTTGTACAAGACTTCTTTATCTATTAATTGATTGTTTTTTAGTTTTGCTCTCATTAAAGCGGTATTTCCTCCACTTCCTATTCCTTCGGATGATACGTAGGTAAAATAGATCCAGTTATTTTTTTGATAATCCGGATGCAGTTCAATGTCTAAAAACCCACCCTGACCTCTAAGGTAAATTTCTGGAACACCTTGTACTTCTATTTTTACACCATCTTTAAAATGAATAAGCTTTCCTTCTTTTTCTGTAATTAACATAGTGTTATCTGGTAGAAAAGTAAAACCCCACGGATTCGTTAAATCAGGCACAATTAACTCATACTCTTTACTTTGAGAAAAACCAGATACAAGAACACCGAAATAGATGATAAGAATATAAATAAATTGCTTCATTTTTTTAAAAATAAAATTAATATTTCAATAAATATACAAATATTATTCTATATTTGCACTCGCAAATTGAGTGTATCAATTTTCGGGGTGTAGCGTAGCCCGGTCATCGCGCCTCGTTTGGGACGAGGAGGTCGCAGGTTCGAATCCTGCCACCCCGACAGATTTAAATGTCACAGTATTTAAAAACCTTGATAATCAAATGATTATCAAGGTTTTTAAGTTTTTAAACAATCCTAAAACTTGATTGATTTTAAACAAAAAAAGTACATTTTACCTTACACTTAAGACATTTATACCTACAGTTATTTTAACCAATAAAGTATCCGTTAAAATTACAACTCACTTTCAGGGCATTCTCTTATTTCTAATACTCTGATTTAAGCAAAGAGTATTAAAAAAAATAGCAAGTAAAAACAAAACTCTTTTAAGTGGCTAATAATTCAAAAAACATCAGAAACATTAAAGATACGTCTTGATTCGGTTTTAAAATTTTTACTTTTCACACTCAATAAAACATATATTTTAAATCATCTCTTTTTGTATTTATTTTCTTTAAATTAGCTTTACAAGGTTTAAATTTCAAAAATAAGCTATGAAAAAAAGAATGACACTTAAACAAATTGCGACTGAATTTAATGTATCTGTTGCAACTGTTTCAAAAGCTTTAAAAGATAGCCATGAAATAAGTATTAGTACCAAAGAAAAAATAAAAACATACGCAAAAAAACATAATTACAAACCCAATAGTATTGCTTTAAGTCTAATGAATAAAAGGACTAAAACAATTGGTGTTATTATACCTACCTTATTAAATCACTTTTTTGTAAAAATATTTAGTGGCATCGAACAAATTGCTAATGAAAAAGGATACAATATTATTATTATTATAACTAATGGAAGTTTAGAAAAAGAAATTGAATCAACAAATATGTTTGAAAAAGGGACCGTGGATGGTCTTTTAATTTCGTTATGTGAAGAAACACAATCTAAAAAAGATTTTACCCATTTACAAAATTTTATACAAGATGCAGGTCCAATAGTTATGTTTGACAGGGTTGCAGATAGTATTAAATGTGATAAAATAATTGTTGATGATTTTAATTGTGCATACAATGCTACTGAGTACCTTATAAAAACCGGTTGTAAAAATATAGTTATTGTTTCTGTACTAGATAATTTAGGAATTGTAAGGTTAAGGATAGATGGCTATAAACAGGCACTAAAAGATAATGGTATTGCATTAAATGAAAAGTTAATTGTGTTGATAAAAAAAGGGTATGATTTTGAAACAGAAATTAAAACCTTATTAGATTATAATACCGTAGATGCCTTTATTGGACTAGAAGAACAATCTACAATAGAAGCAATGTTTATTGCAAAATCTAGAGGATATAAAATTCCCGAAGAAATATCTTTTATCGGATACACAAATGGAAACTTGTTTAAATACGTAAACCCTTCAATTACATGTATAAATCAACACGCTGTTTATATAGGTCAAAAAGCTACAGAAAAACTTATTGAGCGCATTGAAAGTGACACCAACGATAGTGATAATATTTTTGAAACTAAAATAATTAAAACAAGTTTAATTTTAAGAAACTCTACACATCAATTACTTTAAATGACCAACTATTATATAAACATAAGAGTCTAAATTACCCAAGAATACATGTTAAAACTTGTTTTCATTGAGTAATATAGTTGCTTATTTACTTACCTATAAATGAGCAAAAAACCCTTATTACCTCTCAATATTGTTCTAATTGTCTCATACATTTTCTGTTGTAAAAAATTAAAGACCTAGTTTTAAAACTACCTTAATTGTTATACAATTCATGATACAAATTTGGTGATGACTGGATGTATTTTTTCTCAGATATTTTCTTTACCCAACGTTTACTAATAGTATCGCTTAAATTTAAGCGTGCATCTATCCCTTTAAAGGTAGGGTTGTTTTGCCACATTGGGTGCGCATCCCAATGACAATTAATATAACTAACGGCTTTTACAACATCTAAATTATTATCAATTGTATTAAAAAAAGGAACAAACCATTCGTTCCATGCCATTTCTGCTTCCTGTGGATTTGAAAGGTTCATTTTTTTTGTAATTCCTTTATTTTCTTCTGGATCTAAAATTTTATCAGAAGAAGTTGGTGAAGCTTCTGCAATAAAAACAGGCTTTCCTTTAGTTCTTGCAAATTCAATCATATTTTGTTTTTTCCAACCGTTAAAAAACGAAAACCCTAACCAATCTACATAATTATCTCCAGGATACCAATCTTCCAATTCATTTAGACTAGACATAAATCCTGTAGACTGCCAAACAAAAGCAGTATTCGTTACACCTTTTGCACGAAGCATATCTACCATTCTTCTATATGCTTTTATCGTATTTTTTTTATCATAATGATTCCATGGCTCTCCATCAAACTCATAAGCTATTCTTAAAAAAACAGGACGATCTCCTAAAGACAATAGAAAATCACCAAGTTTATTTATGTATTTATCATGAGTTCCGTTTGCTATTTTTTCTTCATGATTTACAAAAGCTAAACCTATAGCTAGAGCCATATTTTTAAAATTTGAACTTTCTAATTGTAAAGTAGCATTATAATCATTATCCCCCCAATCATCGGTACTCCATAGACCATCTAGACCTTTATGAGTAAAACCAAAGGAGTTGTCTCCAGGATTGATGCTTGTATAAGTCGTCCATCCTGCAGGTTTTTTATAATGATCTAAATAACCATCATTATAATCTTTTAGACCCCCAACCGCTTCTAACTCTTGCCCTACAAATAGTAACACTCCTTCTTTAGGTTCAAATTTTGCAAGTTTTCTATCTTTTTTAACCTCTAAAGAATCTTCTTTATTCTCTTTTGTATCGTTAGATTTACATTGATAAAAAAGGACGCAAAAGACAATAAGTGTGATCGTTTTTAAATTCATAATTTTATTTTTTTTGTATTATTTCTTTATATTCAAACCAATCAAAATCAGCATGAAGTTTATTCGTTTTTAAATCTTGACAACAAATCCCTATAAAACTTCCTGTAAAAGCAGGTCTATAACGCTCGCTACCATCCCTTACATTATCATCAGATAAAATACTCATATCTAAAACTACCCCGATATTTTTAAAGTTTACAGCATCTAAACTAAAGCTAAATTGAAGTTTCTCTCTAATAATTGTTGCTTTTAAAACAACACTTTTTTTTCCAGTTATAATATATTTTTCATCTTGCTCTTTTGTTTTAAAATTATTACAAGAAATTATAGAAATATATTTATCTATTCCATTAGTTGTAATATGTAAATAGTGATAATGCCCTGTATTATAATATAGCACCAATCCGGCAAGTTGTTGAAAATTTTCAGGTTCAAATTCTATAGCCGTTGATACCTCTGCTTCTAGATGTTGTAATCTTTTTGCTATTATTGCTTGCGTATGTAATGAACTTAAAGACTCCTTACCCTTTAATCTTAAAAAACCTGGTCTTTCTTTTAACGATAACCAATTCTCGTTTATAGGAATTCTTAATGATTGATAATCTTTAGGAAGTATTGTTGAGTTAAAGTCGTCATGAAAATCACCTTTACTATATTTAAATTCCTTTAAATCTGCCATAGGTATTTTAACTCTAGGTAAATTCGTTTTAGATTTTAATATTGGCCAATCATTTTCCCATATTATTTCCTCTATTGCAGTTTCTCTTCCTAAAATACACCTACCTCTTACACTTAAAGGCCTCCCTATTAAAAAAACGATGTACCAATCTCCAGCTTGAGTCTCTACCATAGAAGCATGTCCTGCTTTTTGAAAAGGATGATTTTCTTCGTTCTTACAGGTTAATATTGGGTTTTGAGGATGTTCTTCAAAAGGACCTTTTATATTTCTAGATCTTAATATTGTCGCAGCATGATTGTATTCTGTTCCTCCTTCTGCTAATAATAAATAATAATAATTATTACGTTTATATAAATGAGGACCTTCTGATAAGCCTAATTTAGTGCCGTCTGTTAAATAAAAAACATCTCCTTCTAAAGCTTTAGATTTTAAATTGTATTCTTGTAATTCTATACCCCCAAAAAACTTTTCTTTTCTATGATCTACTAGCATATTTAAGAACCAAGTTTTTCCACTATCATGGAAAAATGATCCATCAAAACCACTTGAATTTAAATAAACAGGCTCACTCCAATCTCCTTTTATATCCTTTGCCGTTACCACAAAGTTTGGGGTATCTTTCCAGACACCATCAAATGATTTTACATTGGTAAAAACTAAATAAAAAAGACCTTTACTATAGCTTAAACATGGCGCCCAAACCCCACAAGAATCTGGCACTCCTTTCATATCTAATTGAGATTTTCTATTTAATGGATGGGCAACTAAATTCCAGTTTTTTAAATCTTTAGAATGATGAATTCTCACCCCTGGAAACCATTCAAATGTTGAAGTTGCAATATAATAATCATCACCAACTCTACATATTGATGGGTCTGGATTAAATCCTTTTAAGATTGGGTTTTCTATATAATTTTTCATTTCTATTTCAAAAGTTCAATTTCTAATTCTTCTAAGGATTTTCCTTTAGTTTCTGGTAATATTTTTAACATAATAAAAAAGCCAATAAGCGCAATTATTCCAAATATAAAAAAGCTCAATGTATTACCTATATTAGATAATTCCCATGGAAAAACTAACTGAACAACCCAACTAACAAAAGAGTTTACGAATCCTATAAAACCTATTGCTAAACCTCTATATAAGTTAGGAAACAACTCCGACAACATTACCCACATTACTGGCCCTAGAGAGAAAGCAAAACACGCAATAAATCCTAAAACACCAATTAAAACCAATGTTGCATTCATGGTAGTTGCTACCTCTAAAATATCTCCTTCGTTTTCTAAATACACTTTATTTCCTAAAGTAGATTTCATTGTATTTTTAAATGACACATCATTTGTAAAAGTTTTATCTGAAAATTGAAGTAAGTTCTCTTTGCTAGGAAATTTAAGTTGAGCTATCTTTTTTGTAGTTAATTTATAAGTTGCCTGGTTAAAGCCATATGCGCATAACAACAGACTAATTGAAATACCCAAAGTGCCAAATAACAGCAACGGTCTTCTTCCAATTTTATCTATAAGTAAAATTGCCACCACAGTAAATACTAATGTTGTTAAACTTAATAATATTCCGGATGCAAAAGCTGCATCTGTACCAATACCAGTTTGTTTAAAAATAGAAGTAGCATAAAAATAAATTGCGTTTATACCTGTAATTTGTTGCAGTATACCAATGGTAAGCCCTACAATCAATACATACTTTAATGATGGTTTAAATAAATCTTTTATTCTAATCTTTTCATTATTTTCTGATAATTTTAAACCATCTAAAATTGTTACTACTTCTTTTTCTGCAAAAGTTTTACCGTGTATATTAATTAAAACAGAAGTTGCTTCTTGATTTTTCTTTTTTAGGAATAACCATCTTGGACTTTTTGGTACAAAAAACAATAAAAAAAAGTATAATAATGCTGGTAACAATTCAACTCCCAACATCCAACGCCAAACGTTATCTTGGTTTAAAAAGGTACTCTCTCCAGAAGTAAAAACCTTATTAAAAAAATAATTACTTAAAAAAGCGGCAAAAAAGCCCAACACAATGTTCAATTGCTGAATAGATACTAATTTCCCTCTATTTTCTGAAGATGATATTTCTGAGATATAGATAGGCGCAAGTATTAAAGCGGCTCCAAAAGCCACCCCTCCAATCATTCTTGCTATATAAAGCATTTCAAAAGAAGTTGCTAAAGCAGATAATAATGCTGAAACGGCATACAGCAGTGCTACTAAAATTAATATTTTTTTTCGACCAATAATATCACTTAACCTGCCTGAAACTAACATTGCAATCATTGCAGCAAATGATGGTGAGCTTACCGCCCAACCTAATTGAGCATCTGTTAAATTAAATTCGGGACCAGCATAAGACATTACACCAGAAATAATTCCGGCATCAAAACCAAATAAAAAACCTCCTAAAGAAACAACAAAAGCAACAAATAATGATTTTTTCATCTAACGATACTGTTTTAAGTTATAAGTGTAATACAATTAATAATCTATTTAAGTGACAACCAATAAATTCAAATAACATTCTTTATCTATTAATTTGCTTTATAAACTCTCACGTAATCAATAATTAAATAATCTGGAAAATCTTGTATAGTTGGTTTTACACTCGGTAAATTACCACCTACAGATAAAGCAAAAGCAAAATAAAATTCATCATTAAAAGGGTAAGGCTGCCCATTTGCTGTTGTTGTATTTGGATTTACTATATGGTAAACCACATCATTAACCAACCACCTAATTTGATTTTCTTCCCAAATTATCGAAAACACATAATATGATTCATTAAAAGATTCATTATTTAAAGCATCAAAATAAACGGAGTTAAACCTGTGGTTATCTGGAAAATCTTTACCATAATGAGCTGTTCCCAAAATTTCATTATGATCTTCTCCTAAATATTCCATCACATCAATTTCTCCCCCACTTGGCCAGTAAGACCCTGGATCATTTATTGTGTAATTTTTATTTAATAAAAATAATGCTGCCCAAGTTCCAGAAGCAGATGGCATACTTGCTCTAATATCTACACGACCATATTTGAATTCAAATTTATTATCTGTATTTATTCTTGCAGAAGTATATTTATTTGCTTCATTTTTTGCTTCAATAATTAAGTTCCCTTCTTTAAAATATAAGTTTTCTTTACTGTCTGTAAATTGTTGTAACTCACTATTACCCCAACCACATAAAGAAGGACACCCATTACCTATATTATAATTCCATTTACTAGTATTTAGATTTTTTTCATTAAATTCATCTGACCAGAATAATGAATAACCTTCATAAGAGTTTTGTGCTTCAAACCCTACTGTAGGTATTTTTACACCCACAATACAAGGTTTGCAATCTCCTCCACAATCTATTGCTGTTTCATTTCCATTTTGTAGACCATCTATACAGGTTTCTTTAGGTATACCTTCATTCTCTGAACAACCACAAATAAAAATGGCTAAAAAAATAAACATTAAATTCTTTATAATTCTCATACTCAATTTTATAAAATTATCAATAGGATACTTCCGTTTTTAAAGTACCCTATTAAATTTAGGACTAACTAATTTAAAATACCTTTATTTTACAGGGATTAGATCTTTAACATAAAACTCTCCGCTTTCTTGATGGCCTCCACCACCTAGTCGTAAACTAACATTTGTATAGGTAGACTGTACAGGCAATAATACTCCTGAACCAACTGCTACTGCATTTGTTCCATCAAATTCTAAGGTTACCCATTTTCCAAAATCTGCCGCATCAATAGTTACAGGAATTTCTGTCCATCGTTCATAAAAATTAGCATCATAATCATGAAGAACCAAAACAACTTCTGGTGCTAGTGACCCTGAAAAATCTTGCCCATTAGGTATAAATACTTCCATTGTCCATTTATGATATACTGAAAAATCTATTGGTGCACTTAATGTTTGAAATTTATAATCTTCAAAACCTCCAAACCGCCCATCATCTGGTCTTATAATTTTAGCTACCAAATCTTCTGTTATACCATCCGGACTATTAACACCATAAGTTATATCAACTCCTTGACCATAATTACTTCCATCAGCATTTTTAGTAAAAGGCTCTAATACTAATCCTGCGTCTACTGTTTCAAAAGTAAAATAGTGTGGTAAATTGGCACCTGCTAAGGCATCTGCTCTTGGTGTTTTAGACACATTAAAGTCTTCTGTAGTTGGCACTAAATCTTTTGCATAAAATGTACCAGATTCCTTATGACCTCCTCCTCCAAAACGAAGGCCAATTGTATTGTAGGTAGTTTGATCTTGCATTTTTACCCCATTAGCCCCTATAATATCTGTGCCATCAAACTCAAGAGTTACCCAAGTACCAAAATCTGCAGCAGCAATAGTTACAGGTATTTCCGTCCATCTTTCAAAAAAGTTAGCATCATAATCTTGAAGTATTAAAACAACTTCTGGTGCCAAAGACCCAGAAAAATCTTGTCCGGTTGGTATAAATACGTCCATTGTCCATTTATAATATACCGAAAAATCTATTGGTGCAATTAATGTTTGAAACTTATAATCTTCAAAACCTCCAAATCTACCATCATCAGGTCTAATAATTTTAGCAACCAAATCATTAGCCGTACCATCTGGGTTATTTACACCATAAGTTATGTCTACTCCTTGACCATAATCACTTCCATCAGCATTTTTAGTAAAAGGCTCTAATACAAATCCTGCATCTGCTGTTTCAAAGGTAAAATAGTGAGGTAAACTAGTATCTGCTAACACATCTGCTCTTGGTGTTTCAATTGGACAAGCATCACATGCCGAACCACCACAATCTATACCCGTTTCATCTCCATTCTGAACACCATCTGTACATGTAGCAGGCACTTCACAAGGCGTACCACTACTTCCACCACAATCTATTCCTTCTTCATCTAAATTTTGTATTCCATCATAATGAGTACCTAAAACATCATAATCAAATTTTTCTTGTTGACAAGAAATTGATACCAACAAACCTATCAGCATTAAGACTGAGAAAATATTTTTTATATTAAATAATTGTTTCATAATAATTGTTTAATTTTAAGTTAAATAATATTTTAAAATTAGTACCCAGGGTTTTGTTTTAAGATATTGTTAGACAGTTGTATTTCTGAATCTGGTATAGGTAATAATATATCTCGGTTTATATCAAAATCTTTCTTTCCAACAGCATCCATAGCCGCCTGAATATCATCCCATCTAACCAAATCTGTAAATCTGTTCCATCCTTCAGTAGCGAGTTCTCTTCTTCGTTCTACTTTTACATTTGCTAAATTATATGCAGGTATTACAGGGTTTCCTGAACCATATGCTCTATTAACAACCATTTGAAATGCAGCATCACCATTTCCTCCACCTCCTTTTAAGGAAGCTTCAGCTAGCATTAATAAGACATCAGCATATCTTAATATTTTTTCATTCTTTGGTGATTGATTAACGGCTAATAATGGATCTAATTCTTCAAATGTTAAAAAGAATTTTTTATTTAATGCACTTGATCCAACATTAAAACCAAAATCTGCTGGTGCAGGAGACCAACCTAATTCTTCCAATCCAGGTGAATTTAAATCATCCCCAGGCAAAATGAATGTTGCTTTTTTTCTCTGATCACTATCATCAAAAATTGCAACTAAGGATTGTCTTGGAATCATATTACCAAAAGAAGTATACCTTCCTCCTGCCCACATAAACATATATTGCCAAGACCAAGAACCTTCGCTTGGTATGCCATCTACATAATTAATTTCAAAAAGCGACTCGATACCAAACTCATTCTCTAACTCAAAATTATCTGCAAATACAGGCTCAAGCTCATAACCTTGTGTCATAACTTTCTCACAAGTTTTTACAGTTTCAGTATATTTTTTTTGGTATAATTGAACTTTAGCCAACATTCCTAAAGCCGCACCAGAAGTTGCTCTCCAAGCATCACTTGATTCTCCTCTTTTAGGTAAAATAGCTGCCGCTTCTGATAAATCTTTTTCTATTTGATCATAGACCATAGAAACTGAACTTCTTTCTAGATATAAAGGATCTTCTGTTGTTCTAATAGCTTTTAGAAACAAGGGTACATCTCCAAAATGTTTTACCAATTCAAAATAATAAAATCCTCTTAAAAATTTTCCCTCAGCTATAATTCTTTCTTTTAAACCATCAGTTACAAAACCATCAAATTCTTCAGAAAGTTCCATTGCAAAATTTGCTCTTCCAATACCTGTATACCATTTACGCCATAGCTCAGAAATACTTTGATTGGTTGATGTAATCGTTGTAAATTGATCCCAAGATGCACCAACACCCCAAAAATTAGCTTGTTGAGAATGATGGTCATCTGCGCGAACAGATTGAAATAACTGTTGAAAAGTTTCTGCAGCTCCTTCTAGTTTCCATTGCAAAGGATCATAAGCGGCATTAATTGCTTGCTCAACCCTATCCTCTGTATTAATTGTTTCTGCTGTAATTTCTGTAACAGGATCTTTATCTAAAATATCCTCACAAGAAACCGAAAAAAACACAAAAAACAACATCAAAATTACCTTTGTCGAATTCATTTTATTAAATTTTATTTTATTCATTTTTTGATATATTTTAGAAATTAAATTGAAACCCTAATAAATAAGATCTAGACTGTGGATAAAACCCTCTATCGATTCCCATATCTAAAACACTTCCACCTATTTCAGGATCTGCACCTTGATATTTTGTTAATGTAAATAAATTTTGTGCTGAAATATAAAGTCTAATTTTATCAACTTTAAGTTTATTGATAATGTTCTCTGACAATGAATACCCCAAAACAACATTTTTTAGCTTTACAAAAGAAGCATCTTTTACGTGAAAATCAGACACCAAATTCTCACCATTACTATCTCCTGGTGCTGCTACCGCTAAATTTCTTGGTGCACCATCTTGTAAATAAGATACCGGCCTATTAGACCCAATAGCTGTATAAGCTATAGTGGCATCAAAAATATCATTTCCTGTAGCTCCGTAAAAGAATGCTGAAAAATCGAAACCAGAATAACTAGCACCTAAATTTAAACCTGCAGTAATATCCGGTAAAGGTGTTCCTATAAATGTTTTATCTGTAGCATCAGGAGTTCTTTTGTTGTTGCCACTACCGTCTAAGTCTTTAAATAACAAATTTCCGTTTGCATCCATACCTTCTACTTGATAGCCATAAAAACTTCCTATAGGTTGCCCAATTGATGTTAATGTAATAGGATCTGAAAATAATGCACCAGTAAAACCTCCTTGAAGATCCTGCCCATTGTTTCCTAAACTTGTAACTTCATTATCATTATAGGCTAAATTAAAGGATGCATTCCAAGAAAAATTATTTGTTATTTTTTTATATGAAAACACCGCCTCTAATCCAGAATTATTTACACTACCCACATTTACTAGAGATGGATTTAAACCACTAGATGCAGGTGTATTTGCTAACAATAAAACATCTGTAGTTTCTTTAGAGTAATAGTCTAGAGATATATTAAATGTATTGTTAAAACTGGTTAAATCTAACCCAACATTTAGTTGTGCTAATTCCTCCCATTTTAAATTAGGATTTGCCAAACCTGTTAAAGATAAACCAGGAACACCTGCATAATTTACATTAGAATTAATACTAGATAAAAAGGCATAGCCTTGTGAAGGGTCTATTCCAGAAATTCCCCAACTAGATCGTAATTTTAATAAGTTAATCCAATTAGAATCATTTAAAAAATTTTCTTCAGACAATACCCATCCTAATGAAAAAGATGGAAAAAAACCAGATCTAAAGTTTTCACCAAAAGTGGATGACCTATCGTTTCTAAAACTTGCAGTAGCAAGATATTTTTCTTTAAAATTATACTTAACTCTAGATATGTAAGATATTAAAGCTCGTTCTGTTATTCTATTAGGAGTAAAAACAGCTTTTAAAGGATTTGATGCTAAACCAAAGTTGGCATCATCAAAGTTAGTCGTTAAAAAATCATCTACATTGGTAATATTACCTCCAAAAGTTGATTCTTCTTCAATTACCTCATAACCAACAAGTACGTCAAGATTATGATCTTTAGCCGCTAATTTAGAAAATGTGTATCCAGCAGTTGCCGTAATCTGATCTCTTACAAAGCCAGAAGGTGATTCTGTATAAAAACCTTGTAAGAAAAAATCTTGAGTTGGAAACACCGCTCCAAGACTTGGTGCAAATGCTCTATAAAGACCATCATTCTTAAAAAAATTATAAGAAACGTGTAAATTCAAATCTGTAATAGGTTGCCAATCTGCAGCTACTCCATAATTTATGACATCATTAGTTGATTCATTTCCTTGAAACTCGTTTAGTTCCCATAATGGGTTGCTCATAGCTCCCATAACATTTAAAGGAACACTATTATAAGTTGGTTTTGGATTTTGTCTTCCTGGATTAAAAATTTCTCCATTTTCTGCATACGTTGGGTATATAGATGGTAGAGAATTGATACTACCAATACCACCAACTTGTTGATAATTTATCATTTTAGAGCTACTTGCAGATACTTTAACTTTAAGATTTTCTCTAATATCTGCATTAAATGAAGCACTAATATTTTTTCTATTAAAATTAGATTTACCTGCTCTACTAAAAATTCCATCTTGATCAAAAATTCCACCAGAAAGTGCATATGAAAAATTCTCACCACCACCACTTAAAGATACTGCTTGATTTGACATAAAAGCTCTTTTAGAAACTGCATCATACCAATCCGTATCTCCTAAAACACCCCTTTCTGCTGCACTAAAAGCACCACGATTACCGTTTAAATTTCCACCAGATTCTGCAACTGCTTCATTGTAATAGTTTACATACTCTGATGCATTCATTAATTCTGGTTTATGCCCAATAGTTTGAAAACCTGCATATCCATTGATCGAAACTACAGGTTTACTATTTTTACGACCAGATTTAGTGGTCACTAAAATCACACCATTACTACCTCTCGAACCATATACAGATGTAGAAGCCGCATCTTTTAAAACAACCAAACTCTTAATATCATCAGGATTTAAATGCTGTAGATTTGGCACAGGAAAATCATCTACAATATACAATGGATCTGAACTTAGTGCAGAGGCTACCCCCCTAATTCTAATTGTAGAAGTAGAGCCTGGTGATCCAGAATTTTGTTGTACAACTACTCCAGGTGCTGCTCCTTGAAGTATATTTTCAGCCTGGGCAACTGGTAGATCTTCAATTTGTTTTTTACTTACTTCTGAAAGAGCTGTAGATAAAGTTCGTTTACTTTGAGATTGACCGTATCCAATTAAAACAATCTCACTAAGAGTTTCTGAAGATTCTTCAAGAACGACATTAATTTTACTTTGTCTGTCTACTAAAACCTCTTTTGTTTTATAGCCTAAGTAACTAAAAACTAAGATTGAACTTGAATCAGTTCCTTTAATATTATAATTTCCATCAAAATCTGTTGTTGTTCCATTAATTGAGCCTTTAATAATAACAGTAACTCCTGGCAGAGGTTCTGAGCCTGATGCAACATTCCCTGTAATATTTTGGGAAAAAATATTAGAAGCAATCATAATGAAAATTCCTAATTGAATTTTAAAATACGTTTTTTTCATAATTAATAGTTTCTGAGTTAATTTTTGAGTTGACAATACAAATAGATGTATTTTAAGTAATCGAATAATTATACCTCTCAAAAGTATCAAATTTGCATTTACTTGTAATAAAAAATGAGAAATCCGTATAAATTAACAATTTAATATTGCTTTTCATATTTAGATTTTATTGTATAAAAAAACCAATATTCACAATACTTTAAAGGTATTTTACTACAACTTTAAAAATTTACGTAAACGTTTACGTAAATTTTTAAGTTAACGTCTCTTTTATAGATTTTAGTAGTTTTTAAAGAAAATTACGCAATGAAGTATACTTATCGGTTAATTAAGCATTGTTTAAGTAAAATCTATATTAAAAAAAGTTCTTTTATCGTAAAAGTCAACAACTCTTAAAAAGAGCTATTTCAATCGTTTTCTAACAACTTATACTCAACATATGCATTTCCAATAAGCTTAGTAACTAAATTTAGAGTGAATTTAACAGCTCATTAAAATAAAAATCTTTTTTAATGTAA
This sequence comes from Polaribacter sp. 11A2H, assembly GCF_011379025.1. NCBI lineage: Bacteria > Pseudomonadati > Bacteroidota > Flavobacteriia > Flavobacteriales > Flavobacteriaceae > Polaribacter > Polaribacter sp. 11A2H. The sequence continues at coordinate 205,103 of NZ_WTLD01000006.1, forward strand.
TAAATACTTATAAAAAATTGTCCCTTACCATCATTAAATAGTAAGGGACAATTTAAAAAATACCTAAACGAAGAATTTATTCTTGCAACATTTTTTTAGTAACAACTGTTCTAAAACCAATATGATCTGAACCAGAATTAGGCTCCATACCCATTTTTGCTGAAATTCTAAAACTAGCACAATAAGATGCATGACATAAAAAAGAACCGCCTTTCATAACATACTCTATTTGATACGGATTACTTGGCGTATACGATTTATCTGCTCCTGTAGGGTTTGTTAAAACCACAGAAGGATCTAAAGTTTCATAATATTTTACATTAAATAAATCTGTTGTCATTTCCCAAACATTACCAGCCATATCATACAAACCAATATTATTTGCAGGATAAGATCCTACAGGAGAAATATAATCAAACCCATCTTCAGAAATATTTTCTGTGGGAAATTTACCTTGCCATGTATTTGCATTCGCGTTTAAATCTTCTGCTTTATTTCCCCAAGTAAAAATATTATCTTCAAATTTACCTTGCGCTGCAGATTCCCACTCTGCTTCTGTTGGCAACCTTCTATTAGACCATTTACAATACGCCAAAGCATCTTCTTGAGCAATATGCACAACAGGAAAATTATTTTGCCCTTTAATAGAACTACCAGGTCCTTCTGGTTGTTTCCAATTTGCACCAATTTGCCATTTCCACCATTGTCCATAATTCGCCATAGAAACAACTCCTTTAGCATGTTTGTTAAAAATTAAACTTCCGGGTTGTAATATTGAATCTGCAGGTTTTTCTGTTCCTGCTGGTAAATCTTTTTTAATTTCATTCCAATTTATTGGTCTCTCTGCAACAGTAACATATTTAGTTGCATCTACAAATTTTCGAAATTGTTTGTTAGTCACTTCATGAGTATCTATAAAAAAACCATCTACCGTTACTTTATGAGCTGGTTTTTCTCGCTGCATCGCATATTTATCCCCTTCTTTAGCACCCATTAAAAACGTTTTGCTTGAAACCCACACCATACCTTCTGGTGTTTTAACCTGTTGAGCTAAAGCATTACTTTGTACTGTTATTTTTTTACTTTTTTCTGACTGTTTTTTATCACAACTACTAAAAAGAGTTATTGATAATAGTACGGTAATTAATACTGTTTTCAAATTAAAATTCATCAATAATAAATTAAGATTGCACACAAATATAGAGATTCTATTGATGTTTATTCTTTTAATTCTAAATCTCTCAATTTAATTTAACATAAAATTATTGTTTAACAAAATAAAGATATTGTTAAACAATTGTATATTTGCATAAATATCAAAAGATTATGGCAAAAAAGAAAAATATTACAAAAGACAATTTAATATCTTGGTATATGGAATTTGTCTTAGAAAACAACCACCAACCAAAGTCTGTATATAGTTTTGCGAAAGAAAATAATTTTGATGAAGCTGATTTTTATAAATTCTATAGTTCTTTTGAAACTATTGAAGAAGCTATCTTTTCTGAATTTTTTAATCACACCATAACTGTTTTAGCTAAAAGTGAAGACTATGAAAACTTTGATGCAAGAAACAAATTACTCAGTTTTTATTTTACTTTTTTCGAAATACTAACTGCAAATAGAAGTTATGTTGTGTATGCGTTAGAAAACAGCAAAAAAGATTTTAAGAAACTAAAATCACTAAAAAAATTAAGAGAAAACTACCTCAGCTACGTTAAAAATATTGGCATAGAAAAAATAGACTTAAAACACGAAAAGTTAGAAAAAATACAAGATAAATCTATTCAAGAATCTTCTTGGTTTCATTTATTAGTAACTATGAAGTTTTGGCTAGATGACGTTTCCCCATCCTTTGAAAAAACGGATATTTTTATTGAAAAATCAACCAATGCTCGCTTTGACTTAATGGACATTAAACCCTTACAAAGCATTATCGATTTTGGAAAATTCATTTTAAAAGAAAAAGTAAATTTTAACTAAGCAGCCTATGAAAACAATTGATTCTATACCAACTTCTAAAATTCAGAGAGCTTCTAAATTAGTTACTACTGGTGCTAAAATTGGAGTAAATTATCTTAAATATTATGGAGATAAAATAACAAAAACAGAAGAGGAAGCAAAAGCACGTTTAAATGAAAATAATGCTGAAGATATTTATGATGGGTTAAAAACCTTAAAAGGAAGTGCTTTAAAAGTAGCTCAAATGTTGAGTATGGAAAAAAGTATTTTACCACAAGCGTATGTAGAAAAATTTTCTCTTTCTCAGTTCTCCGTACCTCCACTTTCACCAGCGTTGGTAACCAAAACATTTAAAAGGTATTTTGGAAAAAACCCAAATGAAATTTATGACAAATTTAATACTGTTTCTATAAATGCAGCAAGTATTGGTCAGGTTCATAAAGCAGAAAAGGACGGAAAAGAATTGGCTGTAAAAATTCAATACCCAGGTGTTGCACAAAGTATCGCTTCAGATTTAGCTTTAGTGAAACCTATTGCTATAAAAATGTTTAATATAAGAGGAAAAGATTCTGATAAATATTTTAAAGAGGTAGAAAACAAATTGGTTGAAGAAACCAATTATATATTAGAGGTAGAACAAAGTCAGGCAATAGTTGCCGCTTGTAAACACATTCCTAATTTAAATTTTCCAAATTATTATCCTGAATTATCATCTGACAGAATTATAACGATGGATTGGATGCACGGTGTCCATTTATCAGAATTTTACACAGACAACCAAGAAGTTGCAAATAAATTAGGACAAGCCTTGTGGGATTTTTACATGTTTCAAATTCATAAATTAAAAAAAGTACATGCAGATCCGCATCCTGGAAATTTTTTAATATCACCAGAAAACGAATTAATTGTCATTGATTTTGGTTGTATGAAAACCATTCCAGAAGACTTTTATGTGCCTTATTTTGAATTAGCTCAAAAAGATAACATAGCCAACCCTACGTTTTTTGAAGAAAAATTATTTCAGTTAGAAATATTAAGAGAGGATGATTCTAACGAAGAACTCGTATTTTTTAGAGCTATGTTTCACGAGATGCTAAGTTTATTTACGCAGCCATTTCACCAAGAAACTTTCGATTTTTCTGATGACGTTTTCTTTGGTAAACTTTCTGACTTGGGTGCTAAATACGCAAAAAGTACAGAACTAAAAGATATGAATGGAAACAGAGGATCTAAACACTTTATTTATATTAATAGAACCTTTTTTGGCTTGTATAATTTAATGCACGATTTAAAAGCAAAAGATATAAAAATCAATAATTTTAAATCGCTGTAAGAGCCTTTTTTAATCATAAGAATATCCAAGACCTAGAACAGCTGTTTATAAAATAAAACTTATAAACAGTTACCCTAGCTTTAAGCTCCCCTACTTTATTTTAAAGCCTAAAATTACCCCCAACAGATATTTATAAAAACATAAAAGAAAATGCTATCTTTACTATCAATCATATTTATGAAAATAGTATTGAAGACGCACATCCTACATCAACAAAATATCAAGAAGAGTTTTATATAATAGGTAAATTGTTAGAAAAAGATGGGTCATCAATTTATCTAAAAGGAATGTTGTTTCAATTAATTAATGGTTTAGACTGTTATTCCAAACCCAAATTAAAGAAATAATTCTCGTATCAAAAAAAAAGAACAAAGTCTATGAAAATTCTTGTAACAGGTGCAACTGGCTATATTGGTAAACGTTTAATTCCGTTATTATTAAATGATGGACATACTATAATTTGCCCTGTAAGAGATAAAATAAGAGCTGAAAATTATTACAGAAATCAAAAAAATATTCAATTAGTTGAAGCTGACTTTTTAGACAACGACAGTCTTCTTAATATAACGAAAGATATAGACGCCGCTTATTATTTAATTCACTCAATGTCTAATTCTGCAAAAGAATTTCATCTTTTAGAAGAAAAATGCGCACTCAATTTTAAACGTTTTTCAGAAACAACAAACATAAAACAAGTTATTTATTTAAGCGGAATAACCAACGACACCAAGCTGTCTAAACATTTATTATCTAGAAAAAACGTAGAAATTACACTAGCGTCAGACAAATATGCCTTAACCACTTTTAAGGCAGGAATTATTGTAGGATCCGGTAGTTCTTCTTTTGAAATTATAAGAGACATTGTAGAAAAATTACCTGCAATGATAGCTCCTAAATGGTTAAATACAAAAACACAACCTTTAGCTATTAGAGATGTCTTATCTTTTTTACATAAAGCATTAAATAAAAAAGAATTATATAATACTTCACACGATATTTTTGGACCCGAAATTTTAACTTATAAAGAAATGTTACTGCAATTTGCAGAAGTTAGAAAACTAAAAAGACACATCTTAACAGTGCCCGTAATGACGCCAAAACTATCTTCTTATTGGCTCTACTTTGTAACCTCTACTTCTTATAAACTAGCAAGCTCTTTAGTAAATTCTATGGGCGTAGAAGTTATTGGAAACAAAAGTAACATTAATACCATTTTAGATGTAAACCCAATGCCTTACAAAGAAGCTGTAAAATTAGCTTTTAAAAAAATTGAACAAAACAGTATTGTTTCTAGTTGGAAAGATTCTTATATAAGTAGTGGTAAATTAAAAAACTTTGTCCACGAGTTTGTAAACGTTCCAGAATATGGCTGTTTTAAAGATCATAAAGTAAGAGTTGTAAAAGATAAAAAAAGAACATTAGATAGAATTTGGGCAATTGGAGGAGAAACAGGTTGGTACTATGGTACTTTTCTATGGAAAATTCGTGGTTTCTTAGATCAATTTTTTGGAGGAGCAGGCTTACGACGAGGCAGAAGACACCCTACAGAATTAAATGTAGGTGACGCTTTAGATTTCTGGCGAGTAATTTATGCTGATAAAGAAAACGGAAAACTCTTACTCTATGCAGAAATGATTATGCCTGGTGAAGCTTGGTTAGAGTTTAAAATTGATAACGGAAAATTATATCAAACAGCAACATTTAGACCTCATGGTTTAGCGGGTAGACTCTATTGGTATGCCGTAATGCCTTTTCATTGGTTTGTTTTTAACGGTATGATTAACAATATAAATAAAGACGCTTAATAAATAACCGCATTTAAAGACGCCTCTTTTATTTACAAAACTTATAAGCATCTTTATCTATAATCAATTTAGAAAAATTTACAAAAAAAACATAGCGACAAATTATTTAGAAGCTCATTATTTCTCCCTTAAAAACTATTTAACTTTACAAAGTTTTATCAAAATAAAAAATACAATCATTTAAAACGTTAATTTTGTTTAATTACTTTGCATATCAGTTAAACATTTATTACCTTTGAATTGTAAATGACTGTTAATAAAAAACATAGTCCTCTGATTTCTTTATATATTTTTTAATAATAGAAAAAAGTAATTTATTTTAATATGATTATGATCGTTGAATGCTGTAAACATATTAAAGTAATAAAAAGTTACTTCTATAGAACTATAAGATAAATCTATACACGAAGCAATTAAACGGCACAACTATTGACCGTATAATAGAAATCGCCTGGTAAGATACAACCACCTTTGAAGCAATAAAATATCAATTCAGCTTAAAAGAACAAGAAGTAATTGATTTAATGCGAAAAGAAATGAAGCCTAAAAGCTTTGTAATGTGGAGAAAAAAGGTTCAGGGAAGAAAAACAAAACATTTAAAGTTAAGAACTTTCCAAAAAGGAAGATTTAAATGTTCAATACAGAAAAATTAAATTATGGAGTTAATTAAAAAAGCATTAGAGTTTGAAACTAGAAAAATGAGATTTCCAACTACAAGTGATCGTGTTTTAGCAGCTAGAGAAGCAAAAGCTTTAATATTAGACTTAAACGAGGTATACAAAAAGAATAAAGATTCTGAAATTATGGATATCATGAAACGTTTAACCCTTATAAAACAAAGAATAGAGAGACGTTTAAAAGGAAAACCGTTAACTGCATAATAATTACAGATTTCTCTTGTTTTTCTAACTTTTATAATTATATTCACAAATTATAGATCAAAAAAGAGAAACATAGAATGAACTTATTAGAAAGAGCGGAAGAATTTGAACATAGAAAGTTCTCATTTAAAACAACTAGTGATAGAATTGTAGCTTCTAGAGAGGTAAAAGCCTTAATTTTAGAGCTAAATGAAGTATATAAAGCAGAAAAAGATCTTGAAATAATGGATCAAATGAAGCGCCTTACAGCAGTTAAACAAAAAATTGAAAAGCGCTTAAAAGGAAGACCTTAAAAGCAAATGAATAAAATTTTAGTAATTGGAGGAAGTAAAGGAATTGGAAAAGCTATTATTGATAGTTTAATTGATGAAAATTCAATTATAAATATCAGTAGAACAGCTCCTTTACTTTCCCACATTAACCTCAATCACTTTACTTGTGATATCCTTACAGATGATTTACCTGAAATAGATGCAATAGATACTATAATCTATTGCCCAGGAAGCATCAACCTAAAACCAATTTCTAGATTAAAATTAAATGATTTCAGAGAAGACTTTGAGATTAATGTAATTGGTGCTGTAAAAGCAATTCAACATTATTTACCCTCTTTAAAAAAAGGAAACAAACCTTCCATACTATTATTTAGCACAGTAGCTGCAAAATTAGGAATGCCTTTTCACGCAAGTGTAGCCACTGCAAAATCTGCCGTAGAAGGATTAACTAAATCTTTAGGAGCAGAATTAGCACCATTAATTCGTGTAAATGCCATTGCACCAACGGTAACAGATACAGAGTTAGCCTCTAAGTTATTGCGCAATGAGCGAATGATTGAAAACATAAAAGAACGTCATCCTCTAAAAAAATATTTAGCACCTGAGGAAGTTGCAGACCTAGCATCTTACTTAATCTCAGAAAAAGCGAGTGCTATTTCTGGCCAAATTTTTGAGTTAGACTGCGGAATTGTCAGTTTTAAAATATAAATAAATCAAAAGTATATGAATATTTACAATATAGAGATTAATAGTCTCCAGGATACCCCTATTCTTTTGTCAGATTTTAAAGGCAAGCACATTCTTTTTGTAAACGTAGCTTCTAAATGCGGCTTTACACCGCAATACAAAGATTTAGAAGAGTTGCATAGAACATATAAAGATAAAATAGTTGTAATTGGTGTTCCTTGTAATCAGTTTGGAAAACAAGAACCAGGATCCTCTTCTGAAATTGAAGAGTTTTGTGAAGTAAATTACGGTGTTTCCTTTTTAATTACAGAAAAAATTGATGTAAAAGGAGAAAACCAACATTCATTATACACATGGCTAACATCTAAGAAATTAAATAATAAAAAAAGTTCTTCTGTAAAATGGAATTTTCAAAAATATTTAGTCTCACCAGAAGGAGAATTAGTTGATTATTATTTTTCAATTACAAATCCGTTGAGTTCAAAAATAACAAAACACCTAAAATAATAAAGATCTCTGTTGTATATTTAAAAAGAAAATTGAAATAAAAAAACCACAAGATTCTTACAAATAGCCAATGAATAAGCTTTTAAATTACAAGCTATTAATAGAAAATATTGCGACAAGCCATCTAAAAGCAAATAAGATTTTAAAAAAAAATTGAGTATTTACAATCTAAATAATACACTCATGAAGCAAGTAAAACTTACATTATTATTTTTAGTAATTAATTTTGGAGCCCTAGCTATTGGAAGCTGGTTAATGAATAACGGACCACTTACCGATTGGTACACAAATCTAAACCAAGCTCCTTGGACACCACCGGGAATTGTATTTGGAATTGCTTGGACATTTATTATGATTTGCTTTTCTATCTTTTTAGGTAAACAATTTACAACCAATTACAACTCAAAAATACTTTCCGTTTTTATAATTCAATTTATTCTAAACGTTAGTTGGAACTACATTTTCTTCAATCAACATTTAGTATTAATTGGCTTGATATCAATTGTATTACTTACCGCTACATTATTTTATTATTTCTTTAAAATAAGTAACAAAACAGGTGGTTATAAATATCTACTATTGCCATACATGATTTGGCTTTGTATTGCAACTTCATTAAACCTCTACATTCTAATTCATAATTAACATGAAAATATACACATTCCACAGAAAACAAAAATTACCAATTACGTTAGAAAAAGCTTGGGAGTTTCTATCTAGCCCTAAAAACTTAAAAGTAATTACACCTACTTATATGAGTTTTGACATTCTTTCGGGAGCAGAAAAACCCATGTTTGCTGGTCAGATTATACAATATATTGTTACCCCAATTCTTGGGATAAAAACAAAATGGGTAACCGAAATTACACACGTAAAAGAAAATGAATATTTTGTAGATGAACAACGTTTTGGACCTTACGCATTATGGCATCACAAACATTTTATCAAAGAAATTGAAGGTGGCGTAGAAATGGAAGATATCATAGACTATAAAGTTCCTATGGGTATTTTAGGTCAAATAGCAAACCCAATACTAGTAGCACCTAAATTAGAAGAAATCTTTGAATACCGACAAAAAAAATTAATTGAACTTTTTGGACAATACTACCCACCAATTAAATAAATTTTTAGTCTATAGAAATTAGATAACAACAATAAATGAAGACAGCAATACATATTTTTTGGTTTAGAAGAGATTTACGTTTAGATGATAATTGCGGATTGTATCATGCATTAAACTCCGAAAAAAAAGTACTACCAATTTTTATTTTTGACGAAGAAATTTTAAGTAAATTAAATAAAGAGGATGCTCGTGTTTCATTTATTCATCAAGAAATAGAGAATGTTCATAAAAAATTAATAGGAGTAGGCAGCGTTTTAGAAGTTTATCACGGAAAACCTAAAGAAATTTTCAACTCTTTATCAGAAAAACATACCATTGATACCGTTTTTACAAATCATGATTATGAACCTTATGCGATAAAAAGAGATTTAGATATTAAGGAATTTTTATCAACAAAAAACATCAATTTTGAAACCTATAAAGACCAAGTAATTTTTGAAAGAAATGAAATTGTAAAAAAAGATGGGACACCGTATAAAGTTTACACACCCTATTCTAAAAAATGGATAGAAGCGTTTCATTTTAAGGGAATTCAATTTTTTCCATCAGAAACATTGCTAGAGAATTTTATCAAAAGCGAAAATCAAGCTATTTTAAAATTAGAAGCCATTGGTTTTATAGAATCTACTATAAAAGTTGCTTCATACAAAGTAACATCTCAATTAATTGATACGTATGAAGAAACTAGAAACTTCCCTGCAAAAGATAGTACCTCTAAATTAGGCACACATTTACGCTTTGGTACTGTTAGTATTCGTAAAATGGTTGACGAAGCATCTAAAAGCAACAACATTACTTTCTTAAAAGAATTGATTTGGCGTGAGTTTTTTATGCAGATTTTATGGCATTTTCCACATACCGTTAAAGAGAGTTTTAAACCAAAATACGATAGAATTCTTTGGAGAAATAATGAAGAAGAATTTAAAGCATGGTGCAACGGAGAAACAGGTTATCCGTTAGTAGATGCAGGTATGAAAGAATTAAACCAAACAGGTTTTATGCACAACAGAATTAGAATGTTGGTAGGTAGTTTTCTTTGCAAACATTTATTAATAGACTGGAGATGGGGAGAAGCCTATTTTGCAGAAAAACTACACGATTACGAACAAGCCAGCAACATTGGTAATTGGCAATGGGTTGCAGGTACCGGAGTGGATGCCTCGCCTTACTTTAGAATATTTAACCCAACTACTCAAATTAAAAAATTTGATAAAGATTTAAACTATATCAAAAAATGGGTTCCAGACTTTCAAGAACTTACATACCCTGCTCCTATTGTAGAACATAAATCTGCTAGAGAACGTTGTTTAACCACCTATAAAAAAGCTTTGGCAGATTTCTAACTTACGACACATATAGAAATTTTTAAAAAATTAAAAAATAGGAAAGCAACAAATAAAATAAATTAACGTTTCTAAAATATAGAATACGGAAATGATCATTCAATTTTCTTCTATTTTATGTAAAATTATTCTTGTTTTAAAGGCTTCAATGTAAATTGAAGCTTTTTTATTAAAAAAAAGTGAAATTTAATTTGGTAGTAACTAAAAATAGTCTTTAATTTGCGCTCTCAAAATAAAAGCCGATGTAGCTCAGCTGGCTAGAGCAGCTGATTTGTAATCAGCAGGTCGTGGGTTCGAGTCCCTCCATCGGCTCAATTTATTAAAAAGTCTCAAAAATTATTTTTTGAGACTTTTTTTATGTAAAACCCTAAAAATCAGTCTAAATAATAATTTAATTTTTATTTTAAAAAATGCAGCTAATTAAAAACAGCACTTTTTTAACAATAGGAACTATTTAAGATTAAATAAATCCTAAATATTTATAAATCTTTATTATTTTAGACAATTAATTATCTTAATCATAATTATATGCTCATTATTGGAATTGCTGGAGGTACAGGAAGTGGAAAAACTACAGTTGTAAATCAAATTATTAAACAACTACCTACCGATGAGGTTTGTGTAATATCTCAAGATTCGTATTACAACGAAACTGTAAACCTATCTTATGAAGAGAGAACAAAAATAAATTTTGATCATCCAAGAGCTATCGATTTTGATTTGATTGTTAAGCATCTTAAAAAATTAAAATCAGGAAAAACAATAGAACAACCTGTTTATTCTTTCGTAACACACAACAGAACTACAGATACCATTAAAACACACCCAAGAAAAGTGGTTATTGTAGAAGGAATTTTAATTTTAAATAATGAAGCATTAAGAGATTTATTTGATATAAAGATATTTGTACATGCAGATACAGACGAACGCTTAATTAGAAGAATTAGAAGAGATATTACAGAAAGAGGAAGAGACATAGACGAAGTTTTAAACAGGTATCAAGATACTTTAAAACCAATGCACCTTCAATTTATTGAGCCAACTAAAAATTTTGCAGATATTATTATTCCTAATAACAAGCATAACACAGTTGCAATTGATGTAGTTAGAACAGTAATTAACGATCGTTTATAATTTAGTATGACTTTTAACAAATTTAAAAATAACAAGGCAGTAAAGATTCTAACAAATGTTTTTGTTTTAATCTTAATTCCATTTTTAATTTGGATGTTCTTTTTTGACGAAAATTCTTATTTAGAACATAGAAAATTCGACAACGAAATTAAAGACTTAGAAAGTACAATTTCATTTTATCAAAAGAAAATAGCAGAAGACAAGGCTACCATAAAAAAACTTCAAGACTCTATTCAATTAGAACGATTTGCAAGAGAAAAGTATTTAATGAAAAAAGAAAATGAAGAAATTTATTTAATAGAATTTGATACCATAAAATAAGAAATGAAAAATTCTCTTTTTGATGATTTTCTAAAAACTACACCCGCTGCTTGGAAAAATAAAATTCAAGTAGACTTAAAAGGTGCAGATTATAATGACACGTTGTTATGGAAAACTCAAGAAGGTATTGTTGTAAAACCATTTTACACACAAGAAGATAGATCTAGTCTTAAAACAGAAACTCCAAAAAAAGGATTTAATATTTGTGAAACTATTTTTGTTGGTGATGAAAAAATAGCAAATTTACTAGCTATAGACGCTTTAAAAAGAGGCGCAAATTCAGTTCAATTTATTGCTTATAAGAATTTTGATTATAGAAAACTACTTCTTAATATTGATGTAAAATCTATTTTCATCTACTTTCAGTTTCATTTTTTAGAAGACACCTTTCAGCTAGAAGTTTCTAAATTTATAAATTCAGAAAAAACATATTTTCAAACTGATATAATCGGTAACTTAGCGGAAACAGGTAATTGGTTTTTTAATTTAAAAGAAGATTTCATAAAGCTAGAGAGAATACAGAAAAACACCACAAATTGTATTGTTGTTTCTGGAGATTTATATCAAAATTGTGGAGCAACAATTACACAACAACTCGCTTATACATTAGCGCATGCAAATGAGTATCTAAATAAGTTTGGAGGTACCGTTGCTGAAAAAATAAATTTCTCTTTTTCTGTAGGAAGCAATTATTTCTTTGAGATTGCAAAATTAAGAGCTTTTAGAATTTTATGGTCAACACTTATAAAAGAATATGAAATTGAAGATTTAGAAGCTCATATTTTTGTGCAACCAAGTTTAAGAAACAAAACTATTTATGATTATAATGTAAACTTATTAAGAACAACATCAGAATGTATGAGCGCTATTTTAGGCGGATCAAATACCATTTCTAATGTTTCTTACGATGCAATTTATCATAAATCTAACGAATTCGGAAATCGTATTTCTAGAAATCAATTATTAATATTACAACAAGAAAGTTACTTAGCAGAAGCCCAGGGTTTTGCCGAAGGTTCTTATTATATAGAATCTATAACACAACAATTAGCAGAAAACGCATTAACTCTTTTTAAGCAAATAGAAAAAAGTGGCGGTTTTTTAAAACAATTAAAGAACGGCATCATTCAGAAAAAAATTAAAGAGAGTGCTTTAAAAGAAGAAAATAGTTTCCTTCAAAAAGAAATTATACTTTTAGGTACAAATTTGCAACAAAATAAGGAAGATAAAATGCAACAAGATTTAGAGTTGTATCCTTTTGTTAAGCAAAGAAATATAAAAACACTAGTCCCCCCATTAACTAGAAAACGGCTTTCAGAATTATTAGAAAAGGATCGATTACATTCTGAAAAAAGTTTATAATAAAATGAAAATGGACAAAAACAAAGAAATTCTATTTAAACAGAAAAAACAAAATGAGTTAAAGCTAGAGATTCAACAATTAAAAAAGAGACTTCCTACACTTATAATAGGATTTATTTTTTTCGTTGCAGTCAGTCTTTATTTTTTAGAAGACAAGTTTTATCATTTTTTTGGAAACAGTGTCAACTTTATATTTAGTACTGTTATGCTATTGTGCGTATTTTCTTTAGCTTTTATCCTAAAGAGTTATATTCAAATTAAGAAAAGACAAAAAAAAGTAAAAAATATTGGAGTTGAATTGTATAAATTAATGAAACTAGACGAGGGCCTCCCTAAAAATGAGTAGAAAAGAATTACAACATATAAAACTCAAAAACTCAGATAAAAACACAAAACCTTCTTTTATACAAGAAGGTTTTGTAGCTGGTATTGCTCCAAATTTAAGAGGTCCATATGCTACCATGTATGTTAGAAGACCTTGGACAATTAGACAATATGCGGGTTTTTCTACTGCAGAAGAAAGCAATTCTTTTTACAGAAGAAATTTAGAAGCTGGCCAGAAAGGATTGTCTGTTGCTTTTGACTTAGCAACTCACAGAGGTTATGATTCCGATCATGAACGAGTACAAGGAGATGTTGGTAAAGCTGGTGTTGCGATCGATTCTGTAGAAGACATGAAGATTTTATTTGACCAAATTCCGTTAGATAAAATGTCTGTTTCCATGACTATGAATGGTGCTGTTTTACCCATTTTAGCTTTTTATATTGTTGCCGCAGAAGAACAAGGTGTTTCTTTAGAACAATTATCTGGTACAATTCAGAATGATATTCTAAAAGAATTTATGGTTAGAAATACCTATATCTACCCTCCTGCTCCATCTATGAAAATTATTGCAGATATTTTTAAATTTACAAGCAGTAAAATGCCAAAATTTAATTCTATATCTATTTCTGGTTACCACATGCAAGAAGCAGGTGCTACTGCAGAAATAGAATTAGCGTATACCCTTGCAGATGGTTTAGAATATATAAGAAAAGGAATTGAAGCAGGCATGGAAATAGATGCTTTTGCTCCTAGATTATCTTTTTTCTGGGCAATTGGTATGGATCATTTTACAGAAATTGCAAAATTACGAGCTGCAAGAATGTTATGGGCAAAAATTGTAAAACAATTTAATCCTAAAAATCCAAAATCTTTAGCCTTAAGAACGCATTGCCAAACTAGTGGTTGGTCTTTAACCGCACAAGACCCTTTTAACAATGTTGCCAGAACAACTATTGAGGCAATGGCTGCCGCTTTTGGTGGCACACAAAGTTTACACACAAATGCTTTAGATGAAGCTATTGCTTTACCTACAGATTTTTCTGCAAGAATTGCAAGAAACACACAAATATATTTACAACAAGAAACACATATAACAAAAACAGTAGATCCTTGGGCAGGAAGTTATCATGTAGAAAAACTAACAGAAGATATAACCAACAATGCTTGGAAATTAATTTGTGAGATTGAAGAACTTGGCGGCATGACAAAAGCCATTGAAAAGGGAATTCCTAAAATGCGCATTGAAGAAGCTGCTGCTATAAAACAAGCAAAAATAGACAGCGAAAGAGATGTAATTGTAGGGGTTAATAAATACCAGTTAAAAAAAGAAGATCCTTTACATATTTTAGAAGTTGATAATGAAGCTGTACGAAGTTCTCAAATTAAAAGATTAAACCATTTAAAAACTACTAGAAACAACACTGCAGTTAAAACGTCTTTAGAAGCGTTAACAGAAGCTGCAAAATCAGGAAAAGAAAACCTACTAGATTTAGCTGTAAAAGCAGCTAAAAACAGAGCAACTTTAGGTGAAATTTCTGATGCTTTAGAAATCGTTTTTGGAAGACACAAAGCAGTTCATAAAACAATTTCTGGGGTATATAGTAAAGAAATAAAAGACGATAAACTTTATAACAGAGCTGCAAAATTATCTGATAAATTTGCAGAGTTAGACGGAAGACGTCCAAGAATTATGATTGCCAAACTAGGGCAAGATGGTCATGACAGAGGCGCAAAAGTGGTGGCTACTGGTTATGCCGATTTAGGTTTTGATGTAGACATTGGTCCACTATTTCAAACACCAAAAGAAGCCACAAAACAAGCTATAGAAAATGATGTTCATATTTTAGGAATATCTTCTTTAGCGGCAGGTCATAAAACATTAGTTCCGCAAGTTATTGCAGAACTAAAAAAATACGGACGAGAAGATATTATGGTTATTGTTGGCGGTGTAATACCTCCTCAAGATTATCCATTTTTATTGGATGCTGGTGCCGCTGGTATCTTTGGTCCAGGAACAAAAATTGCACAAGCTGCCATTGACTTACTCACTATTTTAATTGATAGTGTAGCTGAATAAAGAATACTTTTTTACATAAATATATTTTCTTTATTTGATACATTTTCTTTCGGAATCTCGTTAAAGAACTCAGCAGCTTCAGTACTCGAGGCTCCTCCATAAGATGCTAAAAAAGTTCCTTTAAAATCATCTTCTGTTACAACAATATACAATATAGACATATCTGCAGGGTTACTCATTCCTTCAAACCGATGTTCTGCAACAATAAAAATCTCAGTAGGTTTATATGTACTTTTTGTTTTGTTATCAATTAGTATCCCATCTACAACTCTATAATTATTGGTGTATCCTTTTTCTTCGTATTTCTTAATAATTTCTAATTCGTTTTTATCTGTATTCATTTTATATCTAATTTAAGTTCATCACAAAATAATAACATTTATGAATAAAGAGGTATTGCAAACAATTTAGATGTTAACTCAAACCAAATTTTAAAAACTCTAATGCACTCCTTTTTCTATGATACGAGTTAATCTAATACTTACATAATCTTGATCTTTGTATAAAAACAAAATCATGGCAATCTTAGGAAATATTATTAAAGGAATCATCAATTTAACAGATACACTTTCATCTGAAACAAATCACATCGAAGCTCAAAAAGAGGTTTTAAAAAACTTATTGGAAACAGCTAAAGAAACTCAATTTGGTGAAGCTTATAATTTTGAATCCATTCTTTTAAGTGATGACTTACAAACTTCCTTTGCTGATGAAGTTCCTTATTTTGACTATAACTCCTTAAACGAAAAATGGTGGTACAAAATTCATAATGGTGAAGAAAATGTAACTTGGATTGGAAGTCCGTCTTATTTTGCTTTAAGTTCTGGTACCACCGGAAAAACGAGTAAAAGAATTCCGGTTACTGATGAAATGATTGCTGCCATAAAAAGTTCTGGAATTAAACAAGTTACTTCTTTAAATAACTTTGATTTGCCAGTAGATTTCTTCGAAAAAGATATTATGATGTTAGGTAGTTCTACAGACTTAGATGAAAAGGAAGATCATTTTGAGGGAGAAATAAGTGGAATTAGTGCTAGTAATATTCCTTTTTGGTTTAAAGGTTATTATAAGCCTGGAGAAGAAATTGCAAAGATTGAAGATTGGGACGAGCGTGTACAACATATTGCAGAAAATGCAAAATCTTGGGATATTGGTGCTTTAAGCGGAATACCTTCTTGGATAGAATTAATGATGCAGAAAGTTATTGATTTTCATCATTTAGAAAACATTCATGAAATTTGGCCAAATTTACAAGTGTATACTTCTGGTGGGGTTGCTTTTAGTCCTTATGAAAAAAGTTTTAAAGCTTTATTAGGGAAACCCGTTACGGTTATAGATACTTATTTGGCTTCCGAAGGATATATTGCGACACAAATAAGACCTGAAACTGATGCAATGCAGTTAAATACTGAAAATGGTATTTATTTTGAGTTTGTACCCATGAATCCAGATTATATAAATGAAGATGGATCTATCAAACAAAATGCACCTTCTTTAACTTTAGAACAAGTTGAAACAGACACCGATTATATATTAATTATAAGTACCGTTAGTGGTGCTTGGCGTTATTTAATTGGTGATACAATTGAATTTACTGATGTAGAAAAAGCAGAAATTAAAATTACAGGTCGTACAAAATTCTTTTTAAATACTGTTGGTTCTCAATTATCCGTCAATAAAATGGATGATGCGATAAACCATATAGAAGAAAAATTTTCAACAACAATTACAGAATATACCATTTGTGCCAAACGGTTTGAAGATGGTGAGTTTTATCATTCTTGGTATTTAGGTTCCGATCTAAAAGGTGATAATGATAAAATTGCAACAGCTTTAGATGATTTTCTAAAAGAAGCAAATAATAATTATAAAGTTGCAAGAAGTAAAGCCTTAAAAGGTGTAAAGGTTACCATAATTCCTGTTGAAAAATTTCATAATTGGAATGATAATAACAAGAAAAAAGGTGGACAAGTAAAAATGGAGCGTGTAATGAAAGAAGAAAAGTTTGCCGATTGGGAAAATTTTGTTCAAAAAGCATAATTCAACAATAAAAAATTAACTTTTAAACTTATTAAAATGAAAACTTCAGATATCATCATACAATCTTTAGAGAATGAAGGCGTAGCATATATATTTGGCTTACCTGGTGAAGAAAATTTAGACGTGTTAGAATCCATCAGAAAATCTAATAAAATAAAACTAATATTAACTAGACACGAACAAGGTGCCGGATTTATGGCAGCAACCTATGGTCGATTAACCGGTAAACCAGGAGTTTGCATGTCTACTTTAGGCCCTGGAGCCACCAATTTAATGACGCCTGCTGCTTATGCGCAATTAGGTGCAATGCCAATGGTAATGTTAACGGGACAAAAACCGATAAAAGAAAGCAAACAAGGTAAATTTCAAATTGTAGACATTTTAGAGATGATGCAACCGCTTACAAAGTTTTCTAAACAAATAACCTATGGCAAGAATGCTAGTGCTATAATTAGAGAAGCATTTAGAGTTTCTCAAGAAGAAAGACCTGGTGCAGTGCATATAGAAATTCCGGAAGACGTTTCTAAAGAAGTCGTACAGAATCCACAGTATTTTAATGTGAATAAGTCCAAAATTCCTTCTGCAAATACAAACTCCATCTTAGAAGCAAAAGAAATGATTCTTTCAGCAAAAAAACCGTTATTATTAATTGGTGCTGGTGCAAATAGAAAAAGAGCCAGTGAAGCTTTAACTAATTTTGTAGATCAATTAGAAATTCCTTTTTTTAACACACAAATGGGTAAAGGAATTATTGATGAAAGAAATCCGCTTTATTTAGGAACTGCCGCTCTATCTTCTAACGATTTTTTACATGAAGCCATAGAAGCAGCAGATTTAATTATAAATGTTGGTCATGATACCATAGAAAAACCACCATTTGTTATGAATGCCGATGACAACAGAAAAGTGATTCACATTAACTTTTTTGCAGCAGAAGTTCATGAAGTTTATTTTCCGCAGTTAAATGTAATTGGAGATATTGCAACAAGTATACATCAATTAACAAAAGAGCTAGCATCGAATGCAAAAAAATGGAATATAGATTTTTTTATAAAAATAAAAGAGAATGTATTGCGTCATTTATCTAAATATGAAGAAGACAATCGCTTCCCAATACTACCTCAGCGTTTAGTAAAAATTACAAGGAATATTTTACCCGAAGACGGAATTGTAACACTAGACAACGGAATTTATAAGATATGGTTTGCCAGAAATTACCCTGCTTATGCACAAAACACCTTACTTTTAGACAATGCTTTGGCAACAATGGGTGCCGGTTTTCCTTCGGCAATTATGACAAAAGAATTATATCCTAATAAAAAAGTTATTTCTGTAAATGGTGATGGTGGTTTTATGATGAATTCGCAAGAATTAGAAACTGCTGTTCGAATGGATTTAGATTTGGTAATTATTATTTTAAATGATAATGCCTACGGAATGATTGAATGGAAACAAGAAGGAGAAGGATTCCCTAAATTTGGACTAGAATATAAAAACCCAGATTTTGTAAAATATGCAGAAAGTTTTGGAGCTATTGGACACAGACCAAAATCTGTATTAGAATTCGAAGAAATTTTAACAAAAACATTAAACTTAAAAGGAGTACATGTAATTGATTTAGCCGTAGATTATTCTCTAAATCATGAAATATTAAATGTATTACTAAGTAAAAATTCTAAAAAATAAAATTATGAAAACGATCACCACGATCAATCCTGCTACAGAAGCAGAAATTACAAGTTATAACAGAATTTCAGAAAAAGAAACAACAGATAAAATTGCAAAAGCGAACGATACTTATAAAACTTGGAAAAAAACAAGTTTAGACGAACGTTCTAAATTGATGCACAAACTAGCAAATATTTTTGATAAAAACAAAGAGAAATATGCACAATTGGCCACCCAAGAAATGGGGAAAATAATTGAACAATCTCGTAAAGAAATAGAAAAATGTGCTTTAATCTGTAGATATTATGCAGATAATATTGATGAATTATTAGCCGATAAAGTAGTAGAAACTGAAGCAAGTAAAAGTTACGTAACGTTTCAACCTTTAGGAGTTACTTTGGCCATAATGCCATGGAATTTCCCTTTTTATCAAGTTATTCGTTTTGCTGCTCCTGCTGTAATGACAGGAAATACAGGGGTTTTAAAACACGCATCTAATGTACAAGGTTGTGCCTTTGCTTTAGAAGAAGCTTTTACAGAAGCAGGTTTTCCAGAAGGAGTTTTTACAAACCTAAATGTAGCATCAGATGCCATAGAAGCAATTATTGAAGATAAAAACATTGTTGCAGTAACATTAACTGGTAGTGAACCTGCAGGACGTTCCGTTGCTAAAATTGCTGGAAAAAACTTAAAAAAGACCGTTTTAGAATTAGGTGGAAGTGATGCTTATATTATCCTTGAAGACGTAGATTTAGAAAAAGCTACAGATTTAGCAACATTTGGACGACTACAAAATAACGGGCAAACTTGTATTGCTGCAAAACGTTTTATTGTTTTAGAAGAAATTTATGATGACTTCTTAAAACTCTTTACAAAGAAAATGAAAGCTGCAAAAATGGGAGCTCCAACAGACGAAGACGTTTATTATGGCCCTATGGCACGTATAGATTTACGTAACGAAATTCATGAACAAGTAGAAAAAACAGTCAAACAAGGTGGAAAGTTAATTTTAGGTGGAAAAATTCCGGATAGAAAAGGCGCTTATTATCCTGCAACAATTTTATCAGATTTAAAACCTGGCATGACAGCCTTTGATGAAGAACTTTTTGGGCCAGTAGCTTCTGTTATTAAAGCAAAAAACGAAGAGCACGCTATAGAACTAGCCAATAATTCTACTTTTGGCTTAGGTTCTGGTGTATTTACAAATAATACTAAAAGAGGAGAAAAAATTGCTTTACAATTAGAAGCAGGAAATAGTTTTGTAAACAAATTAGTAACTTCAGACCCAAGATTACCTTTTGGAGGTATTAAAAACAGTGGTTATGGTAGAGAACTTTCTAGCTACGGAATTAGAGAGTTTGTAAACACAAAATCTATTTGGATAGATTAATTTTTCTAAAATTGAAACAAAGTAAAAACCATCACAAATTTGTGGTGGTTTTTGCTTTTATAATAAGAATGCTTATTTTATATGCTCTAAATTTTCTTCTAACTTATTTCGATCATCCACCAAAACCATAATTTCTTCTGGAGACAAATAGTATCTTTTAATCCGATTTTTATATGCTTCTGAAATATCAGCATGATTCAGAATAAAATTCTTTGTTTTTATAATATACGATTCCATTTTGTGCTTTACTGCAAAACCATCTGCGGCTCTTTCTGCGGCCACAATATGAGTATCCGAAAACAAGTATTTAAGTCCGAACCAAATTAAATTTAACTTACTTCTATTTTGATAATCCATAATATGCCCTAATTCGTGACCTATCCAACCAATAAAAATATCTTTAGGAATATCTCGCGTAGAAAATTCTTTATCAGAAATTTTAAATTTTTCACTAATTAAAATTAAAAATTTTCTGTTATGTGTAGATTTAAAAAAACTATCAAAAGTGGGTCTTGCTTGCATTGTAGACTTTTTAATATTCTTTTTAAATTTAAACTGAATGTGTATGTTTTTTAACTGCGGATAATAATTTAGTGCAGTTTCTACTTCCGCTTTTATGGTTTTAGGAATTACATGATATTTAGGCATAAACTTTATGATTTTTTTAAAACTTTAATACATAAATATACCCATATCTAGAAGTTCATTTGTGCTTTTATGCTTAAATTTGTAGCTCTTTTAAAAAGCATTTCAGAAGGATGAAAAAAATTATTAGTATTCTCTACTCGACTCGTTTAATGGCCGTTTTATTTATCCTTTTTGCGGTTGCAATGGGAGTTGCAACATTTATAGAAAACGATTTTGGCACGCAAACCTCTAAAGCACTTGTTTATAACACCTGGTGGTTTGAACTAATTATGCTGTTCTTTGTTATTAATTTCTTTGGAAACATCTTTAGATATAGATTGTATAAGAAAGAAAAATGGGCCGTTTTAATGTTTCATTTATCTTTTTTATTAATTCTTGTTGGTGCAGGAGTAACCCGTTATATTGGTTTTGAAGGTATTATGTTAATTAAAGAAGGAGAATCTACCGATAAATTCTTATCTGAAACCACTTATTTAAACGCTATCATTGATAATGGTAAGGTACAAAAGCCAGAAATAAATAAACCAATGTTATTATCTGCTTGGGGTAAAAATTCTTGGTCCTACTCAGATCACTTTAAAACCGAAGACACAGAACAAGATTTTAGTTTTGAGCTTGTTGAATACATTCCTTGGGCTGAAAGAAAATTAGTAGAAGATGAAAATGGAATTGAACATTTGTTTTTTGTAGAATCTTCGGATGGAAGCCGTCATGAACATTGGATTCAAAAAGGAACAATTGAAAATATTCACGGAGTTTTAGTTGGTTTTGATGTTGAGAGCGAAAATGCTTCTATTAACTTTATAGAACAAAATGGAAACTTAAAAATAGTTTCTAAAGATGATGGTGATTGGTTTAGAATGGCAGATCAGAAAAAAGGTAATATTGCTAAAGACTCTCTACAAAACTTTCAATATTTAACTTTACACAATGTGTCGGGTTTACAATTTGTAATTCCAAGACCAGCAGAAAAAGGTGTCATGAAAACTACTAGTGGCCCTAAAGACGATAAAAAACTAGACGTTGTTGTTGTAGACATTAAAAGTAATGGCCAAACTGAAAGGGTAGAATTAACAGGAGGTAAATTTAACTCTCAGGGTTCTAAAGAAGTTACTGTTGGAGGACTAAATTTTAGAGTATTATATGGTGCAAAAATTTTAGAAACACCTTTTTCAATAAAACTAAATGACTTTCAACTAGAAAAATACCCAGGGTCTGAAAGTGCTGCGTCTTACGCCAGTGAAGTAACCGTAATAGATGGAGATGAAACTTTTGATTATAGAATTTTTATGAATCACATTTTAGACCACAAAGGCTATAAATTCTTCCAATCTAGTTACGACTTGTCTGGACCAGTAGAAGAGACACATCTTTCTGTAAATCATGATTTTTTAGGCACATTCATTACCTACCTAGGGTATTCTTTCTTATACACAGGTTTAATTTGTATTCTATTTGCTAAGAACACTCGTTTTGACGACTTAAAAAAAGGATTAAAAAAGATTAGAAAGAAAAAAATGACTTTATCTGTTATTGCAGTATTAATGTTTTCTAGTTTTAGTTTTGCGCAACATGCTCCGCATAAAGAAAGCAAAATTACAGACCATCAAATAGACTCAATACTACAAGCTAATTTAGTAGATGTTCATCATGCTGAAAGCTTTAATAAATTGGTTATTCAAGATGCTGGAGGTAGAATGAAACCTGCTCATACTTTTGCTTCTGAATTGGTTAGAAAAGTAAGTAAGACAGAAACTTTTAATGGAATGCAACCGAGTCAAGTTTTATTATCTATAATAGAAAATCCAAGACTTTGGTTTGAAGTACCTGTTATTTATTTAGAAAAAGGAAATACACATATTAGAGAATCTTTAAGTTTATCTAAAGATGCAGAATATGCTCGTTTATCAGATTTTATAACGCCAACTGGTTCTTATAAAATAAAAGAAGAAGTTGCTGAAGCTCAAAAGAAAAATGTAAAAAATAAATTTGAGAAAGATTTAATTAAAATAGATCAACGTGTTGGTTTATTATACAGCGCAATTGGTGGTGGTATTTTACGTATTTATCCAATTCCTAATGATGATAATAATACCTGGGTTTCTCAACCAGAAAGTTCTACGGCAGGTTTTAAAGCTACAGATTCTGTTTTCGTTCGTCAATCTTTACCTGTTTACATTCAACTTTTACAAGAAGCAAAAAAGAGCAACGATTACACAAAAGCAGATCAAATTTTAGACGGAATTAAAAAGTTTCAACAAAAATTTGGATCTGAAGTATACCCTTCAGAAAAACAAATTAGTTTAGAAATTTCTTATAACAAACATCAACCTTTTCAAAAACTAGTAAAATACTACGGTTTAGTAAGTTTACTTTTAATAATTTTTGTTTTATGGCAAATTTTCAATTCTAAAAAATGGATTAATTATACAGTAAAAGGATTAATAGCAATTATAATTGGGTTGTTTATTGTTCATAATTTAAGTTTAATTGCCCGCTGGTATATTAGCGGAAATGCACCTTGGACAAACGCTTATGAATCAATTATTTTTGTTGCTTGGGCAACAATGTTATTCGGTTTATTTATAGGAAGAAAATCTGCTTTAACAATTGCAGCTGCTGCATTTTTAACAGCAATTACATTGTTTTTTGCTGGTCAGAACTGGTTAGATCCAGCAATTGCAAACATACAACCTGTTTTAAATTCTTGGTGGCTTTTAGTACATACCTCTATAATTGTAGCCAGTTACGGACCTCTTTCATTGGCTATGATTCTTGGAATTTTTGCTTTATTTCTAATGGTTTTTACAACCAAAAAGAACAAAAACAAAATGGATTTGAATATTAAAGAAATTACAATTATTAACGAAATGGCAATGACCGTTGGTTTGGTAATGTTAACTATCGGTAACTTTCTTGGTGGTATGTGGGCTAATGAAAGCTGGGGAAGATACTGGGGTTGGGACCCAAAAGAAACTTGGGCCTTAGTTTCTATTATGATCTATGCTTTTGTTTTACACATGCGTTTAATACCTGGTTTACGAGGTAGATACACCATAAATTTATGGTCTATAATAGCCTATTTTTCTATTATGATGACGTATTTTGGAGTAAACTTCTACTTAGCAGGCTTACACTCGTATGCAAGTGGAGATAGAGTTATTACGCCAACTACTGTTTATTATTCTGTTGGGTTTACCATAATTCTAGGAATTTTAGCTTGGTTTAAATACAAGAAATACTATAAAAAGTAATACATATTTTAGCAATAAAATGTACTTTTGCAACTGATTTAATAACAATAAAAAACAATATGTTTCATAAAAATATAAAATTAATTTTAGCAGGTTTAATAACAGCTTTCGCAGTGTATCAATTTACCTTAGGTAATATAATGAACGGAATTTCTATCTTACTTTTGGCAGGAATTTTTGTGTTATTTTATTTTAAAAACGAATTTATTTTACTTGCTTTTTTACAATTACGTAAACAAAATTTTGAAGGAACTAAAAAATGGTTAGACTATATTAAAAATCCAGAAGCTGCATTAATCGTTAAACAGCAAGGTTATTTTAATTATTTACATGGTATTATATTAAGTCAGACGAATATTACACAAGCAGAAAAATTTTTACGTAAAGCCGTTAAAATAGGTTTACCTATGGATCATGATTTAGCAATGGCTAAATTACAATTGGCTGGTATTGCAATGACAAAAAGACGTAAGCGTGAAGCAACGAACCTAATGGCTGAAGCTAAAAAATTAGACAAACACGGTATGTTAAAAGACCAAATGAAGATGATGAAAGACCAGATGAAAAAAATCTAATACTTTCTCTTTTTTACTGATATAAAAAAAATCTGCTATCTAGCGGATTTTTTTATGCCTTATAATTATTACAGTTAGCAGGTATTTTAATAACAAAAAGACGCAAACCTGAGTCAACTAACTTTAATAGGATGAAGATAAAAAATTAGACAAACACGGTATGTTAAAAGACTAAATCAAGATAATGAAAGATCAGGTAAAAAAAATCTAACACTTAGATTTTAGTGATAAAAAAAAACCCGCTGTTTAGCGGATTTTTTTTGACTTATATGTACTTCTTACTTTCTTATAAAAACTTCCAACAGCTTATTTAAACAGAAAGCTAATAAGATTGTTTAGCCCTGATTGAACCTTTCCTCAAGCTCAAGACAAGCTATTTGTTTGAGCTCTTTTTATTCCTTTTTAGGATAAAAAAAGCGAGTAGTAAAAGCAGGAAATAGCTTCTAAAAAACAGAAAAAAAACACTGCTACTACAAGCTAAACCTTAACTATTTTAACCTAGTTAAACTTAAGTCTTTATTGTATTTTACAATAAATAATCCTTTGTTTTCTGAGATACCTCCTGATTTTCCTGAATAATCAAATTTAGTTTCTATTCTAAAAGAGGCACCTTCTTTAAATGTGTCTTTTAAATCATCTCCAGAAGCCAATCTAATTAAAACATCGTACGTTATATCAAATCCTTTGGTTGCCGAAAATGAAGGCAACGCATTGTTTTTACGAAAATATTGACTGTTAAATTGTTGTGTTGAAACTGAAGCTTCATTTACATACTCATCGCTTACATACGTTAAATTAACTTTTGCCAATTTTAAATTTTCAATTTTATCAAAAGCATCCCCTTTATTATAGGTAAATAACTGAACATTTGTATTATCTGGTAAGCTAATTAGACTATTTATAGCACCTGCCACTAAAATAGTGTTGCTAGAAGTTAAAACAACCCAGTTATTTTGATTTGGTTTTAAGACTTCTAAAAAACGATTTTTAGCAATATATCCCTTAGAAGGTTTTATAACATGAACAATCGCAATAGAATCATGAGATTGTAAGGACTGTTTTATGGCTGCATTAGAAATATTAGATTCATATTCTCCGTCTCCAACCAAAATTAAATTTCCTTTTGTAAAATTATCTTTTATATACGTAGTTAATTCATCTCTAAAAACTTTTTTCTCTGGTGATGTTTTAATCAGTTTTGAAGCTGTAAATTGAGATTGCTTTGTAGAATAAAAAGGAAAAACAACAGGTACATTTAACTTATTTGCAACCAACTCTGCTTCCTCAGAATACAAAGGACCAATTACAACATCGTTCTTATTAAGGTTATTATCAGACAAAATAGCTTTAATTTTTGTACTATTTTTCCCGGTATCAAAGACATTTAATTCTACATTAACTCCTTGACCTCTTAAAGAATCTATCGCAATTTGTGCACCTAAATAAAAGTCTGTAACCATATCTGCCAATTTGCTTTTCTGAAAAATATCTTTTGCTGTAAAAGATTCAAATTCATCAGTTCTAAAAGGGAGCAATAACGCTGCTTTTAAATGAATTTTACGATCAATTACATCTTCATAGATATTATTTTCGATAACGATTTCTCCTTCTTCTATGGCTTTTATTTTTATAATCTGCCCCACTTTTAGTCCTTCTGATAAAACAGGATTAAGCGTTGTTAACGCTTCTTGAGTAACATTATAAAAACGAGTTAAACTATAAAAAGTATCTCCTTTTTTCACCTCATAAACAACAAAATTTGTTTTAAGTTCGGCTATAAGCTCATTCTTTTTTTCTTTTAAAGCAGCTTCTTTATCTTTAGCATCCATTGCAACATCTTCTACCGTTTTATCTTGGGTAGAAGTTGTTGCTTTAATTTTTTTATTAGGAATTACAATTACAGAATTCACTTTTAGATTACTACCCACATCTGGGTTAAGGCGAAGTAAATCTTTGGTATTCATATCTAATCTACGAGCAATACCACTAATTGTTTCTCCCTTTTTTACTTTATACTGTACGTATTTATTTTGTTGACCGCAAGAAACGGTAAACGTTAAAATACACAGAAATACAAAAAACTTTACATGTTTCATATACATTATTCCCATTCTATAGTTGCAGGTGGTTTTGAGCTAATATCATACACAACTCTATTTACACCTTTTACTTGATTTATTATTTTATTAGATGTTTTTTGCAAAAATTCATAAGGTAAATTTACCCAATCGGCCGTCATTCCATCTGTACTTTCTACGGCTCTTAAAGCAACTACTTTTTCGTATGTTCTTTCATCTCCCATTACACCTACAGAGTTTACTGGAAGTAACATTGCGCCTGCTTGCCAAACTTTATCATACAAACCGTCTTCTTTTAATCCGTTTATAAAAACAGCATCAACTTCTTGTAAAATTCTAACTTTTTCTGCAGTAATATCTCCTAAAATACGAATTCCTAAACCTGGTCCAGGAAATGGATGACGACCTAATAATTCTGGATCAATCCCCATAGAAGCACCTACTCTTCTTACTTCGTCTTTAAAAATCATACGTAAAGGTTCTACAATTTTTAATTTCATATAATCTGGTAAACCTCCCACATTATGATGACTTTTAATGGTTGCAGATGGTCCTCCGTTTACAGAAACAGACTCTATTACATCTGGATAAATTGTTCCTTGTGCTAACCAAGTTACGTCTGTAATTTTATGTGCTTCATCATCAAAAACTTCAATAAAAGAGTTTCCGATTGCTTTTCTTTTCTTCTCTGGATCTGAAATTCCTTCTAAGGCTTTCAAAAAACGTGCCGATGCATCTACACCTTTAACGTTTAATCCCATCCCTTCGTATTGCGTAAGTACACTTTCGAACTCATTTTTACGTAAAAGACCATTATTAACAAAAATACAGTATAAGTTTTCGCCTATTGCTTTGTTTAATAAAACGGCTGCAACGGTAGAGTCTACTCCTCCAGAAAGTCCTAAAACAACTTTATCGTTACCTACTTTTTCTCTAATTGCTGCTACTGTGCTTTCTACAAAAGAATCTGGCGTCCATGTTTGTGCAACACCTGCTATTTTAACTAAAAAGTTTTCTAATAATTGTTTACCATCTTTAGAATGATATACTTCTGGGTGAAATTGAATAGCAAAAGTTTCTTCACCATTAATTTTATAAGCCGCATTTTTAACGTCTTTAGTACTCGCCAATAACTCTCCGTTGGTTGGTAATTCTTTTATGGTATCTGAATGACTCATCCAAACCTGACTTCCTTCTGAAATATTTTCAAAGAAAGTTTCACCACTTTTTATGTATGATAAATTTGCTCTACCATATTCTCTTGTATTAGAAGGAGCTACTTGTCCGCCTGCAAAATGCGCTAAATATTGCGCGCCATAACAAACTGCTAAAACAGGTTTTTTTCCTCTAATTTCTGATAAATCTGGGTGTAAAACATTTTCTCCTCTTACAGAGTTTGGGCTACCTGACAAGATAACTGCTTTAAACTCTGATTGATTTTTTGGTGGATGGTTATAAGGATGAATTTCACAATAAATGTTTAATTCTCTTACTCTTCTCGCAATTAGCTGTGTGTATTGCGATCCGAAATCTAAAATAAGTACGTTGTGTTGTTGCATGCGCAAAAATAATATTTTGAATTGAAATTAAACGCAAAGGACGCAAAGAATTTTAGTAAAGATTATAAAGAAAAAATAATTACAATTACATCTTACTATATCCTAAAATATAAAACTTAAAAAAACTCAAGAAAATTATCTTCTTGAGTTTTTTTTATAAATACTTTACACTATTTATTTTCTATTATAAAAACAAAGTATCGATTAATAGCTTTGTCTTTAAAACTTTATCTTTTAAAACTTATATACAATTGCATTTATATTCATTCCAGCACCAACAGAGGCAAAAATAACTACATCTCCTTTATTTACTTCCTGATTTTCTATTTTACCTTTTAGAACTAAATCTAAAAGTGTAGGCACAGTTGCAACAGAGCTATTCCCTAATTTAGTAATACTTAAAGGCATAACCCCTTCTGGAACTTTCTTTTTAAACAATCTAAAGAAGCGTTTCATAATTGCTTCATCCATTTTTTCGTTAGCTTGATGAATAAATATCTTTTTAACGTCATCTATTTCAACACCACTTTTATCTAAAGCAAATTTCATAGCTGCAGGAACATGAACCAAAGCAAATTCATAAATTTTTCTTCCTAACATTTTTATATATTGTACATCTTGGTCTACTTCTTTATTAAAAGAGCTTCCATAATATAAATAATAAGCTTCGTCTTTTGAAAAAGTTTGAGTTGCATGGCTTAAAATACCGGTTCCAGTTTCTTCCGTAGCTTCTAAAATACAAGCTCCGGCTCCATCACTAAAAATCATAGAATCTCGATCGTATTTATCTACTACTCTAGATAATGTTTCGGCACCAATTACCAAACATTTTTTAGCCATACCAGCCTTTATAAATGCATGTGCTTGTATGGTTGCTTCTATCCAACCTGGGCAACCAAAAAGAATATCATAAGCAACACAATTAGGGTTTTCTATACCCAATTTATGTTTTACTCTGGTAGATAAACTTGGTAATAAATCACTCTGACTTCCACCTGCTTTTACATCTCCAAAATTATGAGCTATAATTATATAATCTAACTCTTCTTTATCTATATTAGCATCTTCTATAGCTTTTTGAGCCGCAAAGAAAGCCAAGTCCGAAGAAGTGTATGCTGCTTTAGCATATCTTCTTTCTTCAATACCAGTAATCGCTTTAAACTTTTCTATAATTACATCGTTATCAGAATTAAAAGGCGAACCATCTTCATTTAAGAAATGTTCGTTTAAAAAATCTTTGTTTTCTTTAGTTATAGAAGGAATAAAAGTACCTGTTCCTGTTATTTTTGATGAAATCATAATTGATATTAAATATTATTTTACTTAAAAAATATTAGCCCTCTAAAGTACGAATTTCACTATACATAGAATTAAAAAACCGTATAAAAAATGATATTCAAAACTACTTTTTAAGGGAATATATAAAAAGAGAAAATTTACGTTTATATTATTTATACACGTCCAGTTTTAACTCCATTACAGTAGCAATAGACCTTGCTCTGTTCTTCATATTATGTGCCTTTTCACCATCAAAATTGTCATCAATAGTTTTATAAAAATACGACATCCAGATGGTAAAATGTTCTTTCTTAAAAGCTACAAAAACGTTTTTATCTACATGTTTTTTCATCACATTATTAGCATACGTATTTGTATCAAAAAGAATGTCGTTCCAAAAGTCTGAAATAACCTCTAAATGTTCTTCTAAATGGTTTTCCGCTACAATATCTTCAAAAAAAGGAATCATTTTTTTATCTGATAATAATAAGTCGTAAAATTTTGTGATGATAAATTTTATATCCTCTCTTGAAGAAATATCTGTTTTCATATTTTAATTTTTAGAACACCTAAAAGATTCTTTAAATAGTACATGTGTTTACAAGGTTGCTGTTTGCTTGCGTTAGAGATTAAAATGACATCCTTTTTGCTTTTTTAAGCAGACATTATTACGAGGATCGAAGTAATATCTTCTTAATTATGAGATTGCCACAGTTTACAAAAAAGTAAACTTCGCAATGACAGTTGCTATAAAAAGATTATAAATACTTGCTATCAAAAGAAAAAGGCAATAATGAAAGTAGCGATTCTGTAACAACCACCTCACCTACTTCTCCCATAAAAAGGACTTGAAATGGTGATTTTTGATTGATTTCGTATTCAGACAAAGTTTGCCTACAGGCACCACAAGGCCCAATTGGTTTGTTTACGTTGGTTATTGTAGAACTTGCTGTAATTGCTAGTTTTATAATTTTCATGTCTGGATATGTAGAACCCGCTTTCCAAATAGCAACTCTTTCTGCACACATACCAGAAGGATATGCAGCACTTTCTTGGTTGTTTCCTAAAACTATTTCTCCATTATCTAACAACAAGGCAGCACCTACATGAAACTTAGAATACGGAGCATAGGCTTTTTTTCTAGCTTCTATTGCTTTTTGCATTAAATTTTGGTCTTCTACAGAAAGTTCTAAAATATCTTTATAGATTGTTGCGGATGTTGAAACTTCAATTTTTTTCATAAAAATCTGTTCGTCAAAAAAAGCAGCCTTATTTGACTGCTTTTAAATATTGTTATAAAATTACTAAAAATAAATGACTTTTAATAATCATCAAAAACTTCTCCTAAATCAAATGATAATGAAAAACGTAAAGAGTTTTCTAATGGATTACTTACATCTGAAGAATTCATTAAATATGACAAATCTATATTTAAAGCATTGGTTTTAAAACCACCACCTAGCGTAAAATATTGTCTTCCTCCATTTGTATCACTTTCATGAAAATAACCACCTCTTAAAGCA
Source organism: Polaribacter sp. 11A2H (assembly GCF_011379025.1). Classification (NCBI taxonomy): domain Bacteria; kingdom Pseudomonadati; phylum Bacteroidota; class Flavobacteriia; order Flavobacteriales; family Flavobacteriaceae; genus Polaribacter; species Polaribacter sp. 11A2H. The sequence goes on from NZ_WTLD01000006.1 coordinate 236,251, forward strand.
AAAGCATTGTTGTATAAATACTCTGCTCCTAACGCATAGGTAAATTCTTTAATTTCACTACTAAATCCTCCTGGAGCATCTCCAAAAGATTGAAAAATACCACTTACCCAACCAACGTTGTCATCTTTACCATCAGTAATATTACCGTCCGTATCTCTAATTGGTGGAGTTGGTACTAATAATTTTGTAAATTCTACTGTGGTAGAAATGGTATTGTAATCGTCTAAAATAAAATCGAAACCACCACCTAATTTTAAATTTGTTGGTATAAAGTCTTCTTCACCCGTACCTGGAGCATAAGAAACCTTTGGGCCAATATTAGCAATATTGAACCCTAATCTGTAACGTCCATTAAAGTTACCGTAGTTTTCTTCGAACGATTGATAATATCCAGAAACATCTACAGCAAAAGAATTAATTGGTTGTAAAGTACTATTTGTACCATTAAAAGTTAAGTTAGATCTCACATATTTTAAACCAACTCCCATAGAAAACGTTTCGCTTAATTTTAAAGAATATGCTCCTGTTAATGCTAATTCATTTGGGTTTATTGTTCCATTATCACTACCATCATTATTTGTTAAATCTATTTGCCCTAAAGAAAAATATTTTAAATCTGCTCCCCATGCTGCTCTATCACTAAAACGATTCATATAAGAAGCACTTCCTGTAAAAATATCGTCTGTTAATTGACGTAGCCATGGTGAGTACGTTATAGCAGCCTTAATTTGTCTATTACTAAATGCCATTTTTGCAGCATTATGAAAAAGAGAAAATGCATCTGCAGAAGTAGCTACACCAGCATCTCCCATACCTGCTGCTCTTGCATCTGGCACTATTAAAAGAAATGGCATTGCAGTAGTAATTCCTCCAATATCGTCTGTATTAATTGTTGATTGTGCAGACACTTTAACACTTGCAAATACGCATAGTATAAAATAGATTCCTAATTTCTTCATTTGAGTTTTTATTCTTATTTTAATTTGACAAATATCTAATTTTTATTGAAGTATTACTAATTTTTCATACTTCTCTGAAACAAGACCGCTTACTGTTGCTTTTACTCTTAATTTATAAACATACACTCCTTTTCCTATTTTGTTACCAAAATCGTCTAAGCCATTCCAAGATATACTTCTTACCAGAGTTTCTGCATTGGGTATATTTTGATTGATGGTTTTTACTAATTTACCAGAAACCGTAAAAATTTGCACCTGTACCTCTAAATTCTCGTTTGGTTTGTTATGGTTAAACCAAAACTCTGTATAATTTACAAAAGGGTTCGGATAGTTTAAAACATTTTCTAAATTTAATACAGCATCACTAACTACCACAAAGTTCAACGTTAATTCAGATGAATTATTATACGTATCCCAAGCTTTTATTTTTAAAGTATGTGGGCCAACTTCTAAATCTCTTAATTTATAAGTAACTTTTCCTTTTGTAAAATCGTTTAATTCTGTTTCATAAAAGTCATTTAATATAATTGGGTTGGTATTATCGCCATCTAGAACCCCTATAATATCATGATCTACCGCAGTAATAGAAGTATTAATTCCGCTTAAATCAGATAAAACAGCTATTAAATTTGGTGATGCATTTGTGTTTCCTCCATCAATAAAAGACTCATCATTCATATAGAGTTTTATTTCTGGTCCAACCGTATCATCTGCAGCATTTTCATCAATTCCACCAACAATAATATCTATATTATAACCAGCTCTATCAATATTATTAATAGAATCACTTGCATAAAAACTTAATTTCCCTTTTCCTTCTGCAAATTTTATGTCTTTTGGTACAATAAAACCAAACTCAAACTCACCATTGGTTACTGTAGATTTTCCTCTAAATATTTTACTATCTTGAGTATCAAAAGTCATTGTTATTCCAAAATTATCATTATCTAAAGTAGTTTTATCAATTATTTTATCAAAAACTGTGGTAGATAAGGTTCCGTTAAAACCAGAGAACAACACGTTAGCATCATTTAAAACTTCACCTTTAAAACTAACTTTAGTCAAACCTTTTAAAAGCCAATCATCGGTACTACTAACTATAGTGTCATTTATTTTCATTTGAGTAACACGTACATTAGGCTTGGGTATTGCTAATTTCATTGCCGGATCTCCAAAATGGAAAATAAAGAATTTTTGAGAGTTAGAAAAAGCATTTTTTGTTGCCACTAAAGATTCTGCAATCGTTAAATCTTCATCTTTAAACTCTAATAAAACCCTAATCAACCTTTCATTAAATAATTGCCCCGTATATATAAAAACTTCTCTTGTTGTTGTTATCATACTTGCTGCTCCACCATTGGCTTTTAATAAAGTAAGTTCTCCTGCTGTAATTCTATTCGGATTATCGAATCTAGAAAAATCGCAAGTAACCGTTATCAATAAAGGCAATGTATTTGGATTGTTAAATCCTTGAATTTGTGATTTTGTCAATATTTTTTCTGACGCAAAACCATCTTCCCCACCATGTCCAAAATAATCAAAAACTAAAGTTCCTTTTTCTATAGCATTGGTTATTGCCTCATTAACCTCCGGATAACGTTCTCCTCCAGAAGAATTCTCTTGTACGTAATTATTTAAATAAATTTTATTAATGTTAAAAATTGGTTTACTATCTTTTATTTCATCTGCAATAGACTCTACTCCTGCCTGTAAAACTTGTTCACCAGTAGCATCTATATCATCTGCCAACATGGTTATTGTATTCCTCCAATCTCCTAAAGAAATTTTATTATAATATGACAAAATCTTATCTACCACCTCTTTTGCTTCTGAAAGTGTAGAAACCGGAATTCTACTAGATGCTACATCTATTTGATCACCAGAGTTCATGCCTCCTGCAGTTTCACCTAGCATCACATAAAAATCATCTGTAACCCAAGAATTTGCTAAATTAAAACTGTTTTCAGATAATTTAACAGGCACTATATTATTATTCCCTATAATTCTGTCTTTATAATCGTAAGATGCATCTCCAAAAAAACATACATATTTTAGTTTTTTTTCTTCGGATGAATTTGTTAGATAAAGATGCCTTAGAAAATCTCTAATTCCGGTAATATCTTTTGATCCTGAAGAAAACTCATTATAGATTTCATCTAAAATAATTACTTTGGTTGTAAATCCAGAATTTTCTTGATGATAATCTGCCAATCTTTGGGCTTCACTAGAAAGCTCTCTATTTGTAATTACTACATAATTAAGGTCTTTTAAAGCATGTAGATTTTGGTTTGCAACGCGTCCGTTTTGTAGTGCTTTTGGCGTGTAATAATCATTGTCATTCAAAACTATATATTCCTCTAACGTACCTCCATTAGCAATAAAAGTAAAATTATTGTCTGTACTATTATTTTGAATTGTTTTAGGAGCCACATGATCTGACACGTCCCAAACTTGAAAAATAGCTGAATTATTTTCAATTCGATACTCTACAGCACCTGTGGAATTTGCTTGCTCAAAACTTCTAAAAGAAAATTGATTTGACGCTGCAATTAATTCTTTTTTACCTACAATTTCAATATAATCTAAAAATGCTGTAGCAGATGGGTTTCCGTTATTATTATAGGTAATAGAAACATCTAAAACATCTGCTGAGTTTACAATACTCACTGTTCTTTGAGAAGTTTTTGCTTTATCTGTAGTACTTGCAGACGAAAAATTAAGATCATAAAGATCTTGTCCGTTTACTTTCACCGACATTGAAGAAGGAGAAATAGACGTAGAAACTGCTCTAACGGCAATAGAAACAGTTGCTCCAGCAACCGCATTAGGAAACAGTATTTTAAAATTCTGAATGTTTTCTATGTTAAAATCGGTATTAGAGAACCATTGTGTACCTGCAGCAATTAGGTTTCTTTCCTCCTTTTCATAAAAAGTATAATCGTCAAAAGTTACTATTTGTTTACTTGCCGTAGTTGTTATTGGTGTTTTTTCTTGAATCCGTTTACCATCGTCATTAGAGACTGTAATAAAGTAATATGCTTCATCAGAATAAATATTTTGTCTATGTGTTGCACTACTACTTGACGAATCTACATCCCAATCATGTGGCCCTTGCGCATAAAAAAGGATATAATCATTCGCATCAAAAGAACCATCACCCTCACCAGCAATATAAATGGCATTTTCTTGTAAATCATCAAACCTAATATCAGAATTTAAAACAGGCAAAAGACTTCCTCCGTTCCCGTAAATCTTTATTTTCTTAGGATTTAAACCATTTGTAGAGATTCCTATTTGTTGTAATAAACTTCTATCTATTTTAAATACGCCAGTAGTATCTACAGAAAACTGAAACCAATCTCCTGTAGAAAGCACAGAATTAGTGCTCTGAGCGGAAATTAGTTGAATTAAAAAAATAAAAAAAAAGGTTAAATATTGTTTTCTCATAATAGTATTCAAATAACGCAAATAATTTAGAGATATTTTAAGTCTTACAAAGATAAATTATACTAAATTTAAAAAGCAATCGTTTAATTAAATGTAGGAAGAAAAATGCAGCGTTAAATTTTCTCTTTTACTTGTATGAATGTAGAATTATTGTAAATTGCATCGCTATAATAAAAACCTTAAACTAATTTTTAATTAGGAAATGAGAAACGTATTAAAAATATCTTTAGTTGTACTATCAGCCTTAAGCTTGGCTAGTTGCAGTAAATCAACTTCAGGAAAATCGACACTTACAGGATTGCCTTTTAACAATGCTAAGTATGGTAACTATATAAGAGGAAATGAAACTGCCGGACAAGAAATTCCTTTAGGAATGGTTGCCATTGAAGGTGGTTCATTTACAATGGGGCAAGTACAAGATGACGTTATGTTTGATTGGAATACAACTCCTAAAAAAATGCACATCCGTTCTTTTTATATGGATGAGACCGAAGTTACCAATTCTGAGTACTTTTTATATGTACAGAATACAAAAGATGTTTTTCCTCCTTCAGAAGAAAAATACAAACATATTTATAACTCTGTTTTACCAGATACTTTAGTTTGGAGAAAGAGTTTAGGTAATACAGATATTTTATCTGAAAATTACTTAAGACACCCAGCATATTCAGATTATCCGGTAGTTGGTGTTAGTTGGTTACAAGCTAACCAATACTGTAAATGGCGTACCAATGCTGTTAATTTAAAAAAGTTAATAGATAAAGGATATGTTAAAAATATTTTTGAAAACGATAGTATTAGAAACTTTTTTGATACTGATGTTTTCTTAGCTGATTCTGATAATCTTTTTGATGGAGATTCTACCATCTACAGAAGAGGTATTAGAACTGGTGGTTCTGCTAAAGGAGGTAGAGATGCTTTTCAGGGTAGAAAAATTACACAAGCAGATGGTGTTTTAAGTCAGAAATACAGATTGCCTACAGAAGCAGAATGGGAATTTGCTGCTAAAGCCAATATTGAAAATAGAGAATATAACAATATTAGAGGTAGAAAAAAATATGCTTGGGATGGTAAATATTCTAGAGAAACAAGCAAAAGACATAGAGGAGACCAAATGGCTAACTTTAAACAAGGAAAAGGTAACTATAGTGGTTTGTCTGGTTGGAGTTCAGATGGATCAGACATTCCTATTAAAGTAAAATCATATCCACCTAATGCATTCGGATTGTATGATATGTCTGGAAACGTTGCAGAATGGGTAGCTGATGTTTACAGACCTATTATAGACAGTGAAGCAAATGATTTTAATTATTTTAGAGGTAATATTTTCACCAAAAAGATGATTGATAAAGATGGTAAAGTTGTTATTGTGAATAGCAATAGTAACGCAGAAGTAGAATATGACACTTTGCCAAACGGTATTATCACTCCAAAACAATTACCAGGAACTATTAAGTACATTCCAATTACGAAAAACGATGCTACCTTAAGAAGAAACTTTTCTGTTTCAGACAATACAGATATAGGTGATGGCGACTTAAACTCTTCTAGGTTCTACGAAGATGAACAAGACCAGTTTGGTTCTAAACCAAGTATGTACAACTCTCCTAAAAACCCAACGAAGGAAATAGATCCAGAAACGGGTAGAGAGATTTCAGTAAATGACGATCAAAAAAGAACTACTTTAATTAGTAACAGAACAAGAGTATACAAAGGTGGTGCTTGGTCTGATAGAGAATATTGGTTAGATCCAGCTCAAAGAAGATACTTGCCAGAATATATGGCAACAAACTTTATTGGTTTTAGATGTGTTACAGACAAGGTAGGTCCTATGTCTTCATCTAAGAATAAGAAAGCAAGAAACTCAGCGAGATAATACACTATTTATTAAAGAACACAACCTCACTGTATGTATTACAGTGAGGTTTTTTTATTTTTAAAAAATGAAAATCGAAGACATTTACCAATTATATACCAAACATTTTCTTGTAGATACAGACACGAGAACTATTAGAAAAAACACTATTTTCTTCGCCCTAAAAGGCGATAATTTTAATGGAAATGCATTTGCTGCAGAAGCACTAAAGCAAGGTGCACCTTATGCCATTGTAGATGAAGCAAAATACAAGAACAACAACTCTCATATTATTTTGGTTGATGATGTTTTAGAAACACTACAAGAATTAGCAAAATACCATAGAAAGATTTTAAATATTCCTATTATTGGTCTAACGGGAAGTAACGGTAAAACCACCACCAAGGAACTTCTAAATGCAGTTTTATCTACAAAATATAAAACAACTGCAACCAAAGGAAATTTAAACAATCATATTGGCGTGCCACTTACCCTACTTTCTATGACTCCTAATACTGAAATAGGCATTGTAGAAATGGGTGCAAATCATAAAAAAGAGATTGCTTTTTTGTGTACAATTTGTAATCCAGATTTTGGTTACATCACCAATTTTGGTAAAGCACATTTAGAAGGTTTTGGAGGAATTGAAGGTGTTATAGCTGCAAAAAGTGAATTATATGACTATTTAAAAGAGCATCATAAAACGGCCTTTATAAATCCACAAGATTCATTACAAGTTGAAAAAACGAATACTATAGAATCCATTCCGTTTATAGAAAACTTGCAATTTATGGAGGTAAATCCGTTTGTAAAATTAGCTCTAAATACCAGCACTATACAGAGTAATCTTATTGGGAAATATAATTACACTAACATCGCTGTTGCTTGCACCATTGGGCATCATTTTAAGGTTTCTAACAAAGAAATAAAAGCCGGCATAGAAAACTATATTCCAGAAAATAATCGTTCGCAAATCATTAAAAAAACAGCGAATACCATTATTTTAGATGCGTATAATGCAAACCCTACGAGTATGAAAGCTGCTTTAGAAAATTTTGAAGAAATTAAAGCTAAAAGTAAAACCGTTATTTTAGGCGATATGTTTGAGTTAGGCAAAACAAGCTTAGAAGAACATCAAAATATTGCAGACTTTGTAGAAAATCTTCACTTTGACCATTGCTTTTTCGTTGGAGAAAATTTTTATCAAACTAAAACAAAGAACTCTTTATTTAAAACGTTTGAAGACTTGTTGAACCATCTAACAAACAATCCTCTTAAAGATCAATCAATTCTAATTAAAGGTTCAAGAGGAATGCGTTTAGAAAGACTATTGGATAGTATTCGTTAATATTATTGTCCCCAAAAAAGAGATAAGACCGCTTCGCTTTTGGAAACAAGAAACAAGAATCAAGACTAAAATCTAACTTTATTCTAAATAGTGATAATTTAAAATAAAATGTCTGCCATATCTGAATAAAAATATTTCTAAAAAGAAAAGTGTTCTTTAAAAAAAAGGTAAAATCACTAATTTTAAAAAGTTTTATCAAACTAGAAATATATTTAATCGGACATTATTATTAATTGATATTATTTCTATGATATTCCAATAAATTATCAATAGGTCTTTGTATCACATCGGTAATTACTAGATTATTTTTAGCAGCCATTTCTTCTAAAATATCTCTAAAATAATGTGCTATAGAACCTATAAAGTAAATGGGGGTTTCTGCAGTTTTGTTGTACGGTAAAACTCTATATTTAAAAAACTCTTGAAAACCTTCGGTAATAATTTTTTTAATATATTTTTCTTCTTTAAAATCGAACATAAACTTTGCAAAAGAAGCCAAATACATGTTGGGGTTAGGTTCTCTGTATAAGTTTTTCTTTATATAATCTGGATCAAGATCAAACTCTTCTTTAAATTTCTCAGAAATCTCTGTAGGCATATTGTTATAGAAATAATCGATAATCAATTTTTTCCCAAAGTAGTTACCACTTGCTTCATCCATTAAAATATATCCTAAAGAAGGGACTAACATTTCCATGTTTTTACCATCAAAATAACAGCTATTAGATCCCGTACCTAAAATACACACTAATGCCGGATCTTTACCGGTAGCTGCATACACAGCTGCTAACATATCTTCTGAAATAACTATTTTTGCATTTACAAAGATAGATTCTAAAATAGTTTTTAAAATCTGAATAGGCTTTGGAGTACCACAACCCGCTCCATAAAAATGAATCTCTTCTACATCGTCTTTAACATTAATTAATTGAAACATGTTAATGATTCTGTTATAAAGCTCTTCTGCTGGAACTATAGCAGGGTTTAAACCAAGTGTCCTTGTTCTAAAAGCCTCTTCTTTATTTTTATTTATAGCAATCCAGTCTGCTTTTGTAGAACCTCCATCTGCAATTAAAATCATAATTATTTTGTTTTACTCAAAGATATTACAAGTAAAATTGATATCCAATAGGAAATCAATATTCAATCGTTTTCGTATTAAAAATTTTTTATTGAAATGGAATAAGATTTATAAAGCATCTTAAATTATTGTAAATTTGTAATAAATATAATGATATGATCTTTTTTAAAAAGAAAGAAATTCCTTTAATCGATTTTTTCCCAAAAGGTTTTATAGATATTCATTCTCATTTACTACCAGGAATAGATGATGGTGCAAAAAACTTAGAGAACTCAATTGCATTAATCTCAAAGATGCGTTCTTACGGTATTAAAAACTTTATCACGACACCTCATGTGTTGGGGGATCTTTATCAAAACTCCACTGATACGATAAAAGACAAACTTAGGGAAGTACAAGAAGAGCTGCAAAAAAGAGATATTACAGATATTTCTATACAAGCAGCTGCCGAATACATGATGGATGAGCAGTTTTCTGAATTGTTAGAAAAAAAGGACATTCTTACCTTAAAAGATAATTATGTTCTGGTAGAAATGTCTTATTTCAGTGCCCCCATTAATCTTTATGAAATTCTCTTTGAAATACAAGTTAAAGGGTACAAACCTCTTTTAGCACACCCAGAACGCTATAGTTTTCTTCACAATGACTTTAACCATTATTATAAATTAAAAAAAGCAGGATGTTTATTTCAGTTAAACTTATTATCCCTTACCGAACAATATGGTAAAGGAGTGCAAAAAATTTGTGAAAAGATTTTAAAAGAAAATTTATATGATTTTGCAGGAACCGATGCGCATCATAGAAACCATTTAGAAGTTTTAAAAAAGATTGGAACCAAAAAGAATTTAGAAAAAATTAAACATCTTTTAGATAATAATAAAAAATTCATATAAAAAAAGCATCCGAATGGATGCTTTTTTATTGTTAATTTATATTTAGCTTCTTACGAGTATTAAATCTTGGTGACTTAAGATACTGAAACAAGTTCAGCATGACACGTTTAACTTCAGCATAATAAGTTTAACCATTTCTTAGGTAGCTTTATTAACTTAATATTCTTTTATACCAAGGTTTCTTAATTGTTTCTACGTACGCATTTCCATAGCCATATCCGTAACCATATCCATAACCTCTTGTCATGTCTGTATCATTTAAAATGATTGCCATATTTACTAATTTCTTTTCATTATATAAAGTCTGGGCAACATTTAACATGCGTTTGTCTAAATAATTTGCTCTAGAAACATACAAAAACATATCTGCATACTTAGAAACTAATAAGGTATCTGTTACTAAATTTACAGGAGCAGTATCTACAATAATATAATCATAGTCTTTTTTAACCTCTTCAAACAATTCTTTTACCTTAGCATGTAATAACAACTCTGCAGGGTTTGGCGGAATCACACCAGATGCAATAATATCTAATCCTTTAATTTCTGGAATTGAAAATTTAATATCTTCTAATGATACCTTTTCATTTGTAATAAAATTGGTAATTCCTTTTCGTTCTGGTATCCCTAAATATTCTGTTACTTTAGGAGCCCTAAGGTCCATCCCCATTAATAATACTTTTTTATTAGAAAGAGACAATGCAGCTGCAAGATTAATTGAAATAAACGATTTTCCTTCACCACTTGTGGTAGAAGTAATAAAAATGGTTTTACCTAAATCATTCTCTTTAGTAGGCAACATAAAATCTAAGTTCGTTCGTAACAAACGAAAAGCTTCTGCTGTACTTGTTCTTGCATCATTTCCAATCACAATTTTCTCATTGGTTTCAGAATGCGGTACATCTCCAAGAAAAGGTATTGTAGTTAACTCTTCTATATCTTTTCTTGTATGTATCTTAGTATCTAATAAATTTTTAATGTAAATTATAATAAAAGGCACTAATACACCTAATAATAATGCTGCTAAAAATATAATTTTCCTTTTAGGAGAAACCGGAATCCCATCACTATAGGCAACATCAATAATTTTAGCATTCGCAACAGTAACTGCAAGAGAAATAGCCGTTTCTTCCTTTTTCTTTAGTAAATATGAATACAAACCAGAAATAATTTCTTGTTCTCTTCCTATATTTATATAGCCTCTTTCTAAAAGAGGGATTGCAGAGACTTTAGAGTTTATTTTATTAGCCTCATTACTAATTTGAGCATACTGTGTTTTTAATGATGAAATTGAATTAGAAATACTATTTCTTAAATTGTTTTTTAAGGAGTTAATTTCTTTCTGGTATTGTATAATTTGTGGGTTTTTATCACCTGCATTTACACTTAAACGATTCTTAAAAACGACTAACTCATTATATGCTTTGATAGACTCTGAGATTGAACCTTCTGAAAAACCCAAGTTTTGAGGTAAGGTTTCATCCGTATTGGTTTGTTTTTTTAAATTATTTAGTACACCCTCAGCAATATTTAACTGCGTTTTAATATTAATTAATTTTTCATTATTTAAAGAAGCTGTTTGTAAAGCAAGTTCTCCTTCAGCTGAAAGACCAGTAATATTATTATCTGTTTTAAAATTCTTTACGCGGTCTTGAATCTCATTTAAATCTTTTCCAATGGCAAACAAACGTTCATCTATAAAGGTTTTTGTTTTTTGAGAAACTTCACTTTTATCTTTTATAGCATCTAAATTATATTGTGTAACCAACTCGTTTAAAAAATCTTCTGCTTTTTCTTTAATTGGATGTGTAAATGATAACATCAAAACACTTGAATTTTTATCTACAGCACTAATTCTAACTGCAGATTTATAACCATCTATTACTCTATTTCTTTCTAAAACAGTTACATAAACTTTCTGTTCTCCTTTAAAGTCAAAATTTTCTGTTTGTATGAGTTTAAAACGACCAATACCCGACGTTATATTTTCATTAAACTTATGATTAGAAATCAAGTTATCTTCAGCGTCTTTTAATTCAAATTTATTTTGTGAAATAATATTAACAGTAAAAGAAGTGTCTTTAACTTGTTTCAGTAAAGATTCTTTATCTGCATCATAGATTATTTTAATGGGGTTATTAGCATACACCTCAGTTCTTTTCACTCTACCTTCCTGAAAATAAAGTGTTGTTAAATTTAGAGTATCTATTACTGTTCCAATAATTTTACGGGATTTTAAAATTTCAATTTCGTTATCAGTATTGTTCGACGAGCCTCCACCAACAATTCCCATGTCTTTAAAAGCCTCTAACTCTGCAGATATCCCTGACTTTTGATTGTCTTTGATTAATATAGAAGTAGAAGCAGTATACTGCGGTGTACTATATCTTAAATATAAAAATGCTACAATAAGTGAAATAATACCTCCAAAAACAAACCATTTCCAATGAAACAAGTACTTTTCTAACTCCTCACGAATATTTAAAGTTTCACCTTCTTCGTTACTTTTAAAACTCGTGTTCTCTTTTTGTGTCTGCATTTTTTATCTTGTTAAAATAGATACTAAAGTAATAATCAAACTTGTAACGGATATAATTAAGGTTGTATTCGAGTTGGAAGAAGCAGATTGAATCCTTGCTTTATTATGCTCAACATATACCACATCATTTTGTTGTAAATAAAACACAGGTGATGTTAATGTTTTATTAGACAATAAATTCACTCTGTATTGTACCTTTTTATTATTCTCTTCTCTAAGTACCAAAACATTATCTCTTTTACCGGAAATATTCAAATCTCCAGCCAAACCAATCGCATCCAAGATACTCACTCTTTCATTCGGGATCGTAAAGGTACCTGGATTTTTAACGTCTCCATACACCGTTACTTTAAAATTGGCAATACTTATATTAATAGTAGGGTTGGTAATATAGTCTGGAGACAATTTTTCTTTTAATAATTCTAAAGCAGTTTCTCTAGACAATCCTCCTAACTTTAGTTTTCCTAAAATAGGGAAATCTATTTCACCTTTACTGTCTATTAAATACGTCTGTTGTTTAGGTATTCCTGTTGCAGAACCTGTGGTACCAAAGGTTACAGCTGGCAAGTTAAAAGGCAAGGTTGCTTCAATATTTTCAGAAGAAATTGTTATTTGCAATAAATCATCTGGTTTAAAAACAGTCTGAAACTTATTACTCACCTTAGCTTGTTCTATTTCATCAAATTGAAAATATGCTATTTTCTTGTTAGAAACACAAGAGGACATTACAAGAACTAGTAAAAATAGCGTAGTTAAAATTCTATTCATATTTTCTTTTTTTTTGCAAAAATACTATTTTATATTGACTTCTTTTGGCCTTGTATCTAAAATTTCAAACTCAGAATTATTAGAAACGTATTCTGGCACTAATTCTTTCATTAATTTTACAAGATCACTATTGTCTAACTTATTAAAGTTCATAGATAAATCATCAATCTTTACTTTAAACAATGAATTATCAATTTTTTGAGTCTTTGCTATCATAATTTTATCATGATAGGTTTTTGTAGTATTTTCACCATCAGCTAATAATTCTTCATATAATTTCTCTCCAGGTCTTAATCCTGTTACTTTTATATCGATGTCTTCTGGGTATCGTAAACCAGATAAATAGATCATCCTTTTGGCTATTTCAAAAATCTTTACAGATTTCCCCATGTCAAAGATATATATTTCACCTCCTTTACCCATCGTTCCTGCTTCTAAAACTAAACTACACGCTTCAGGAATGGTCATAAAGTATCTTGTAATTTTCTTATGTGTAACCGTTAAAGGCCCTCCGTTTTCAATTTGTCTTTTAAACAACGGAATAACAGAACCATTAGATCCTAAAACATTACCAAATCGTGTAATTGTAAACTTTGTTTTTTTAGAGGCTTTACTTACACATCCAATATATAATTCTGCAATACGTTTAGAAGCTCCCATAACATTTGTTGGGTTTACAGCTTTATCAGTAGAAACCATCACAAACCGTTCTATGCCATATTCATTAGATAAATCTGCAATGTTTTTTGTTCCTAACACATTAACTTTAATTGCCTCATAAGGAGACTTTTCCATTAAAGGTACGTGTTTATATGCTGCCGCATGAAAGACTCTTTGCGGTTTGTATTTCTTAAAGATACGTTCTACCTTAAAACGATCTCTTACATCAGACACAATCGCTACAAAATTGGTGATTCCTTTCTGAATTAATTCTTGTTGTAAATCATACAAAGGAGATTCTGCCTGATCTATTAATACAATTAATTTACAGTTGTATAAACTTAACTGCCTAGAAATCTCACTACCTATAGACCCTGCAGCACCAGAAACCAATACTACTTTATTATTTACCTCTCTTTGTACAATCGGATTGTCTATAATAATAGGTGCTCTATCCAATAAATCTTCAATCTTAACCTGTCTTATTTGGTTTGCATTTAAATCTCCATCAATCCATTTAGATAATGGTGGTACAATTTTTACGTCAACATCTAACCCTATAAATTTATCCGTAATCGCTAATAATCGATTCGGTTTAATATTCTGAATAGAAATAATAACTTCATCTACAGAATTTTTTTCTATAAACTTTTTAGTCACCACATTAGAATTGAAGATCTTTACTCTATCAATTTTTTTTCCAATTTTATTTTTATTATCATCTATAAATCCAATAACATCATAATTATTTTTTTTATCTCTATTTAAGGCATTTAAAGCAATAATACCAGAGTCTCCTGCTCCATAAATTAAAACATTATGAATGGTTTCTATCTCCGTAGACAAAACTTCATAAAAAGCTTTAAAGATAAACCTACTTAAAATAAGTACTAAAGTAGTTACTAAATAGTGGATAACTATTATAGATTTAGGAATGTAAAAAGAATCGATTGCTTTAAAAAAGACATTAAAAGTAATGGCTAAAAGCAGTAATAGACAAACTAAAGAACTGGCTATAAAAACATTAAAAGCATCTCTAACACCTGTATGTCTAATAATACCTTTGTAAGAACCTACTGTTAAAAAACTTATCAGCGCAAAACCTAAAACATAAGGTATTTGATTTAATAAATTAGAAACATTAAAATTAAAACTTACATTAAAACGTATAAAATAAGCGATAAAAAAAGAGATAAAAACTAAGGATAAGTCTACGAATAAAACGAGCCACTTAGATGCATATTTATTTAAGGTTCTTAGAAAAAAGGTTCTTATCATTTTTTAGTTTTCTAGTTGATTTTTTTTACAAATCTACAAAAATTTCTTAATGCATTCTGAGATTCTTATTAAATCATTTTTATTAAGGGTAGATCCAGATGGAAGGCAGAGTCCGTGTAGAAATAAATTTTCAGCTACCTCAGCACCATAAAATGGAAAATCTTTAAAAACAGGTTGCAAATGCATCGGTTTCCATAAAAAACGGGCTTCAATATGGTTGTTTTTAAGAAACGTTAGAAGTTTTAGCTTCTTAGTCTCAACATCTTTTACTTTTATAAGAATACAACTTAACCAATGGTTTGATACAAAATCTGATGAAGGCTCTTTTAAAAAATATATTTCTTTAAAATTAATAAAATACGCTTTGTAAAAATCATTAATCGTACGTCTCTTTCTTATATAATTTTTCAACTCTTTAAGTTGGGTTATTCCAATAAGTGCTCCTAAAGAATTCATCCTATAATTATACCCTATTTTTGTATGCTCGTAATGACTTTCTTTCTCCTTGGCCTGGGTAGCATAAAAAAAGGCTTTTTCTTTTTCTTTTGCTGTATTGCATATTAAAGCACCACCACCTAAAGTAGATACAATCTTATTATTATTAAAAGAAAGTATTGCAAAATCTCCAAAAGAGCCACATTTTCTACCTTTGTAGGTTGCTCCCAATGCTTCTGCAGCATCTTCAATTAATGGAATATTGTATTTACGAGAAATACGAACTATTTCTTCAATTTTTGCTGGCATGCCATACAAATGCACAAAAATAATTGCTTTTGGTTTTTTACCTTTTAAGATTCTATCTTTTATAGCACGTTCTAATTGAATAGGACACATATTCCAAGTATCGTTCTCACTATCAATAAAAACAGGAGTTGCATTTTGGTAGATAATTGGGTTTATAGTGGCAACATAGGTTAACGACTGACATAAAACCTCATCTCCTTCTGCTACACCACTTAAAATCAGTGCCAAATGAATAGCCGAAGTTCCAGAATTTAAGGCCAAAACACTTTTCTTCCCCTCATAATACGCTTCTAAAGATTTTTCAAATTCTGCTACAACACCAATATCTATTGATGAAAAAGTAGTTTTTAAATCAATAGATATAATAGACTCCGATAAAGGAATTTTATTATGCATTACTCATTTTTGCTTTTTTAGCTAACACTCTAAAAAGATAAACATAAAGTATGATAAAAAGAACAATCATACCAAAAAACACTATTAATTGGATTGACATCTCTAATTTATAGGATTTAAGAATGATAAAATTAACTACTAATTGAAGTACACCATATCCTAAAGAAACTTTTAAATGAGATATTTTAGACACATCCACTAATTTTTGATACACGTGATGCCTATGAGGATCTAAAACACTTTCCTTGGTATATATAAGCCTATAAAGCATTGTAAGTGCTGTATCTGCTCCATATACTAGAATTAACAATAAAAATATTATTGAATTTAATTTTATAACAAATAAAAATCCGATAAAAAAAAGCAACATTCCTATGGCAATGCTACCAATATCTCCTGCAAAAAAAAGTGCTTTTTTTCTAAAATTATAAAAACCAAAGACCATTAAAGACAAGCCCGAATACACAATTAAATCTGTATCAACAATCGCTTCATTTAAATTGATAAAATACATACCAGACAATACCACCAAACTATACATACCTGTAATGCCATTAATCCCGTCCATAAAATTGAACATATTAATTACTGCAACTCCAAATAATAAACAAAATATTGAATAATACAATGGAAAAACAGGAAACGCTGCTTGATATAAAATTAAGAATATAGCAATGATTTGAAAAGGAAACCGAACCTTTGAACTTAACGTATAGATGTCATCTAAAAAACTAACAAAAGAAATTAAAAATAGCCCTAAAACAAAAAAGGGATATTGAAAATCATTCATAAAAAAGAATAATAGAATTGCAATCGGAAAAATAATTCCTCCTCCTCGTATTGTTACTTTCGTATGCGAACTTCTTTCATTAGGCTTGTCTACAATATTAAATTTACTAGCCAACTTTAAATACACAAAAGAGGCGACTATTAATATACATAAAACGATTAAATTCTTCTCCATAAACTTAAAATGAGGCTATTGTTTTTTTGATACCTTCTTCTACTGATAAAGGTAATTCTTTTTGAAGTGCCTTTTTGATCTTTACATTAGATACTTCGTAATTTTCTGTCAATTTTTGTAACCTTTCAGAATTAACAGGCAATGGTAATACATCACCTACTTTTGCTAAAAGTTCCACAAAAAACTTTGGAATATTTAAAACCTTAGCTGGTTTATCTATTACGTCTCCAATTATTTTAACCAATGCTGTTGTAGATAAAGAGGCATCATCTGCCACATTATATATACCAGAAGGTACACTTGTATTCTCTATCAGTTCATTAATTACAAAACATAAATTTTCTACAGAAACAAAAGATCTTGCGTTTTCATATTTACCAAAAGGATACGGAATTCCTTTAGACACAAAACTGAATAATAAATTTAAGTTCCCTTTATTATTGGGACCATGAATCATGCAAGGTCTTAAAATATAAACTCTTTTGTTGTCAGGTATTTCTTGTGATAAAATATACGTTTCAGCAGCTAATTTAGATTTGCCGTAAACAGTAACAGGATTAGGCGTTACTTCTTCGGTTAAAACACCTTCTACATCGTCTGCAGCAGCTTTTACAGAACTCATGTAAATAAATACTTCACAGTCACTTTCTAAAAACTGATTGAAAAGTGTTTTAGTCAATTCTGTATTTACTTCAAAATACGCTGCGTCTTCAGATGTTTTTTTTAAATCGTGTGCTTTCCCTGCTAAATGAATGAAGCTCTTAGCTTGATTTAGTTTTTCTAAACTTAACGTTTCATAACTAAGTTCCTCTTTCTTTGGAGTTCTAGAAACACCAACAGTTTCTTTATTTTGTCTCTTAAAATAGTCTATCAAATTTAGACCAACAAAACCTTTATTTCCTGTAATGATATGCAAATTACTGTTCATCAATTACTTTTTATTTAAAAACCCAATTATTTTCCAAAAGCCTCTTAACTGCACTTTTAAATAACTAAATTTTATATTATTTCTGGTCAAAGCTTTTTTTATTTCTTTTGAAATTAATTGATAACTACTAAAACCAGAACTACTTACACCACCTATTAACATAGACGTAGTGGTAATATCAGAAAATTTCCAAGAAATTTTATGTTGTAAGAAAAATCGAGTAATTAACTCATAATCTGCACCAATCGTAAAATCTAAATGATAAAGTCCATATTTTTTAAACAAATCTCTTTTAAAAAATATCGCTGGATGTGCAGGCATAAAACCTATCTTCAACTTTTCTGGATTCCAATTTTTAGCAGAATATTTTCTTACCGTTTTTCCTTCTTCATTAAATTGTAAAATATTACCTACAGAAGCATCAATATTTTTATTTTTTAAATGAAAATTAGCTACATTTTCTAGCACTTTTTCATCTGTAAAAATATCATCAGAATTTAAAATCCCTACAATATCTCCTGTAGCCATTTCAATCCCTTTGTTCATGGCATCATACAAACCTTTATCTGGCTCAGACACCCATTGAGATACAATGTTTTTATATTTCTTAATAAGATCTAAAGTAGTGTCTTTAGACCCCCCATCTACCACAATGTATTCTACGTTTTTATACGTTTGATTTTGTACCGATTTAAAGGTTTTTTCAATCGTTTTTTCACTATTGTAACAGACTGTTATAACGGAGATTTTCATATTTATTTAAAAATTGAGATAAAGTTATATCCTAGATCAACAACTCTTTTCTCATAACTCTCAAAAATAGTTTCTCCAAATTGGTTAGAGAAATTACTTAAAACACTTGCTAAATCTAACTCATCTGTAGCTTTAAAATAAACACCTCTATCTTCCATCTGTTCTTTATGAACATCTATATTTGATGCGATTACAGGAACTTGTAAAGATTTAGCATCTTCAATTACCGTACTCCAACCTTCAAATAGACTAGGTTGAATTATAGCTTTAGCTCCTTTCATTATAGAAAGTTGATCTTCTCTAGGTATTACACCCAACAAACTAACCATATTTGCAATATTATTAGTCTCAATCTCTTTTTTTAAACTTTCTATAAATGCAGGGTTTTTATAATGTTCCATTTTACCGGTTAAAACTACATGTATATTTTTGTTTTTCTTTTTTAAGATACTTAGCGCTTTTAAAACTGTAATGTGGTTTTTGTGTACATAAAATTGATTTGAAACCATAAAATATTCCTCAGGAAGTTTATATTTTGCTTTCAAATCGTTAATATTATCAAAATTCCAATTATCAATGATAGAGACAAAAGGCATTACATGTATTTTTAATTTTTCAGGAATTTTGTAAAACTTATTAAAATGACTGGCTACATCTTGGCTAGATAAAACTAAAACGTCAGCATTTTTTAATAATAGCTTCAATCTGTATTCTCTTAAAACTAAATTAAGTTTATTAAAATAGTTTGGGTAAAATTTATGTTGTAAGTCTGGAAACCAAGCTGCAATAGTGGTGTTTTTAAAATTTTTATTAGAAACAGGATGATCATAAACTGGATAAATACCATCTAAATTATGCTCATTTAACAAAGAATCTAAAAAAACATTTTTTCTTAACACCCAAGAAAGTAAGAACCCCTTGTATGGGTTTACAAATTGCCACTCTATTGTTTTTAAATATGGATATTCTATATTTTCTGTAAAATTAACCAGCTCCTTTTTATAAAAAATAATAATTTCTGGTTTATCCTCATCTTTTATATAGTTAAGTGCCTTTATAATGTTCTGCACATAATAAACGCCTCCAAGCCAACTACCACTAAAATTAAATACAATCCCTATTTTTTTTCTTCTGCTATTACCCATCTATAATAATTTAGTAAACCCTCTTTTAAACTATACTTTCTTTTGTACCCTATTTCTTTTAAGGTTGTAATATCTGCAATCCAATTATTAGGATCACCTGGTCTGTTTTTTCCTGAAAACTTATAAGCTATCTTTTTCTCGAAAAAATTATAAAACTCGCTAACACAATCTTCTATAAACACTTCTTCTCCGTTACCTATATTAATATTTTCTCCTTCAAAGCGGCTATTATTAGCTACTAATTCTATAGCATTTAATAAATCTAAAATATAAATAAAGTCTCGAGATTCTCTTCCGGTACCAAAAAGTACAATTTCTTCCTCTTTTTTAGTTTTCTTATATAAGTCCCAAAAAAGTTGTTTATTTAAACCTTCACCATACGCAGAAAATATTCTTAATGAACAAGTTGGTATATTAAAAAATTGATAAAACTCTTTACAGATTTGCTCACTTTGTAGTTTATGAGCTCCGTAAGGTGATAAAGGATTAACAATACTGTTTTCTGTTATAGGTAAAACCTTTGGATTACCATAAACAGCTGCACTTGATAAATTTATAAACTTACATGTATTTTGATGCTTCTTTATAGCATTTAAAATCTTGTATACATTTACTGTATTTAAATAATAATCTCTAAGAGGATTATTAATAGAATCGGGTACACTAGCTGCACCAGAACAATTAATACAAACATCAAATTGGTGTTTTTCAAATACTGTATTAAAATCTGAATTTGTACTGTCTATTAAAAAATAGGTTTCAGTATCAATATAATCTACAACTACATCTGCACCGTAAACAATATTATCTTTATTTTCTAATTGTTCTTTCAGTTTTTTTCCTATAAAACCTTTTGAACCTATAATTAAGTATTTCATCATTTTAATTTTTTAACTACTATTGCTGGGTTTCCTGCAACTAATGTAAAGGGAGCTACATTCTTAGTTACAACACTATTTGCTGCTATAATAGCTCCTTTGCCTATTGTTACGTTTTTTAAGATTGTTACACCAAAACTAATCCATACATCATCTTCAATGATAATAGGTCCTGTTACAATACTTGTTTTATCTTTAGGGTGCCCATTAATCAATAAACTTTTATACCTTTCACTTCTCTCAATATGATCTATTTCATGAGAATTTGTATCTATAATATTTACATTATGCGATATCAATACATTGTTACCTATTGTTACAGATTCTCCTGACCAAATATTAGAATTTAAACCTACATAAACATATTCTCCTAACTTAATTTCACCTCCATAGTTAAAAACCAACAATCTACCTTCAATTAAAGTTGCCTTGCCTAAAACTATCTTAGATTTGTCTTTTTGTGTATTCTCAACTTTAGCGGTACTTGTAAACTTTACTCCTTCAGAAAAAGTTATAAAATTTTTACAAGCTAATTCGTTTATCTTGTGCTCTATTTTTCTGATACCTCCTTTTAATAAATAAAAAAAATAATAAACTAATCTCATAACTCTTAAATATTAAATATGGATTTTATTTTAATAAAAATTTTAAAATAAATTGATGTTCTACTTTTCATATATTTAGTTATAATATTAACTTTTTCATCATCAAATTTAACTATATCCGGAAAATTTTTCACCTTAAAATCTTTGTCCCAATCTGGCATAGGAAAAATTTCATAACTATCATTATGCTTTCCTGTTCCATCCCAACCATTATTATACACTAAACTTTTATCAGGATATAATATTTTTCCATTTCTTTTAAAAGCATTCCAATAAAAACGAATTCCCCAAGAACTTATTTTATTCGACTCCATTTGTTGAAAAAACATTTTTGTATAATTATAACTACCATTAAAATTAAAATTATACCTCATTTCTTTATCTTGCTTGAGCTCTATGTAGTCTCTACAATTAAAATCTAAAGATTCCCATTCTCTACCCCATGTAGCCCAGCCCCAAGTACTTGTTATAGGTAGAAAAAAACTACCTTGATTATTTTGTAATTTTGGAGAAGGAAAACTAAAACCAGAAATTTGCACTACAGATTTATTCTTTTCATATTTATTCAAAGATGAATTCATATATTCTAGAAAATAACGAGATGTTATTAAATCATCTTCAAGTACGATTACTTTACCATATTTTTCTACGATACTTCCCACCCCTTCTATAACAGATTTAGCCAAGCCTTTGTTAAAGCTAGATTCTACTATTTCTACGGTACCACACCATTTTTTTTCTCTTAAAACGGCTTTCACTAAATTATTATTTTTAATATTTTCTTCTGATGTACCTTTAGGGGTACCATCACAAAAAATATATAATTTAGAATCTGGTGCAAGTGTATTTTCTGAAAGTGCTAATAAACTTTTTCTGGTATGATCTGGTCTATTATATGCAAAAAAAACGATGGGTGCTAAATCTGGCAACATTTTATTATTTTTAAATTTTAATGAATTATTATCTACTTACTAAAAAAACACTTTAAAAGAAGAGTTCTTTAATCTACAAATAAATTTTTAATTTTATTTATAACCAATTCATTATTATGAGTATGTATGTTTTGAACTTTAAGAGCTATAGTATTAAATTCTTTATCTATAACCGTTATTTCTTCAAAAGAATTTACTATTAAATTATCTATATTATTGTCTGATAAAATTCTATTTATTTTAGATGTTTTATGGTCATCATTTAAGATTAATACAGGAACCGCTTGATGCACCATACCCAATATCATAACATGTAAACGATTTGTTAACACATACTTTGCGCTGTTATAATACGGAATTTCGTTGTATTTTAAACAATCTTTTCTAAAGAAAACATTTTCTGATTTAAATTTTTCGTATAAAAACTTATTAAACTCATAATCAGACCCTACCTGAAAACTAAATTCTACAATTAATCCTTGCTCCTTATAATAAGGTATTGCTTTAGTTAATATATCTATAATTTTAAGTTGGTATTTCTCACTTTTTAAATCTCTAAAAGAAATACATACTTTTTCTTTTTTTACTTTTACATCTAATGAGTTGTCATATAAAAAAGCTACATCTGGTATAAAACTAGCGTTTTTATAGCCCAAAGCTAATAATTGATCTCTATTTTCTTTAGATCTTACCAAGTAATTTCTAAAACATTTATTGGTATTCTTTTGAAACCAACTGTCTAGTTTCGTAAGTAAAACGATATCATTACCAACTAAGTTTAATTTCATATTACCTTTAGATAAATAATTGAACTGATATGCCATTACTGCCGTTCTAATTAAGCTTTTATAGTCATACCCAAAACCACCTGAAGGTCCAGGGCTCTTAAAATAATAACCAAATTCTGCTTTTACTTTAGATAGTAACTTATAACCAGACATTCTTTTTAAAGACCCTCCGTATTCTTTTTCGAAGTCTTTAACACCTTTTTTAGATATAAGCGCTTCTTTAAAGTTAGCTGGTACACCTGCAGCATCTACATAAACAGTTCCGTATTTACTAACTTCGTCTATTAACATTTTGTTTATTAACAAATCGCCTAAGTTATCGTGTTGTGTTGCTACTAAAAAATAAATTTTCATATCTTATAAGTTAATTAATTCTTGTGTGAATTCTGTATAATTTATTTCAGCATTAGAAATTTCATTCCAAGCCTGTTTAATCTGTTTTCTATCAAAATCTTTTTTAACAACAATTTCAATAGCACTACAAACTTCTTGCTTGGTAGGTGAATCACTTAATAAAACACCTACATTGTTATTTACAATTTCTCCTGTACCACCAACATTTGTTGCTATAACAGGTATACCAAAAGATTGCGCTTCCATAATAGAAACGGGTACTCCTTCTGATTCTGATAGGTTTACAAAAGTATCTATAGCATTTGTTTTATAAAAAGTGTAAATTTCTGTGTTTAAAACATACCCTCTTAAATCTATTTTTAGATTTGCAAT
Organism: Polaribacter sp. 11A2H; assembly: GCF_011379025.1. Lineage (NCBI taxonomy): Bacteria > Pseudomonadati > Bacteroidota > Flavobacteriia > Flavobacteriales > Flavobacteriaceae > Polaribacter > Polaribacter sp. 11A2H. The sequence continues at coordinate 259,938 of NZ_WTLD01000006.1, forward strand.
GTCTAATTCTTTTACTTGTGCTATTAAATGATCCATTTCTATACCTGTACCAAAGTGAACCCATTCTACAGTAATACCTGTGTTTTTAGAAGCATAGGCAATTAAAGATTCTAAAAGCAAAAAGATTCTTTTTCTATGTGTTACTTGTGAAACACTTATTACACTTAATTTATCTTTACTACTTTTTTTAGAAATTTCAAATTTATCATATACCCCTAACCTTGCTACTTTTATTTTATTTTTATTCCCATACCTATCTTCTAAATATGTTTTACCATCCGTAGAAATAGAATATAATACCTTTAACAAATCGATACTTTTTTGTCTATACGGAAACACCCCATGCTCTTCCTCATAAATATCCCATCTATGGGCTCTAGTAATAATATCGCAATTTATATTGAGTTTAGATTTTACTCTTTGTAAAGAATTTACAAAGTGACCAAACCAATAAGAATATACAATACCGTTTGAAAAATCTAAATTTGCTTTTTTATACGCTTTAACGTAATAAACTTCATAGGTAGCATAACGTACTATATTTTTTATATCTCTTATCGATTTAATTTTAGAAACATGATCCCAGATAGTTCTAAAAAAAACGCCGTTTATAAAAGCAATTAACATGCAAATTATTCTTTGTTTTTTATTGATAATAAAACTATTATCAACCGATACATTATCTGGAAATGTTCTTAAATATTCATTCTCAAAAGCAGGAAATACTACTATTTTTTTAAAAACCTTACTTAATTGAATAATCTCCGATTCTAAAAAAGCTTCTGCTTTTCCATAGGGATATAACTTGGTGAAAATAAAAAGGGATTTCATTATTGTTTTGTTTTTAAAGAACTTATATTATAAATTCTTATAAATTAAATTTAATTTTTCAACATTGTATAAAGCTTTATTAGAATCATTAACCAAATGAACTGGTTTCACTTTTTCATCTAACAACTCTTCTAAAGCCTTTTCTAACGCCCCTATTTCTGCTCTATTATACACCTTACCGTTATACTTATTAATAGGCTCAAATAAGCCTCCAACTTTAGAAGTAACCACTTGTTTTTCAAAAGCAAAAGAAGTCATAACTACACCACTCTGTGTAGCATCTTTGTAAGGACATACTACAAAACTACAGTTTTTAATTAACGAAGCCATCTCTTCGTTTTCTATAAACCTATTATAGATAACAATACCCTCTAAATTTAGATATTTTTCTGGTATCGAATAATTATAAACGTTACTACCTGCTATAACTAAACTTACTTTATACTTTTTTCTAATTTTTGTAAAAGCTAGTATTAAATCTTCAATCCCTTTATACTCAGAAACTCTACCAAAAAAAAGAATATACTTCTCTAAATCTGGTTTTTGTGTGGTGTAATTTTTGTAAAATTTATAAGGTGTTAAAGACAATATTTCACTATTTAAACCATAACTATTAAAAAAAGCTTTATTAGAATACTTAGAATAAGTAATAAACTTATTAACTATAGGATAATAAACTTTTCTTATAATATCTCTTCTTCTATTTACTTCTCCAGAATGTGCTATGGGATCATGGACATTAACTACCATTTTTTTATTTCTAATAAACCAAGACATCCATAATAAATCTATACTTAAATCATCGAAGTGTATAACATCAATCTTTAATTTATTAATATATTTATATATCTGATAATTATAAGAAATAGAATCTTTACTTAACCATTTTTCTGGTCCAAAAGAAAAACAAAAAGAAGCACAATCTTTAGTATACTCTTTGTAAACATCTATATTATTAAGATTACCTTGAAGATCTTCTAAATTATAGAATTTATTTTTTCTGTATGGTACTTTTTCTTCTAATTTAAAAATAGTTGATGAAGTTCTATTTTCTGGACAAAGTACTACAACATGTAATGCTGTCTTTTTACTTAATTCTTTTATATATTCTATAGAAAAATCTAAAAACCAAGGGTATGTAAAATAGAGAACTCTCATAAACTTATCGTTATTTAGAAAAATGCGGTAAAATTTCGTTCATCATAGCTAAATACTGTTTTAAATATTTATCGCTAAATTGTTTACATTTTTCTTTATCAAAACTTTCTATTTTATCTAAGACATGGTTAGGTGTTATAGATACTTCTTTACCTACAGATGATATTCTATAATCTGAAAAACCTGCTGTTTTAAGTATATGAGATATTTTACTAGATGAATCTGTTTTATCAATATCACTACTTAAACCATAATAATCAAAACTAAAAAAAGGATTTGCATTGTGTAAAGAAACTACAATAGGATGCATATTTTGACCAATATAACCTACACTATTTGCAATTAAAGTATACCACTCTATAGGGCTTATTGGTAAATCTATAGATTTTGTAACTCCATAAGAAATTAATTTTTCTGGTAATGGTAGTGCAAAAAGTTCATAACCTCTTGCTTTAGCTTCTTTTTCTAAATTAGCCATCCATTGTTCATCTATACCTTTAATTTTCTTTTTAAATGAAACTAATAAGTATTTTTCCGGTAAATTAAATCTTGCCAGAATTTTACTAGAATTCTTTAATACTTCTGGTACATTATGGTTAAAACCAAATACCGGATCTGGTGTTACTACAGGCTTTATTTTATTTTTTGTAATATGTGCAATCATATTACTCGTCCAACTATCTCTAACAGAAATGTATGAGTAATTTTTTAAATTTTCTGTCATTTTTGTCATAGTCTTCTGGTTAAAAATACTATAATTAGCATTCTGAGAAGAACCTGACATAATTACAATTGGTATTTCTTTTTTTAGTTTTTTATAAAAACTACCCCAAAAAGGGTTAGGAAACATACGGTCTCTTGTATATCTTTTATAAATAGCTGCAGGTTTAATAAGCCCTTTAAGTTTTGTCTTTAAAGGTATTTCAAAATGTTGTAAAACAGCATCACTACCTACAATAATACCCTCTATATTATTACTTTCTATTACATTAATTACATCATCATCTGTTCTACAAATATCACTTTCATTCATGTAATCTAACTTCATTACACGGTGTGCATTTTTTTGTTCTTCTGATACAGAATGTGCGTATAAATCATCTAATTCTGTTGGAGACCAATTGATAAAAATAGGATTAAAACCTTGTTTTTTTAAATGACTAGCTGTTGATATAGCTTGCAGATTAGCTCCAAAATTAAACACTCCGTTATAAGTTAATATTCCTATATTCATTTATTTTATTTTTAATGTCTTTTAAACTATATGTAATTTATAATATGGTGTATATATGTAATCTTTCTTTTCTCTTTTTCCAATTACTTTAGCAGGAATTCCTCCAACTATATCAAAATCAGCTACATCTTTAGTTACTACCGAACCTGATGCAACAACTGCATATTTTCCTATTTTAACTCCTGGTAAAATAATAGCTCTAGAACAAATCCAAGAATACTCTCCTATAACAACTTCATCTCCTATGGTTTTAAAATTTATATCATTATAATCATGGTGTAATGTCCAAATCATAACTTCTCTAGCTATTGTAACGTTTCTCTCTATCTTTAAACCTTTTCTTGCATCTAGAACTACTTTAGGTCCTATAGAACAACCGTCTTTAATAGATAAATCTTTTGGATTTCTAATTTCAAACCCTGAAAACATAGAGATTTTACCTATATCAGCACCCATTAATCTTAAAAAAATTAATCTTAATCTTCTAGAGAGAATTTTTGGTATAATTACTCCTACCCAAAACCATCTTAACGAAGATTTCCAAGTAATATAAGTTAAATGTAATTTCTTTTTCATAAATATTATTTTTTTAATAATTTACTTTTAAATACGTTTTCAATTTTATTTCTTTCATTTTTATTCAAGATTATGAAATAAAACAATACAAATAAAGAACTCGTTGAAATTAAACTTGTAGAAATTAACCTAAAAAAAGATTCTGATAATTTTAAACTTGGCAAATATGCTAATAATAATACCAAACTAAAAATTATAAGTTGTTTACAAATAATATTTAAAACATATACTTTTAAATTGAAATCTGAAATAAATTTACTAGCTATAATTGAACGAGCTAGTAAGGCTATAAACTCAATAACTATCATACTAATAATAACAAAATAAGGTTCAAATTTTAAACTTAATAATAATATAGCTATTGGAATATTAAGCATATAAATAACATTTATTGTAATTGTATAAATTTTTAATTTACCAATAGATTGCATACTTAACATTACCCCATTAGAAAGTTGCTTAATTAATGAAGCTACAAGCATTAATTGACAAAAAACAACTGCATTTTCAGGAACAACCTTTAGCCATAAGCCAAGAATAAAATCCATTTCTAAAAACAACGGAACTAATAGTAGTGAAAAAATAAAAAATGAAAATTTAGTAGAATAATCTGCCATTTGTAGCATTCGTATTCTATTACCTTCTCCTTCACTTTTTGTAATTTGTGGGTTTATAGCTTTAAGGAGTGTCATAGCAAAACTAGAAATTTGTGCATTTACTTGATTTGCGACTCCAAAAGCTGCATTTATTACTGTACCATAAAAAACATTTAATACAATAGCTATTAACTGATTTCTCCCTACAAAAACTAGCGCTCCAAAAGTATTCCAACCTGCAAAGCCCGCCATTTCTTTCATTACTATTTTATTACCACTTTTTAAACTATGTATAGCATGTTTGCATTCTTCATACTTTCTTTTACAATATACACTTTTAACAATACGAGAAAGTATTAATACCACTGTGGTTAATAAAGAATAAACTATTAATTTATCGAAACTCGTATTTAGTAAATAAAAGGCAATAAACAATTTTAGAGTAGTTTCTATAAAACCAATAATACTATCTACCCACATATCTTCATTTGCATTAATTGCAGCATCATAAGGCACCGCATTAATAGTGAAAAAAGTACTAAATATCATAAATTGGTAAATAATTTTAGCGGAATAAATTCTATCTTCAGCAATATTTAAGAGACCATCAAACAAGAAAAGTCCAAATATTTCTAAAGACACAACAACTATAACACCAATCCATAAATGCAGTGTAACACTTGTTTGAAAAACGTCTTTTAATTTATCTAGATTTTTTTGTCCCATAGCAATAGACATAAATCTTTGTGTAGCTATAGCCATAGAAACATTTAAAAAAGTTAACAAAGATATTACTCCAGCAACTAAAGTATAAATCCCATAATCATCTACTCCTAATGCAGAAAGTACAATTCTAGTGGTAAAAAGAGCAACTAAAATTGAATATACCATTTTAAGATACAGGGCAATTGTATTGGTTGCTATTCTTTTATTTCCGGTTAATTTCATTTTTGGAGGAATAATTAAAAATTTATTTTGTGAAGCTATTTAATCTTCTGTTTCTATTTTCATTAATTTGAACTCTATCTGTAGTGCCTATTACCATAGCCCAGAATATAACAAGAAAAATAAAATATTGATATATAATAACATGACTAATCATTGAAAAAATAAAAAATATAACAACTGAAACAGACATAGGTCCAGCAAACTTATTTTTACTTTTAAATAAAAATAAAGCTTTTTTTATAAGTAAATAATGAAGCATTAAATAAATAAAAAAGACCAATATTCCATAACAGTATAATACCTCTAAAAAATCGTTATGAGAAGAATACCCTTCTCTTGTTAGGTATGCTACTTGGTTATCCCCATGCCCTAATAAAAGCTCAACAAAATTAGAATCTACTATTCCGTTTAATACTTGCATGTATATATCAACTCTTCCCGAACCTCCATCTTCCTGAAGTTTTTCTAACCTGTATAAAAAAAAGTTATCACTAGAGCTCTCTATAAAATCATATATCTTCCATATACCAAATAATAGAATAAAAACTATTGCCATTTTTTTTATCATAGATACCCTTTTGGTAGAAATGGCACCGGTTATAATAAAATAAAGAATCATAGCTAAACTAAACCCCACAAAACCACCTCTTTTATTTGAAGAAAGAATTACTATGGCAACTAACACAATTGCTCCAGTTCTTAACCATTTTTTTTCTAAACATAAAATTATAGGAAGTACAAATAAAGGTACGTATGAAGAATTATAGGCTTTGTTTTCTATATCTAAAGAAGCTATAAGAACACTATATTGGGTATAATACACGTATACTAACGCTAAAAAAATTGGTATAAAAAGGCGTGGTAAAAGTTTATTAAAATTAGATTTTCTAAAAACACCATAAAAACCTAAAAAAGTTAAGGGAGGTAATAAAAGTGCCAAAGACTTAAAAATGTTTGTACCTATAGTTTGTTTAGGGTCTGCTAAAAATAAAAATACTATTAACAAAAAGAAAAACAATCCTTTAAAAACAGTTGCTATTGGAGAGTAAAGATTTATAACATATCTAAAATTAACAACTATAACAATTAAGTTAAGAACCCATAAAAAAACTAAAATTAGCCTAAAGATAGGTTGATTGTATTCATCAGATTCATTAATTGCAGATATTATTTGATGACCGTAAAACAATAGCAAGATTAAACTAATTATAATATAAACTAAATTTAAATTTTTATATTTTAACATAAGTTCATTTTAAAAGCTATTTTTTTCTGAAAATTGAGTTATTTTTTTCAAAACAATAAAAAAGATAATTACTTATTACTAAATATTTATCTTTTTTATTGTTTTTATCTTTTTGTTATAAAATACTACTCAGCTTGTTTCAAAATTTCATGACCAGCCTTCAATAAGACAACATCTTTTTTCATGATTGCAACATCACCTTGCATCATGTCTTTTACTAAAGAAGCTAAGTCATGTTCTGGCACCCAACCTAATTCATTCTTTGCCTTAGAAGGATCTCCAATTAACAAATCTACTTCTGTAGGACGGAAATAAGAAGGATCTACCGACAACACTTCTTTCCCTATTTCTATTTGAAAATCTTTATGGTTGCATGCTACAACATACGCTTTTTCTTCCACTCCTTCACCTTTAAACTCTACCTCGATACCAACTTCACTAAAAGCCAAACGAACAAAATCTCTAACTGTTGTAGTAACTCCTGTAGCAATTACCCAATCTTCTGGTGTATCCGCTTGTAAGATCATCCACATCATGCGAACATAATCTTTTGCATGTCCCCAATCACGTTTTGCTTCTAAATTACCTAGAAACACTTTTTCTTGTAAACCCAATGCTATTTTTGCTACCGCACGTGTAATTTTTCTAGTTACAAAAGTTTCCCCTCTTCTTGGAGACTCATGGTTAAATAAAATACCATTACACGCAAACATGTCATACGCTTCACGATAGTTTTTAGTAATCCAGAAACCATAAATTTTAGCAACTCCATAAGGAGAACGAGGGTAAAATGGAGAGTTTTCATCATAAAAACCTTTTTCGTTTTTATTCTCTGGCATCCCACCATATAATTCTGAAGTGGAAGCTTGATAAATTCTAGTTTTCTTTTCTAACCCTAAAATTCTTACTGCTTCTAAAATACGTAAAGTCCCTAATCCATCAACATTACCAACGTACTCTGGAGTATCAAAAGAAACGGCAACGTGAGACATTGCTCCTAAATTATAAATTTCATCTGGTTGACATTCTTGAATAATACGCGTTAAATTCATCGCATCTGTTAAATCTCCATAATGCAATTTTAATCTTTGATTTGGATCGTGTGGGTCTTGATATAAATGATCTATTCTGTTCGTATTAAACAAAGATGATCTTCTTTTAATACCATGTACTTCATATCCTTTTTCTAGCAATAATTCTGCTAAATATGAGCCATCTTGTCCTGTAATTCCTGTAATTAATGCTACTTTCATGTTCGTTTTTCGTTATTCGTGGTTCGTGTTTCGTTGTTCGTTGTTCGTGTTTCGTTGTTCGTGTTTCGTTGTTCGTTACTCGATGGACGATTTTCGTTGTTCGTGTTTCGTGTTTCGTTGTTCGTTACTCGATGGACGGTAAACGGTAAACGACAGACGATTTTCGTTACTCGTTGGACGATAAACGGCAAACGATTTTTAAAGCTTGACTTCTTTAAAATTTTCTATATTTTCTAAAAACCATTTATAGGTTTTTTCAATTCCTTGTTTTAAATCAATTTGATGTTTCCAACCTAAGTTGTGCATTTTAGAAATGTCCATTAGTTTTCTTGGCGTTCCATCTGGTTTATCTGCATCCCAAACTATAGTTCCCTCATGCCCAACAACTTGTTGAATTGTTTCTGCCAATTCTTTAATCGTTAAGTCTTCACCTGTCCCTATATTGTATAAGTATTCTGGCAATTCGTTTTCTAAAGCATACACTACCGCTTCTGCCATATCGTCTACGAATAAAAATTCTCGCATTGGTGTACCACTACCCCATAGCATAACATCTGAATTGTTATTGTTTTTAGCTTCATGAAACTTACGAATCATCGCTGGTAATACGTGTGATGATTTTAAATCAAAATTATCATGTGTACCATATAGGTTTGTTGGCATTAAACTTACATAGTCTTTTTGAAATTGTTTTCTTATTGCTTGACAAGCTTTTACACCTGTTATTTTTGCAATTGCATACCATTCATTTGTTGGCTCTAAAGAATCTGTTAACAAATATTCTTCCTTTAGAGGTTGTGGAGCTAACTTTGGATAAATACAAGAACTACCTAAAAAAATAAATTTCTCGATCCCTGCTTTTAATGCAGTATCAATTAAATTATTTTGAATCTGCATGTTTTCCATCAAAAATTGATAAGGAAAATCGTTATTTGCTAAAATACCACCAACTTTTGCAGCAGCATCGATAACTACTTCTGGTTTCTCCTTTTCATAAAAATTAAGAACTGCTTCTTGATTTTTTAAGTCTAACTCTTTACTGGTTTTCCCAATTAAGTTTGTATATCCTTTTTTCTCTAAAGTTCTCCATACTGCAGAACCAACCATACCTCTATGACCTGCAATATAAATTTTAGTATCTTTTTTCATCTTTTTTTTCTTATCTGATGTCTCGTTGTTCGTTGTTCGTTGTTCGTTTAAGCGGTAAACGAATATCGAACATCGGTAAACAAACATCGGTAATCGAACATCGGTATTTATTTCCCTATTTGAAAATACTCAAATCCTTTTTCTTCTAAATTGAAAGCATTGTATTGATTTCTACCATCAAAAATAATAGGATTCTTTAATTGTTGCTTAATTTCTACAAAATCTGGAGATCTAAATTCTTTCCATTCTGTTAACAAAATTAAGGCATCCGAACCTAATAAAACTTCGTATTTAGAAGTACAATACGTTATATTTTTAGCGTCTTTTAAATAAAACTCTTTTGACTCCTCAATTGCTTTTGGGTCATAAGCTTTTACTTTTGCGCCTCTTTTTTCTAATTCTTTTACAATATAAATTGCTGGAGCTTCTCTCATATCATCTGTACCTGGTTTAAAAGCTAAACCCCATAAACCGAAAGTCATTCCTGATAAATCTTCTCCAAAACGTTTTACAATCTTATTTGCAATGACTAATTTCTGAGCATCATTTACATTCTCTACAGACTCAATTAAATTTGCTTTATAGCCATTTTCTTCGGCTATTTTTTTTAAAGCTTTTACATCTTTAGGAAAACATGAACCTCCATAACCTGCACCAGGATAAATAAAACTATAGCCAATACGTTTGTCTGAACCAATACCGATACGTACCATATTTGCATCTGCGCCTACTCTTTCACAAATATTTGCAATCTCATTCATAAATGAAATTTTTGTGGCTAACATGGTATTTGCAGCGTATTTTGTCATTTCTGCAGAACGAATATCCATGGTTATAAAACGGTCATGCGTTCTAAAGAAAGGAGAGTACAATTGCTTCATTAAATCAAAAGCATACTCAGAATCTGCACCGATAACTACTCTATCAGGCTTCATAAAATCGTCTATAGCAGCTCCTTCTTTTAAAAACTCTGGATTAGAAACTACACTAAACTCAACATCTACTGCTCTTTTATCTAATTCGGCCTGAATAGTTGCTTTTACTTTGTCTGCTGTACCAATTGGCACAGTAGATTTGTCTACTACAATCAATCTTTTATTCATAGTTTCTCCAATAGACTTTGCAACGGCTAAAACATATTGCAAATCTGCAGAACCATCATCGCCCATTGGCGTACCAACAGCAATAAAAACAATTTCGGCATCACTAATAGCTTCTCCTAGATTCGTTGTAAAAAGTAAATTGTTATTTTTTACATTTTTTAAAACCATTTGTTCTAAACCAGGTTCAAAAATAGGAATAATACCTTCTTCTAACTTTTGAATTTTCTTTTGATCGATATCTACACAAGTTACTTTGTTACCCATTTCTGCGAAACAAGTACCAGAAACTAAGCCTACATAACCAGAACCTATAACAGCAATATTCATAATTCTTTTTATTTTTTAATATTCTATTTTATCTAAGAAATTGTCATAAAAAAACACTTAAAATAAGTGTTTTTTTTTCTAATTATTTTTCAACAACCAAGATGATGACTGTATTTTATCTCCTAGACCATCAATCAAATCAACATTTAATTCATTACAAACTGGTGCCTCTGGGATAGAATTATTATCTTGATCTCCTCCATTAGCAAAACCTATTTGATACTCTTTTCCATACTTTTCATGAATAGCACGTATAGAGGCACAAACAGTTCTGTCTTTATCTACCGAAATCATTGCTTTATCTACAGATTTAATGTTCTGCACAATAAACAAGCGTTCTTCTTCTTTTTGAAATTCTTTAGAACCTTTTAAACCTCGTTGTAAATCACTATTTACAATTACAATTAATTCATCTGCTAAAGCCTTTGCATTGTTAAAATACTCAAGGTGTCCTTTGTGAATTGGATTAAAATATCCTGATACTATAATAAGTTTTTTCATTTATTTTGCAAATATAAATTAAATTATCTATCAGAAAAATAGGTGTTTTCACTCAATTTTTGGTCAATTATTAAATCGCCATATAAATGACAACTTATCCCCAAAACCTGTAAAACATTTATTTCTCTTTCTTTTTTAAATTCTCTTTCTCCTGAACTTCTTTACGCAGCCCACTGCTAGAAAAACGGTGTTCTCTTTTATTAAAGTACAAGTCGATTCCTTTTTCTTCACAGTACTTTCTACCTGTAAATTGTTTACTAGCGTATTCGTCTCCTATAATTCTAACATCAATTTTAAAAGATCTTAAGATATCTTCTAAATCTTGTTCTGTTGCATAAGGTACAATCTCATCTACGTGCTTACATCCTTTTAGTTGTATGTATCTTTCTACGACCGACTGTACTGGCATATTCTTTTCCGGACGATCTAAAGTAGGATCTGTCTGTATCCCACAAATTAAATAATCACATTGTTCTTTTGCATCTTCTAACATTTTTACATGCCCTGCATGAAATAAATCAAAAGCACTAAAGGTTATCCCTACTTTCATAAGTTTCTTTTTTGGCAAATATATGTTAATTATTTAATAATTTATTATACAGTAGTTTTTTCTTTAATTTCTTTAGTTACTTAGAGACTAAAAAAAAACACAACCAACTAACTAACAATAACATAATAGTATTTTTATTAATACTAAAAAAGATTTTTCCTTCTTCTAAAACTTCAAATACTACTACTTAAAAACGATAAAAATCATGAATATTTCAAGACTTAAAAAACAATGAAATTTAAGAAAATTCTGTTAGAATAATTAGCATACTTTAATCAGCTTGCTATTTAATTATACCACAAAAATCTAGAACCACCTTATCAGACACAGTAGGTAAAGTTTTAAATTCTGAATGCGCCACAAGATAGGCTACAATATCTGCTTTTGTAAAAGCTTCTTTGTAATTTGTTATCTTGTAAACGTTATGTTCTGTAATATTTGGTTCTACAATAAAATACTCTTCGTTATTGGTGTTTTGTAAAACTTTTTGAGCAATATATTTTGCTGGCGACTCTCGCAAATCATCAATATTTGGTTTAAATGCTAACCCCATTAAAGCAATACTGGGTTTTCTACCGTGCTTTAATTCAAATTTTAATTTCTCATTCTGAATTTTCTCTGCACACCAAAAAGACTTGTAGTTATTTACTTCTCTTGCCGTACCAATAATCTTAGATTCCATTGGATAATCTGACACAATAAAATAAGGATCTACTGCAATACAATGTCCGCCAACTCCACAACCGGGTTGCAAAATATTAACTCTTGGGTGCTTATTTGCTAAATTAATTAACTCCCAAACATTTATATCTGCTTTATCACAAATTAACGAAAGTTCATTGGCAAATGCAATCTGTACATCTCTAGAAGAATTCTCTGTCAACTTACACATTTCCGCCGTTCTTGCATTGGTAGAATGCAAGGTTCCTTTTACAAATTGTTTGTAAAAATTAATTGCTTTTTGGGTAGATTTTTCATCAACCCCACCAATAACCCTATCATTATACACCAACTCATGCATTACATTCCCTGGCAATACTCTTTCTGGACAATAAGCAATATGTAATTTATCTTTTAATTCTGGTCTTACACTATATATAAGACTTCTCATTTTTTCTGTTGTGCCTATTGGCGAAGTAGATTCTATAATATATAAATCATCTTCTTTTAAAAATGGAATAATATTTTTAGTTGCTAATTCTACATAAGAAATATCTGGCTCATGGTTTCCTTTAAAAGGAGTAGGCACCACAATTAAATAAGTAGCTGCTTCAACTGGCTTTATGTCTGCTTTTAGAAAACCTTTTTTTACGGCTTCTTCTACAGCAACATCTAAACTTGGTTCTACAATGTGTATTTTTCCTTGGTTAATGGTATCTACAACATGTTGATTAACATCAACACCATGAACTTGAATTCCGTTTTGCGCAATTAATGCGGATGTTGGCAAACCAATATACCCTAAACCTATCGTTACAACTTCTACTTTTTTCATTACTCTAAATTTGAAATAAATTCAATGATTCTCATGCACGCTTTACCATCTCCATAAGGATTATGTAAAGAACTCATAGATTCATATTTTTGGATATCATCTAACAACCCTTGCGCTTCTTTTACAATTTTAGCTTTATCTGTACCAACTAAAATAACGGTTCCAGCCTCTACCGCTTCTGGTCTTTCTGTGGTATCTCGCATTACTAAAACAGGCTTCCCTAAACTTGGTGCTTCTTCTTGCACACCTCCACTATCTGTTATTATTAAGTACGATTGATTCATTAACCAAACAAATGATGGATAAGACAATGGTTTTACAAGGTGAATATTATCTACATCACCCAACAACTCATTTACCGGCTTTAAAACATTCGGATTTAAATGAACCGGATACACAATCTCTACATCAGGATTATTGACAGCAATTTCTTTAAGTGCTCCACAAATATTTATAAATCCCTCACCGTGGTTTTCTCTTCTATGTCCTGTTACTAATATAATTCTTTTATCAAAATTAACTTTACTTTTAATTTCTTTAACATCATCATTATCTAAATTATCTACCCTACTAGAACTTTCTAATAAAGCATCAATAACCGTATTACCAGTAATTAAAATATTTTCTTCGGATATATTTTCTTGTAAAAGATTTTCTTTAGATTTTATTGTAGGTGCAAAGTGATAGGTTGCAACTCTACCAGCAACCTGACGATTCATTTCTTCCGGAAAAGGAGACAACATATTATTGGTTCGCAAACCTGCTTCTACATGACATACTTTTGCTCCGGCATAAAAACCGGCAATACTTGCTGCCATAGTAGTAGTGGTATCTCCATGCACAAAAACATAGTCTGGTTTATACGATTCTAAAATAGGTTTTAATCCAGAAATTACTTCTCCTGTTAAGTTGTATAAATTTTGATTTGGTTTCATTAAACACAAATCGAAATCTGGAGTAATATCAAAAAAACTTAAAACCTGGTCTAACATTTCTCTGTGCTGACCCGTTACACAAACTTTAGTTTCAAACCTTTTGTCTGCTAAAAACTGATTTACTAAAGGTGCCATTTTAATAGCTTCTGGCCTTGTTCCGAAAATTAAAAGGTTCTTTTTTTTCATTATTTTTATTCAAAATAATTTGACATTATGATGTTTCTTTTCAGGAAAACCATCCTTATCATCAATAATAACAAATTATAGGTAAGTTAATTTTTATTTAGAAAAATTCCTTTTATTAAACAAACAGGTGTTTTTCACCTAATGTACTAATAGCAGCATTTCTAATATTATGAACTATTTTAATAGATTCTTCCGAGTCTTTTAAGCCAAACCCATTTCCTTTTAATATTTCTTGGTAACTTATAGTATGTAAATCTGTAAAACCCGCACTAAACTCTAATTCTTCATTATCAATAGTAATAGATCTAAAAGTTCTTTGTCCTTTTTCTTTTATTTCTTGAGGTAAATCTTCTTCATTAATGGATAAAAACCAACGTACTCTAGCGTTTTTAAATTCTAAATATCCGGCAGATTTATCTTTTTCTCTAAGATGTACAATATTTTCTTGTACTTCTCCAAAAATCCAAGTCAGCATGTCGTAAAAATGGACGCCAATGTTTGTCGCAATTCCTCCCGACTTACTCTCATCTCCTTTCCAAGAAATATCATACCATTTTCCCCTAGAGGTAATATATGTTAAATCTACATCGTACTTACCAGCTTTATTTTCTAAAGCTACTTTGTTTTTTAAAGCAATAATACTTGGGTGTAATCTTAATTGCAGAATTGTATGTATTTTCTGACCAGATTCTTTTTCTATATCTTTTAACGCATCAACATTCCAAGGGTTTAAAACTAAAGGTTTTTCACAAATAGCATCTGCACCTCTTCTTAAAGCCATTCTAATATGAGAATCATGCAAATAATTTGGTGTACAAATACTTACGTAATCTAAATGCGTACCTCCTCTTTTTAGTTTTTCTATATGACGATCAAATCGTTCAAATTCTACAAAAAAATCTGCTTTCGGAAAAAAACTATCCATTACACCAACGCTATCAAACTTATCTAAAGCTGCAATCAGCTGATTATCTGTTTCCTTAATAGCTCTTAAATGTCTTGGCGCAATATACCCTGCAGCTCCTATTAATGCAAAATTCTTCATTCTTTATAGTGATTTATCTACGAGTTTAGAATCTAAGAAATTCTTCACATCGTATACTATTGATTTTTCTTTTTTTATGTCAGCAAAATCTAAGCTAAGAAACTCTTTGTGTGCTACAACTAAAATAACAGCATCAAATTTCTTTTTAGGTAAAACAGTACTAGACTCTAACTGATACTCTCTTTGAACTTCCGCAGCATTTGCATGAGGATCAAAAATAGTTACATTAGCTCCGTATTCTTTTAATTCATAAATAAGATCTACTGCCTTTGTATTTCTAACATCCGGACAATTCTCTTTAAAAGTAATTCCTAAAACTAAAATTTCAGCTCCTTTTACTTCAACATCTCTCTGAATCATCAACTTAGCAACCTCAGAAGCAACATATCTCCCCATTCCATCATTTACACGTCTACCTGCCAAAATTATTTCTGGATGATACCCATATTCTTGTGCTTTTTGAGCTAAATAATAAGGATCTACACCAATACAGTGTCCACCAACTAAACCTGGTTTAAAAGGTAAAAAGTTCCATTTTGTTCCCGCAGCTTCTAAAACATCTTGTGTATTGATATCCATCAACCCAAAAATCTTAGCCAACTCATTTACAAATGCAATATTAATATCTCTCTGAGAATTCTCTATCACTTTTGCAGCTTCAGCAACTTTAATTGAAGGTGCTAAATGTGTACCTGCAGTAATTACAGAAGCATATAAATCATTCACTTTTTCGCCTACTTCTTTTGTAGAACCAGAGGTAACTTTTAATATTTTTTCTACGGTGTGCTTTTTATCTCCCGGGTTTATTCTTTCTGGAGAATACCCCACAAAAAAGTCTTTATTAAACACCAAACCAGAAACTCTTTCTAAAATAGGCACACAGTCTTCTTCTGTTGCACCAGGATATACCGTAGATTCATAAATGACGATATCTCCTTTTTTCATAACGCTTCCAACCGTTTCACTTGCTTTTATTAAAGGCGTTAAAACAGGTCTATTATTTTTATCTACTGGCGTAGGAACCGTAACAACATAATAATTACATTCTTTTAATTCTGCTAAACTAGAAGTTACAAACAACCCTAAATCATTGTTGTTTTCAGTAAGAATCACTTTATCTAAAAGATCTTTAGAAATCTCTCTAGTAACATCTTTACCTTGCTTCAATTCTTCTATCCTAGTTTGATTGATATCAAAACCAACAACAGAAAATTTTGTTGCAAAAAGCCTTGCTAATGGTAAGCCAACATAGCCCAAACCAATAATACCTATTTTAATTTTACTCATCCTTTAAGTTTTTCCAATACCAATCTATTGATTCTTTTAATCCTTCTTTTAAAGAAAATTTTGGGTTATAATTTAATAATTTCTTAGCTTTTGATATATCTGCATGAGAATGCGGAATGTCCCCAATTCTATTAGGACCAAAAACAACTTCTACATCCTTAATTTTAGAATTATACTTAGATAAGTATTCCTTTAAAGAATCACATAAATGTATTAAAGTATTTCTATCTCCAAATGCTACGTTGTATACTTCATTAGCAGCCTCTTTATCTGCAACTAAACTTAGTAAGTTTGCCTCAATAACGTTGTCTATGTACGTAAAATCTCTAGAAAAAGAACCATCTCCATTTACAACAGGAGATTCTAAATTCATAAACTGACTTACAAACTTAGGTATTACTGCTGCATACGCTCCATTAGCATCTTGCTTTCTACCAAAAACATTAAAATATCTTAAGCCAATTGTTTCTAAACCATACGTTTTACCAAAAACATCTGCATATAATTCATTTACATATTTGGTAACCGCATAAGGAGACAAAGGTTTCCCTATTACGTCTTCTACTTTTGGTAACGATTCAGAATCTCCATACGTAGACGAACTTGCTGCAAACACAAATCTTTTTACATCATTATCCCTTGCCGCAACTAACATATTTAAAAAACCAGTAACATTAACATCATTGGTAGTAATAGGATCTTTAATAGATCTTGGCACAGAACCCAGTGCTGCTTGGTGCAAAATATAATCTACTCCAGAAGCAGCCAACTTACAGTCTTCTAAACTTCTAATATCCCCATTAATTAACGTAAAATTCGGGTTTTCTTTTAAATGTTCAATATTCTCTCTTTTCCCTGTAGAGAAATTATCTAAACAGACTACTGTATTCTTTTTCTCAAGTAAAACCTCGCAAAGATTAGAACCGATAAAACCAGCCCCACCTGTAACAAGTATTTTTTTTCCTGATAATTTTATATCCATTAATATTTTTTTAGCTTTTTTTTATAAAGAAACAAATATAATAAAAGAATCATTGGCGACTTTACCAAAACCTATTAAAAACAAAAAATCCTTCACATAAATGTGAAGGATTTTACTTTGGTGGGCAATGAGGGATTCGAACCCCCGACCCTCTCGGTGTAAACGAGATGCTCTGAACCAACTGAGCTAATTGCCCTAAGCGGCTGCAAATATAACACATTATTTAGATCTACCAAATAAAACTAAAAATAATTTCATTTTTTTTTTAAAATTATCTAAAAACAAAAAATCCTTCACATAAATGTGAAGGATTTTGCTTTGGTGGGCAATGAGGGATTCGAACCCCCGACCCTCTCGGTGTAAACGAGATGCTCTGAACCAACTGAGCTAATTGCCCTAAGCGGTTGCAAATATAAAACTTATTTTAGTTCTACCAAGTAAAAAATGATATTTTATTTAAATAATTTCAGCTACCACAAAAGTACTTCCTCCTACATAAATGATATCTGCCTGATTTGCATTCAATAACGCGTCTTCAAACGCTTCTCTTACCGAAGGATATTTTTTTCCAATTAAATGAAATTCTTTTGCTTGTTCTTGCAAAACAGCCTCACACATACCTCTTGGAATATCTGGTTTACAATAATAATAATGTGCGTCTTTAGGAAAAAGTGGTAAAACCTCTTCTAATTTCTTATCCGAAACAACCCCTAAAACAAAATGTATCTTTTTAAATGATTCTTTTTCTAATTGTTTTAAAACAATACTTAAACCATCTTTATTATGCGCAGTATCGCAAATTACTTTTGGTTGCTCTTGTAAAATCTGCCACCTACCTTTTAAATTGGTATTCTCAACAACCTTCAACAATCCTTGTTCGATGTTTTCTGTAGATATCTTGAACCCTTTTAATTTTTGAATGGCTGCAACAGCTGTTTTTGTATTTTTCTTTTGATAATCGCCTAACAAATCTGTTATGTAACTTTTATCATCATCCGAAGCAAAACAAATAGGCGCTTTGCATTCTTCCGCTTTCCCGATAAAAACCTTTTTAACAGCTTGTTGCTCCTCTCCTATTACCACAGGAACATTCATTTTAATAATACCTGCTTTTTCAAAAGCGATTTCAGGCAAGGTCTCTCCCAAAAACTGCGTATGATCTAAACCAATATTGGTAATTACAGAAACCTCTGGAGTAATAATGTTCGTAGAATCTAATCTTCCTCCCAAACCGACTTCTATAATAGCAATGTCTACTTTTTCTTCTGCGAAATAATCAAAAGCCAAACCCACCGTCATTTCAAAAAAAGACAGTCTTTGTTTTTCTAAAAAACCTTTATGTTCTTTTATAAAAGATGAAACTTTTGTTTCAGGAATTTCAAAACCATTGATTCTAATTCTTTCTGTAAAATTCTTTAAGTGAGGCGAAGTATACAAACCCACCTTGTAACCTGCTTCTTGTAAAATAGAGGCCAACATGTGGCTTGTAGATCCTTTTCCGTTGGTACCACCAACATGAATTGATTTGAACTTTTTTTCTGGGAACTGCAATTCTTTAGAAAGCGCTAAAGTATTGGTTAAATCTTTTTTGAATGCTGTTTTACCTTCTCTTTGGTACATCGGTAATTGTGCAAACATCCAATCTAATGTTTGTTTATAAGTCATTAAATATTGATAAAAATAATGTTTATTCGAGCTAATTTTAACGCACTATCTAATAATTATAAAAACCTACTAAATAGAAAGACAGAAAACATAGGCGCTGATCTCTATGTGTCTATATGACAAAATAACTACTCATATCACGTTCTTGTTTCCGCTTATTCTTTTTCAAAATGAAGCACAACAAGTAACAAATGTAAGTAATTATTGAGACAAAGTAAACTTATAAATAATAGTCCCCACTTGATTTGCTGGTGCATTATCATCAGGATTCCACTTAGTACTTAAGGCCGCTTCTTTTGCTGCTTTAAGTAAACAAGGTGCAGTATTCGTACTTCCTTTATACCCTGGTTTTGTAAAAATTACTTTTCCGTTTTTGTCTACTTGAATTTGCACCACAACAGTACCTTCTTCCTGACAATCGGGTTGCACTTTTGGTTTAGATAGCGCTCTTCTGCCGGCTAAATTATAATCACCTCCATCACCACTTCCGGTATTTCCATAGTATTTAGAAGAAGCCGGATCACCAGTTTCTTTTCCTTTTACACCTGGCTTTGCATCATCTCCTTCTCCTTGTGGTTTTCCATCAGAAGAATTTCCGTTTAATAAATTATTCAACGCATCTTGAGTTGCTTTAGATGGTTTCGGCTTTTCTTTCGGAATTTCCTTAACAACCTCCTTCTCTACAGGTTTTACAACCTCTTTCACCTTTTCTACAACCTTTTTAACAGGTTCTTTCGCTACTTCTTTCACCTTTTCTACAACAGGAACCTCTTTTGAAGTCTCTTCCGTAATAATATCTTCTTTCACTACTTCTTGCGGAGTTTCTTTTACAACTTCTTCTACCACCTCTTTTTCTACAACTTCTTCCTCTACCACTTCTGGTGCAGAAATTTTCTTTGTATCTTCTACAGGTTCTCCACTCCCAACTTCTGAGGTTCCAAAATTAATAGCCAATCCGTATTCTTCCGGAGGATCTAAATAATGCATTCCGTAATTTAGAATTCCGAAAATAACAAGCACCAGAATAACCGCTGTAATTACAGCAGATTTACGTTTATGTGTTGTATTTAGTATTTGCATTTTACTTGCCTTTTACAGCTAAAATCATTTTTAACTTATTCTTATTTGCAATATCAATTACCTGCATTACATTTTTATAAGGTACATCTTTATCCCCTCTAATAATAATTGTCTTCTTTTTATCGGCTCCAACACTTTTTAGAATTTCACTTTCTAAACTTGCTGAACTCACTTTTGTTTTATCAATATAAAACAACGACTCATTAGTAATAGACACTGCAACAGATTTACTATTCTCTGTTTTCCCTCCTGCTTTTGGCAATAAAACATCAATAGCACTTACAGTAACCAATGTAGAGGTAAGCATAAAAAATATCAATAATAGAAAAACAATATCTGTCATTGATGACATATTGAATGTAGGATCTACTTTATTTCTTCCGCGTAAATTCATAAAATATTATTTTTCAACCTTTGAATCTAAAACTACTTATACTGGTTCGTTTAATAAATCTAAGAACTCAACAGATTTTGCTTCCATTTGATAAATTACTTTATCTGTTCTTACCACTAAATGATTATAGGTTATGTACGCTATAATACCCACAATTAACCCTCCAACTGTTGTTGTCATTGCTGTATACAAACCATCTGAAAGCAATTTAATATCAATTTGACCACCTGCATTTGCAATTTCATGAATGGCAACAATCATACCGATTACGGTTCCTAAAAAACCAATCATTGGTGCCGCTCCAGCAATTGTTGCTAAAACACTTACATTCTTTTCTAATTGATAAACTTCTAACTTCCCTGCTGTTTCAATTGCGGTATTAATATCATCTAAAGGTTTTCCTATTCTAGAAATTCCTTTTCCAATTAATCTTGCTGTTGGTGTGTTTTTACTTTTACAAAGCGCATCTGCAGATTCTAATTTTCCATTAGAAACAAAATCTTTAATTTGATTCATAAAATTCTCATCCATTTTTGACGCTGCTTTTATAGCAAAGAATCTTTCAAAATAAATATATATCGCTACAGCCAACAACACAAAAAGTAGTGCTAAAATTATTTGACCTCCTAAACCACCATCCATAATTAATTTATAGATAGAAAGTGTTTTTTCTTCCGAAACAACCTCTTCTAAAACCTCTTTATTCTCTTGAAAAAACAACAACATTTAATTCTATTTTTAAGTTCTATTTAAGTAACGACCTTTCTATTTTTAAATTGTTTCAACTTAAAATAATCGTCTTTATTTTACATCAAAAAAAATGCCATATTACAAAATGACATTTTTATATTTATTTTTTTCACCCCTTTGTACCTCCTAAAATTAATAGCGATACTATTCGTTACAATGCATTTTGATAGAAACATAGAATTAACAACGTCTTATTAAAACACACAACCCAATTTTAGAATACAAATTTAACTAATAACTTTAAATTAATTGCTTTAAAGCAATTTCAAATGCCGTTGAACAAATTTTTGTTTTTGACGCACTTCTTTTAAAAGTTCTTTGCAATGCTTTCTTTATAATATTTGAGGTATCATTAAAAATCGCTTTATCCTGCATAGGCAAAGCTACTTTTGATTCCATTAAATAGGCAAAAACTCTTGCAATACCACAGTTTGAAATAAAATCTGGTAATAAACTTAAATGTTCATCTGTATATTCCATAATTGGACCAAAGAAAATTTCCTTGTCTGCAAACGGAACATTCGCTCCCGGAGAAATCACCTCTAAACCAGTATCTATCATTCGTTGAACCTGATCTTGAGAAACCAATCTAGAAGCAGCAGCCGGCACAAATATTTCTGCAGGCAGACTCCATATTTTTTCATTAATTTCTTCAAAAGGAATCATATCATCAGACACTAATTGATTTCCATCTTTCGCCAAAAACAATGCGGTCATTTCTTGCATCGTAAACCCATCTTCATCTATAACTCCGCCATCTATATCTATAATCCCCACAACCTTAGCACCCAACTGGGTTAAATAATAAGCTGCCGCAGCCCCCACATTTCCAAACCCTTGAATAATTGCTCTTTTTCCTTTTATTTCTCCTCCGTAAATTGCATAATAATGCTTCACTGCTTCTGCCACTCCATAACCAGTTAACATATCTGCCACCGTATATTTTCTAGACAAATCTGGCGAAAAAGATTTATCTTCAATCACCTTAATTACGCCCATACGTAATTGACCAATTCTATTTATTTTATCTGCTTCTGTCGGTTTAAAATGTCCGTTAAAAATTCCTTCTTGCGGATGCCAAACACCACAACTTTCTGTGATAGGAATTACATCTTTATCTGCATCTACATTTAAATCTCCTCCTGTTCCGTAATAATGTTTTAACAACGGCGTAACAGCTTTATACCAACGCTCTAAAACACCTCTTTTTCTTGGGTCACTCGGATCAAAATTAATACCAGATTTTGCACCTCCAATTGCAGGACCAGAAACTGTAAATTTCACCTCCATTGTTTTTGCTAGAGACAAAACCTCATTCATATTCAACCCTTTTCTCATTCTTGTACCACCACCAGCGGCACCACCTCTTAAAGAGTTGATCACTACCCAACCTTCTGCTTCCGTTTCTGGATCTTTCCAATTAAAAACGATTTCTGGCTGCTTATTCTCGTATATTTTTAATAATTCTTTCATAATAAAATTTTAAATAAATTCACTTTTCTTTTTGTTTTTTAAAACAATTTTATTTTTGGCTAAAATCCCCTTCAGGGGAAAAGTTAAAGTTGATTCATTTTTAAAATTTTATATTTTTCTTATTAAGCTGATTCCTTACAAACTTACAGTAAAAAAACGATTGTTCAAATTTTTTATTTTAAAAGAATTTATTCGTAAAAAGCTATGAAACAAACTTTTTATAAACACCAATTCTTACAACTTTGGGTAAAAAACCTCTCCAGAAGAATGATTTTTACTTGCACCTGTTACAGAACTCAAACAATTTACCTTGCCCTGACTTTTTAACAAACCTAAAAAAGCAAAAATAAGTGCTTCTTTAAAATTTATTAATTGATGACCAGGAACAATAAGTTCTACTTCTTTTTCTGCTCTTACTTTATTTATTAAATACTCATTAAAAGCACCTCCACCCGTAACCAAAACTCTTGCATTTTTAGGCAAAACTGCCGCAATTGCCCAAGCAACATGATCTGTAAATGTTCTTAATAAATCTTCTGGTTTTCTTTTTATGGATTCTAATCTTGGAAAAATTTCTTTTTGCACCCACTCCAAACCTAAAGATTTTGGTGGTTTTTGCTGATAATAATCCAACAATCTTAAATCTGACTCTAACTGCATTAAATAAGTTCCGTTTGCTGCAATTTGTCCTTTATCATCATATTCAAAACCTAATTCTTGAGCGTATTTATTCAATACTATGTTTACCGGACAAATATCATACGCTATTCTTTTACCATTCTCGTGAAAGGAAATATTAGAAAAACCACCTAGATTTAAACAATAATCGTAATCAGAAAAAAGCAACTCATCTCCAATTGGCACCAAAGGCGCTCCTTGTCCTCCTAAATTAACGTCTTGTGTTCTAAAATCGCAAATAACTTTTTGATGAGTAACATCTGCAATTGTTTGCCCATCCCCCACCTGAAGTGTAACTCCATTTTCTGGCTGATGCAAAACTGTATGCCCATGAGACGCAATAAAATCGATTTTTTCAATCTGAAACTCATCAACAAAAACAGCAATCTCCTCACCTAAAAGTTTTCCATAATTTACATCCAGAATACTTAAATCATCCGAAGAAAAATGAATTGCATCCTGTAAAGTAGCTTTCCATTTCTCTGAATACGAAACCGTTTTTGAGTATAAAATACTAAAATCTTGATACTTATTTTTATCAAACTGAACATACACCAAATCGATACCATCTAGAGAAGTTCCAGACATTACCCCTATTATAAAAACCTCATTAATATTCATATCTGTAAAAATAACAAATCCTTATTGATAATATGTTACGAAATCGATATCTTTGGAATCAAATATTACGAATATAACAAATACACATACAGATGGATTTTAGTTTAACAGAAGAACACATCATGATTCGAGATGCCGCAAGAGACTTTGCGCAAACAGAATTATTACCAGGCGTAATAGAAAGAGACAACAAACAAGAATTTCCAAATGAACTAGTCAAAAAAATGGGAAATCTTGGTTTTCTTGGTATTATGGTAGATCCAAAATATGGAGGAAGCGGAATGGATGCTATTTCTTACGTATTAATTATGGAAGAACTTTCTAAAATCGATGCATCCGCTTCTGTTATCGTTTCCGTAAACAACTCTTTAGTTTGTTACGGACTAGAAGCATATGCCAATGAAGAACAAAAGCAAAAATATTTAACAAAATTAGCAACAGGAGAATTTGTTGGCGCATTCTGTTTAAGCGAACCAGAAGCAGGATCAGACGCAACCTCACAAGCAACAACTGCAATAGACAAAGGAGACCACTATATCATTAACGGAACCAAAAACTGGATTACAAGTGGCGGACGTGCAGATGTTTATTTAGTAATTGCACAAACAGACAGAGAAAAAGGGCACCGAGGCATCAATGCATTTATTGTAGAAAAAGGAACAGAAGGGTTTCACGTAGGTCCAAAAGAAGACAAATTAGGAATTCGTGGTTCAGACACACACACTTTACAATTTAACGATGTAAAAGTACCAAAAGAAAACAGAATTGGCGAAGACGGTTTTGGATTTAAGTTTGCCATGAAAACACTTTCTGGCGGAAGAATTGGTATTGCAGCTCAAGCTTTAGGTATTGCAGCTGGCGCATACGAATTAGCTTTAAAATACTCTAAACAACGTAAAGCCTTCGGTACAGAAATTTGCAATCACCAAGCAATTGCCTTTAAATTAGCAGACATGCACACAGAAATAGAAGCAGCAAGAATGCTGGTTATGAAAGCTGCCTGGGATAAAGACCAAGGTAATAATTACGACATGTCTAGCGCAATGGCAAAACTCTACGCAAGTAAAGTAGCTATGGAACACACCGTAGAAGCGGTTCAAATACACGGAGGAAACGGTTTTGTAAAAGACTACCACGTAGAACGCTTAATGCGAGATGCAAAAATTACACAAATCTATGAAGGCACTTCAGAGATTCAGAAAATCGTAATCTCTCGTGGAATTATCAAAGGTTAAATCAATCCCTATACATAAGGTACAAAAATCCATCTTTTTAAAAGGTGGATTTTTCTTTTACATCCAACCTTTCAAATCAAACTCGTTTATCTAAACTATTCTATATTAATTCCAGACCTCACAGGTTTTTAAAACCTGTGAGGTCTTTTTTTAGTTAACCAATTTTGTCATTCTAATTTCACCTTGAACACCTTACGCAAATTACAATACAAATTATCACCACTACACCTCCAACTCAATATCATACAATTGCAAACCAGAGGAGGGCGCATTATTTCTCATATACTTTTTATCATTATCTTCTTTCAAAGAAGCTTCAATAAACTGCAAATCCAAATTTCCTTTTCCAACTTCAAACAACGTCGCCATCATCAATCGAATCTGATAACGCAAAAATCCCTTTCCTCTTACCTTAAATATATAAGACTTCTCTGGAAAAAAATTAGCCGTTAAAACATCGTTCTCTATAATTTCACAAGAGTCAATTATTCTTTTAAATATCGTTTTTTCTGAAGGCCTTGTACAGTATTTATGAAAATAATGCTCACCAGCAAACAACTTCGCCGCTTCTTGCATCGTTTCTAAATCTAGATTTTCATCAACATTTACAATAAAAGGCGCAGAAAAAGGATGGTTTTTCTCACCAAAAGAGAAGTAATAATGATACTCTTTAATCTTCGGAGCGTTAATTACATTAAAACCTCTATCTACCTTTTGTATAGAAATCGCCTTAAAATCTGGTGAAAAATTAGCATTTAAAGATTCTATAAAAGTATCCTCCTCCACTATTTTATCTGTAAACATCTGAATATAGTATGTATTTGCAGAAACTTTAGCATCCGTCCGCCCCACTCCAATCGTCTTATAATGAATGTCTTCAAAAACAAAAGACAAGGTTTTATCTACCATATCGTGCAAAGTTTTAGCATTTGTTTGTTTTTGCCATCCAGAAAACCGGAAACCAAGAAATTGTAACCTAACTATATAAGAAAATGAATATTTCATAGGTGCGAATATACAATAATTGCATTTTTTTTTACAAAAGGCACATTTTTATGGATATCCTAAAATTATGATACACATTTTTACATACCCAATATTTCAAACCCCTCAAAAACCACAAAATGAAGTTATCTCAGTTTAACCCCTATTTTTTTGAGGGTACAACACCTAAAACACCCTATTTTGAAAAACCACCCCCTTGTCAGTTTAAATTTAATATTTACTTTTGACGCAGTTCAATTAATATAGAAATCATTTAACACTAAAAGAACAACATTATGAAAAAAGTAATTTTCACATTATTATTAGCAACTAGCCTAATAGCTACAGCTCAAGAAAACGAAGACAAAGGAACTTTTACATTAAGCGGTACAGTAGATGTATACGGCACAACTAATTTTACAAGAGACCCTGGAACTCCAGGAATATTAATTGCAGCTCCAGAAAATGCAAATGCATTTGGTTTAGGATTTGCAAACACCGTATTTGCTTACGAAAAAGGTAAAGCTGGTGTTGTTGCAGATATTGCTTTTGGACCAAGAGCAGATGATGCAAACATGGCAGGAGCAATTAATCAATTATACGCTTACTACAACGTATCTGATAAATTAACAATTACAGCAGGTCAATTCAATACTTTTTTAGGATATGAAGTTATCAATCCTTCAGCAAACTTCAACTACACAGTATCTTACTTATTTAACGCAGGTCCTTTTTCTCATACAGGAGTAAAAGCAGACTACGCAGTTTCTGAAGACTTATCTTTTATGTTAGCTGTAACAAACGCACATGGAATTTCTAGCGCAGACGGAAATCTTACTGATGACACTCAGTTAGGTGCTCAAGTAGGATATAAAGGTCAATATTTAAACTTTATTACAGGTGCTGTAAGTGCTGGCGGAGCAACAGACTGGATATTTTTAGACTACACAGGTGGTTTCGATTTAACAGACACTTTTTATGTAGGTATAAACGCTGCTTACGCAGACTCTAGTGACGCTAACGAAGGATACCAAGGTGTAGCACTATACTTACAAAATGCTTTTTCTGACAAATTCTCTTTAGGATTAAGACCAGAACTTTTTACAACTAGCGCAGGAAGCGTAGATAGCAATGTAACTGCTTTCACTTTAACCTCTAACATCAACTTAACAAGCAACTTAAAATTTATAACTGATTTAAGGTTTGATAATTCTGACGATTATATTATCGAAGCTTTTCCAACAAAGAAAAACACTTCTACCTTAACAATGGCAGCAGTTTATTCTTTCTAAGAAAAGACAAAGATCAATATAACAATTCATTCACTAAAACTTTAAACATATATGAGTTTATTTTTAACATTATTTCAAGACACTCCAGTAACAGAAGTTTCAAAAGCTGTTGAACAAATAAATGGAGATATGGGAATGCTTTGGATGCTTATTGCAGGTATCTTGGTTTTCTTAATGCAAGCAGGATTTACATTAGTAGAATCTGGTATGACAAGATCTAAGAATGCAGTTAACATTGCAATGAAAAACTTATTAGATATTTGCGTAGGCTCATTAACGTTTTGGTTAGTTGGATACTCTTTAATGTATGGTGACACCTCTAACGGATGGTTCTTCTGGAGCGGTTTATTTCAAGGTGAAGGAGCAGATTTGTTTTTCCAAACTATGTTTGCTGCAACAACTGCAACCATCGTTTCTGGTGCAATTGCAGGTAGAACAAAATACTCTACATATATTATTTTCTCTATTGTAATGACCGCTGTTATTTATCCAATCTCTGGAGGATGGCAATGGCAAGGTAGTGGATGGTTAACAGAAATGGGCTTCATCGACTTTGCAGGTTCTTCAATTGTACACTCTGTTGGTGGATGGGCTGCTTTAGTTGCCGCTTTTATGGTAGGTCCAAGAATTGGAAAATACGTAGACGGAAAAGTATTACCCATTCCTGGTCATAATCAAATACTAGCAACTTTAGGTGTATTTATCCTTTGGTTTGGATGGTTTGGTTTTAACGGTGGATCTCAACTAGCTTGGGGTGGCGCAGATTCTATAGCTGCATCAAACGTTGTATTAATCACAAACTTATCAGCTGCTGCTGGTGGATTAGGAGCATTAATTACTACTTGGATCTGGTACGGAAAACCTAATTTAGCACAAACTCTTAACGGCGTATTAGCTGGTTTGGTAAGTATTACTGCTGGTTGTGGAAACATGACTGCAGGAGGCGCTGTACTTGCCGGTTTAATTGGAGGTATCATTGTAGTTTTTGCAATTGAAATTATAGAAAAGAAATTAAAAATTGATGACGCTATTGGAGCTGCTTCTGTTCACGGTGTTGCCGGAGCATGGGGTACTTTAGTTATCGGTCTTTGGGGCATAGATGGAGACACAGCTATTGGATTATTCAATGGTGGTGGCGCTGCTCAATTAGGAGTTCAAGCAACTGGAGTATTAGCGTATGCTGCTTGGGCAATTGGCTTATCATTTATTGTTCTTGGAATCTTAAAAGCAACAATGGGATTACGTGTAAGTAAAGAAGTAGAAATCGAAGGATTAGATGTTCACGAACACGGATCTATCGCATACCCAGGAGTTAGACAAAGAGAGTTTGACGATAAATAAATCATCAAAAAAAAAGTTTAGTTATTATTATTTTTTAAAAATCACATAACTTACCAAAATAAGTTGTGTGATTTTCACACAAAAAAAACGATAAACTAAATAATAACAAATAACAATTAACTATATCATGAAAAAAATAGAAGCGATTATAAGAAAATCAAAATTCAGCGATGTAAAAGAAGCACTTCACGCAGTTGACGTAAATTTCTTCTCTTATTGGGACGTTACAGGTTTAGGCAACGAAAAAGAAGGACACGTATACAGAGGCATCAGCTACAGCACAAGCGATATACAACGTAGACATGTATCTATAGTAGTAAATGATGATTTTGAACAAATAACCATAGACGCATTACTTAAATCTGCTGCCACAGGAGATGTTGGTGATGGTAAAATTTTTGTATCAGACATCACAGAAGTATACAGAATAAGAACCGGAGAAAAAGGTGGTGAAACTTTAAAGAAAAAATCAAAATAAAAAAAACATGGAATTATTAACAATTAACAATGTATGGATGATGATCTGTACAGCACTAGTTTTCTTTATGCATTTAGGTTTTGCATTTTTAGAAATTGGTTTAACGAGACAGAAAAACACACTTAACATACTTTTTAAAAATATATTCATCATAACAACCGGACTTCTACTATACGCACTAGTAGGTTTTAATTTAATGTACCCTGGTTTCGCAGAAGGTTCTTCTGGAATTTTTGGTTTTGCAGGATTTGGATTATCATCTCCATTAACAGCTGAAGGCGCTTTAGACTTAGCTTACAATGAAGGCTACACCTACTGGACAGATTTCTTATTTCAAGGAATGTTTGCTGCTACTGCCGCTACCATAGTTTCTGGTGCAGTTGCAGAAAGAATGAAAATTCTTCCATTTATGATTTTCGCAGTAATCTATGTAGGAATCGTTTACCCAATTGCAGGTTCTTGGAAATGGGGTGGTGGATTTTTAGACCAACTGGCAACACCTTTTTACGATTTTGCAGGATCTACACTAGTACACTCCGTTGGAGGATGGGCGGCCGTTGTAGCTGTATGTTTACTAGGAGCTAGAATAGGAAAATTTAAAAAAGGAAAAATACAAGCAATCCCTGGTCACAACATACCATTAGCAACTGCTGGTGTTTTAATACTTTGGTTAGGATGGTTTGGTTTTAACGGTGGTTCTGTTTTATCTGCAGACCCAGGATTAACATCTTTAACACTTGTAACTACTTGTTTATCTGCAGCTGCAGGTGGAGTTGTTGCGGCTATCGTTTCTACTATAATGTATAAAAATTTAGATTTAACAATGTTCTTAAATGGTATTTTAGGAGGGTTAGTTGGTATTACTGCAGGAGCAGATCAAATGTCTCCTACAGACGCAATTTTAATCGGAGCTATTGCTGGTGTAATTATTGTTTTTGCAGTTAGCTTAATAGATAAATTAAAATTAGATGACCCTGTTGGAGCTATTGCAGTTCACTTAATCTGTGGTATTTGGGGAACTTTAGCTGTTGGTTTATTTGGTAACCTTGCAGGTGTAGATCAATTTATAAGTCAACTAATTGGTGTTGCATCTTATGCCGTATTTTGCTTATCAACTTCATTCATCATCATATACACCCTAAAGAAAACAATGGGTATAAGAGTTAGTGAAAAAGAGGAATTAGAAGGATTAGATGTTCATGAACATGGTATGGATGCATACCCTGATTTTCGCTTAAATGAGCACTAATCAAATCATTAAATGATTATAAAAGTCTGCAAACTTAAAAATTTGCAGACTTTTTTTCTTATTTTATGAATATGATAATAAAAATCCATTAGATTGTCATAAGTAATCTTTTTACACAGTTTTATTGTTTTCATCACAAAAATCACATTAAAACAGCGAGAATACTGAATCCTTTTCAATAAAATACATAGATTTGTATATATAATTGAACACAATATGGAGAAACAAGGATTATACTTACCAGAGTTTGAACACGAAAATTGCGGTGCTGGTTTTATCTGTAATTTGAATGGAGATAAAACAAATCAAATTATACACGATGCCCTAGAAATTCTAGTAAAACTAGAACACAGAGGAGGTGTTAGTGCAGATGGAAAAACAGGAGATGGAGCCGGAATATTAATAGACATACCTCACGATTATTTTAGAAGAGTTTGTAATTTCCCCTTACCCGAACAACGACAATATGCTGTTGGAATGGTATTTCTTCCTAAAGTTAGCAACCAATATAATTTTTGTAAAACCACATTTGAAGAAGAAATAAAACAACAAGGACTTGCCATTTTAGGATGGAGAGAAGTACCTGTAGATTCTTCTCAATTGGGAGAGATTGCTTTAGCTTCAGAACCAAATATTGAGCAATTATTTGTTGGAAAAACAGATGAAATTGACGAAGCTACTTTTAAAGCTAAGTTATATGCTGCTAGAAAAATAGCAGAACATACCATCAGAAAATCTAAAATTTCTGAAAGTAAATATTTCTATATTCCAAGTTTATCACTTACCACTATCATCTATAAAGGTATTATTATGCCAGAAGATATTGGACCTTATTATAAAGATTTACAAGAAATAGATTTAGTAACACGTTTGGCACTTGTACACCAACGTTTCTCTACCAATACAATGCCAACTTGGGAGCTTGCGCAACCATTTAGACACATGTGTCAGAATGGAGAAATTAACACTTTACGTGGTAATGTTAGTAGAATGAGAGTTCGAGAAGAAATCATGAAAAGTGATGTTTTTGGACCACAAATAGATAAATTATTCCCAATTATATTACCAGGAAAATCAGATTCTGCTTCTATGGATATGGTGGTTGAGTTATTAACTCACACCGGTCGTTCATTACCAGAAATTATGATGATGATGATTCCGGAAGCTTGGGAAAAACACGCAACAATGTCTAAAGAGCGTAAATCTTTTTACGAATACAATGGTTGTATTATGGAGCCTTGGGATGGACCTGCTTCTGTACCTTTTACAGATGGAGATTACATTGGAGCCTTATTAGACAGAAATGGTTTAAGACCCTCTAGATACACAGTTACCAAAAGTGGTAGTTTAATTATGTCATCAGAAATTGGTGTTGTAGATGTTGCGCCAGAAGACATAAAAGAACACGGAAGGTTAGAGCCAGGAAAAATGTTCTTGGTAGACATGAACGAAGGAAGAATCATTGAGGATGAAGAAATAAAAAGTAAAATTGTTTCTGAAAGACCTTATCAAGAATGGTTAGATAAATCTCGTTTACACTTAAAAGATGTTCCTTATAAAGGTGAAACTTGCCCAATTGAAACAATTGACATAAAAACGCGTCAACGTTTATTTAATTACACTTTTGAAGATATTCAAGAAGTAATTACACCAATGGCAATAGTAGGTAAAGAAGCTTTAGGATCTATGGGAATTGATACTCCTTTAGCAGTTTTATCAGACAGACCTCAATTAATATCAAACTACTTTAAACAATTATTCGCACAAGTTACAAACCCTCCTTTAGATGGTATTCGTGAAGAAATTGTAACTGACATTAGTTTAAATTTAGGAAAAGACAGAAATATTTTCAGCATTACAGACAGACAATGTAGAAAATTAAGAATTCAAAATCCGGTAATTTCAAATGCCGATTTAGAAAAAATAAGAAATATAGATATTGAAAGTTTCAAAGCAAAAACTATTGAAATTTTATATCCAAAAGCACAAGGACTAAACGGACTTGAAAATGCATTAGACGCAATTGTTATTCAGGTTGAAAAAGCAATTGAAAACAAGAACAACATCATTATATTATCAGACCGTGGTGTAAATCAAGAGTTTGCTCCTATTCCTGCTTTATTAGCATGTTCTTTTGTTAATCATCAATTAAACCGTTTACGTAAGCGTTCTTTTTTCGATATAATTATAGAATCTGCAGAACCACGTGAACCACATCATTTTGCTACTTTATTTGGTTATGGCGCAAGTGCCGTAAACCCATATATGGTAAATGAAATTATTAGAACGCAAGTTAAAGAAGGTTTTATTACCGGTATGGACGAGCAAAAAGCGGTTGATAATTTCAACAAAGCAATTGGTAAAGGAATCTTAAAAGTGATGAACAAAATAGGAATCTCTACATTACATTCTTATAGAGGTTCTCAAATTTTCGAAATTGTAGGATTCAATTCTCAATTTGTAGAAAAATATTTCCCATACACCGCTTCAAGAATAGAAGGTATTGGGTTGTATGAAATTGAAAAAGAAATAGATCAACGTTACAAACAAGCATACCCAGACAATCAAATTGACAAAAACTTAGGTTTAAATGTTGGTGGAGATTACAGATGGAGAAGAAACGGAGAGCGTCATTTATTTAACCCAACTACGGTAGCAAAACTACAACAAGCGGTAAGATTAAGTGACCAAGCTAGTTATGATGTTTACGCGAAAGCTATTAACGATCAGGCAGAAAGCCTAATGACAATTCGTGGTTTGTTTCAGTTTGATAACTTAGATCCAATTCCTTTAGAAGAAGTAGAGCCTTGGACAGAAATTGTAAAACGTTTTAAAACGGGTGCAATGTCTTATGGATCTATCTCTAGAGAAGCACACGAAAATTTAGCTATTGCCATGAACAGAATTGGAGGTAAATCTAATTCAGGTGAAGGTGGAGAAGACAGAAAACGTTTTCAAAAAGATATCAATGGAGATAGCAGAAACTCTGCTATTAAACAAGTAGCATCTGGTCGTTTTGGGGTAACTTCTCATTATTTAACAAATGCGAAAGAGATTCAAATAAAAATGGCTCAAGGAGCAAAACCTGGTGAAGGTGGTCAATTACCTGGAACAAAAGTATATCCTTGGATTGCTGCTGTCCGTAACTCCACCCCTTTTGTAGGTTTAATTTCACCTCCTCCACATCACGATATTTATTCAATCGAAGATTTAGCACAATTAATCTACGATTTAAAAAATGCCAATCGTGAAGCAAGAATTAATGTAAAATTAGTTTCTGAAGTTGGTGTTGGTACAATTGCTGCTGGTGTTGCAAAAGCAAAAGCAGATGTTGTTTTAATTTCTGGTTATGATGGTGGAACAGGAGCTTCTCCTTTAACATCATTAAAACACGCAGGTTTACCATGGGAACTTGGTTTAGCAGAAGCACAGCAAACTTTAGTAATGAATAGCTTACGAAGTAGAATTGTTGTAGAATGTGATGGTCAATTAAAAACAGGTAGAGATGTTGCAATTGCTGCATTATTAGGTGCTGAAGAATTTGGTTTCGCAACCGCTCCTTTAGTAGCTTCTGGCTGTATCATGATGCGTAAATGTCATTTAAATACATGTCCGGTTGGTATTGCAACTCAAGATAAAGAGTTACGTAAAAACTTTAAAGGAACACCAGAACACGTAATTAATTTCTTCTTTTACATTGCAGAAGAATTAAGAGCAATTATGGCACAACTTGGTTTTAGAACACTAGACGAAATGGTTGGTCAAACACATAAAATCAATGCAAATCATGCTATTAAGCATTACAAAGCAAAAGGTTTAGATTTATCTAGCATCTTACATAGACCAACTGGTTATAAAGGGATGATTGTTAAAAATACAGAAAGCCAAGACCATAACT
Organism: Polaribacter sp. 11A2H; assembly: GCF_011379025.1. Lineage (NCBI taxonomy): Bacteria > Pseudomonadati > Bacteroidota > Flavobacteriia > Flavobacteriales > Flavobacteriaceae > Polaribacter > Polaribacter sp. 11A2H. The sequence continues at coordinate 294,478 of NZ_WTLD01000006.1, forward strand.
TAGAAGAAGTTTTAGACTTTACTATATTAAAAGATTCTCACAGAGCTTTATATAGAAAAGAAAAAATGAACTTAGCGTATCCAATAAAAAATACAAATAGAACTGTTGGTGCAATTGTAAGTAATGAAATTTCAAAAATTTACGGACATTTAGGATTACCTGAAGACACATTAAATATCAACTTTACAGGTTCTGCAGGTCAAAGTTTTGGAGCATTTGGAGCACATGGATTAACATTTATATTAGATGGTAACACCAATGATTATTTAGGTAAAGGATTATCTGGAGCAAAATTAATTGTTAAGAAACCAGCAAAAGCAGACTTTTTAGCAGAAAACAATATCATTGTTGGTAATGTTTGTATGTTTGGAGCAGTAGCAGGTGAAGCTTATATAAACGGAATTGCAGGAGAACGCTTTGCAGTTCGTAATTCTGGTGCAACTGCGGTTGTAGAAGGTGTTGGAGATCATTGTTGTGAATACATGACAGGTGGTAAAGTAGTGGTTCTTGGTAAAACAGGTAGAAACTTTGCTGCAGGTATGAGTGGTGGTATTGCCTACGTATACGACCCAGAAAACAAGTTTGTAAACGGACTTTGTAATACTGAAGGTATAGAATTCGAAGAAATCTCTAATGAAGTTGCAGATGACTTAAAAGCAACTATAGAGAAACACGTTTTATACACGGATAGTAATAGAGGTGCTACATTATTAGCAGATTGGAATACAAGTTTAAAAAACTTTGTAAAAGTGATGCCAACTGAATATAAGAAAGCATTAATACGTTTAGAAACAGAAGAACCAATGTTCGAAGAATTAACAAAAGCATAATGTCATGGGAAAAATAACAGGATTTAAAGAATTTGAAAGACAGGATGAAACATACACCTCTGTAAAAGATCGTGTAAAAAATTATAAAGAATTTACCGTTCCTCTTTCTGAAGACGAAATAACAAAACAAGGATCACGTTGTATGGATTGTGGTATTCCTTTTTGCCATAGTGGTTGTCCATTAGGAAATCTAATTCCAGATTTTAATCACATGGTACACCAAGGCGAATGGAAAAAAGCTTCTTGGATACTACATTCTACAAACAATTTTCCAGAATTTACAGGTCGCTTATGCCCTGCACCATGTGAACAATCATGTGTATTAGGTATTATAGAAGATCCAGTTTCTATCGAAAATATTGAAAAAAACATTGTAGAACGTGCATTTAAAGAAGGATGGATTAAACCTCAACCTCCAAAAAATAGAACAGGTAAAACAATTGCAATTGTTGGTTCTGGACCAGCAGGTTTAGCAACAGCTCAACAATTAAACAGAGCCGGTCATACCGTTACTGTTTTTGAAAGAGATGACGAAGTTGGTGGTTTATTACGTTACGGTATTCCAAACTTTAAATTAGAAAAAGGAATTATTGATAGAAGAGTTGCTATTTTAGAAGCAGAAGGAATTATATTTAAAACAAACATTAATGTTGGTGTTAATTATGATGTAAAAGACCTAAAAGCTTTTGATAGTATTGTACTATGTGGAGGATCTACAGAAAGACGTAGCCTACCAACACCAGGTATTGATGCCGATGGTGTTGTACAAGCAATGGACTTCTTAACACAACAAACTAAAGTTGTATTAGGTAAAGAAGTAAAAGATCAAATAAAAGCTACTGGCAAAGACGTAATTGTTATTGGTGGTGGAGATACAGGTTCAGATTGTATTGGTACATCAAATAGACACGGAGCAAAATCTGTAGTTAACTTTGAAATTATGCCAAAACCTCCAGGACACCGTTCACCAACTACTCCTTGGCCTTTTTGGCCTTTACAATTAAAAACTTCATCATCTCACAAAGAAGGTGCAGATCGTAATTGGTTAATCAACACTAAGGAATTTGTTAAAGATGCAGACGGAAAATTAACTGCATTAAAAACAGTTAATGTAGAATGGAAAATGGTTCCAGGTCAAAGACCTCAATTAATAGAAATTGCAGGTACAGAAAAAACTTGGCCTTGTGACTTAGCTTTATTAGCCTTAGGATTTACAGGTCCAGAAAGCACATTAGCTGACAAATTAGGTCTAGAAAAAGATGGACGTTCTAATTACAAAGCGGAATACGGAAAATATCAAACAAACGTAAAAAACATTTTTACTGCTGGAGATATGCGTCGTGGACAATCTTTAATTGTTTGGGCAATTTCTGAAGGAAGAGAAGCAGCAAGACAAGTAGATTTATTTTTAATGGGTAAAACAGAATTACCTTCTAAAGATACTACTGGAGATTTAGTTGCTATGTAAACTACAATACGAGTAATTCTATTTTTTTTCAGAATAGTATCGAAAACATATCAAAACTCATCAATTTAATTATTGATGAGTTTTTTATTTTAAAACAGCAACAATATTTTGGGCGTGTCCATTTTTCAAGAAACTATTTAGAACAACAAACATTTTGCGTTAAAAATGGTCAGGCTATCCACTACAAGTCCTCGTTCGTACCTCACTATGGGCTTTTCTTTTCTATCCTTCACGCAGTGATCATTCTAAAAATTGAAGTCAATAAAAGCTATTATTAATATAAATTACACCAATTAACAGTTCACTTATGCTTTTTCAACACCTTTTTCAAATTTCCCAAAACTATCTGTAGGATTCAACCATTTGTTTTTAGTTGTTATATAATTTTTTAGTCCTCACTCTCTACTTCCACTTCTATTTTAAGGGTATTTTTTAACGCTATATTCTTTTTTCCCCACAGTATCTTGTATGTTACAATTAACAGCTCATTAACTTGATCTTCATCAATATCATATTTTTTTGATCTTACAAGAACCTTTTTTTAAACTACAATACACAAAAGAGCAAAAACTATAAAACAAAAAAACTTACCACCTTAAAATATATTAATTAAACAAAAAACACAATAAACTATTTTACAGCGACTTACAAATTAAAAATTAAATTATAAACATAAAAAAAGTCTTATCAATAAAGATAAGACTTTTTCGCTCCCTCTCAAGGACTCGAACCTTGGACCCTCTGATTAACAGTCAGATGCTCTAACCAACTGAGCTAAGAAGGAGTTTGCGACACATAAATGTGTTTTGCGAGTGCAAATATAAATCTTTTTATTACATCCACAAGTGTTTCTTCATTTTTTTTTCACTCTAAAAAGAAAGTTTTTAAAGTACTATTTAAACTAGTTGAAAAACATCTATTTCTTATACTTCCCTAATATTTAAGCATAGTTCTAAAATTCTTCAACTTTTAAGATTGCTTTTAACTTTAGTCTTACCCCATGCTAATCCTCAATCACTAAAAAAATCAAAAAAAATTTAGAACAAAAAAAAAGCCTTATCAATAAAGATAAGACTTTTTTGCTCCCTCTCAAGGACTCGAACCTTGGACCCTCTGATTAACAGTCAGATGCTCTAACCAACTGAGCTAAGAAGGAGTTTGCGACACATAAATGTGTTTTGCGAGTGCAAATATACATCCTTTTTTAACTTCACCAAACAATTTTAAAAAAAAGATTAAAAAAAAACAAAAAAAAGTATTTTGTATTATTATCAATAAATAATACGGGTTTACTACAAAATTTGTATTTTTGATTCTGCATTACATACTTTAAAAAAGTAGAAACTATAATATGGATAAATTTTCGTTTTTAAACGCAGCACACACAGGCTTTATAGCTGATTTATATGATAAGTATTTGATAAACCCAGATGCCGTAGAACCAAGCTGGAGAAGCTTTTTTCAGGGATATGATTTAGCAAATGAGAATTATTCTTTAAAAGATGAAGAAGAAGTTTCATCAGAAATACCTCAAGAAGTTCGTAAAGAGTTCTTTGTTGTAGATTTAATTAATGGGTATAGAACACGTGGTCATTTATTTACAAAAACAAACCCAGTTAGAGATAGAAGACAATATTACCCAACTTTAGATCTTGAAAACTTTGGTCTTTCCGAAATCGATTTAGACAAAGAATTTTCGGCAGGTGAGCTTTTAGGCTTAGGAAAAGCAACACTTTCTGAAATTATAAAAAACTTACAACGTATTTACTGCGATTCTATTGGTGTAGAATACATGTACATGCGTAACCCAGAAAAATTAAAATGGTGGCATGAACGTTTTAATAAAAACGACAACCACCCTAACTACTCTACAGAAGCTAAAAAATATATTTTAGGAAAATTAAATCAAGCAGTAACCTTTGAAAGTTTTTTACAAACTAAATACGTTGGTCAAAAACGATTTTCTTTAGAGGGTGGAGAAACTTTAATACCTGGTATTAGTGTTCTTTTAAGAGATGCTGCAGAAATATACGGAGTTAAAGAATGTGTTTTAGGAATGGCTCATAGAGGGCGTTTAAACACTTTGGTTAATATCTTTAAAAAACCTGTAAGAGATTTATTTAGTGAATTTGAAGGTAAAGATTTTGAAGATGAAGATATTGATGGAGATGTAAAATACCATTTAGGGTTAACGTTAAGTAAAACCTACAGAGATGGTAATGAAATTAAAATGAATTTAGTTCCAAATCCATCTCATTTAGAAACTGTAGCTGCAGTAACAGAAGGAATTACTAGAGCTAAAATAGACAGAAAATACGATGGTGATTCTAGTAAGATATTACCAATTATAATTCATGGAGATGCTGCAATTGCAGGCCAAGGTATTGCGTATGAGGTTACTCAAATGGCAAAACTAAATGGTTATAAAACAGGTGGAACCATACATATTGTTGTAAATAATCAAATTGGTTTTACAACTAATTATTTAGACGCACGTTCTAGTACGTACTGTACAGATGTTGCAAAAGTAACTTTATCGCCAGTATTACATGTAAATGCAGATGATACAGAAGCTGTTTGTCATGCAATGGAAATGGCGTTAGAGTTTAGAATGAAGTTTAAACAAGATATTTTTATCGATTTATTAGGCTATAGAAAATATGGCCATAATGAAGGTGATGAACCTCGTTTTACACAACCAACCTTATACAAAGCAATCTCAAAACATAAAAATCCAAAAGATATTTATGCTGCACAATTAATTGCAGAAGGAGCTATAGATAATTCATATTTAAAAGAAATTACTTCAGAGTTCAAACAAATGCTTGAAAGAGAATTTGATGAAGCTAAAAAAGTAGAAAAATCTATTGTTAGAGAGTTTATGCAATCTACTTGGGAAGGTTTTGAACGCCAAGATTTAGATGCAATGTTACTTACAGATGATACAAAGTATTCTGAAGTAAAATTAAAAGAAATTGCAAAAGTAGTTTCTACAGTACCAGAAGGAGCAAATTTTGTTAGAAAAGCAGAACGTATATTAGCAGGAAGAGCAAAAATGGCTTTTGAAACCAATAATTTAGATTGGGGAATGGCAGAAACGTTAGCTTACGGTTCTTTAATGGAAGAAGGATATAACATTCGTATTTCTGGACAAGATGTAGAAAGAGGAACGTTTTCTCACAGACATGCAATCTTGCGTGATGAAGTTACAGAAGAACGCATCAACTTACTAAACACAAACCCAAATAATAAAGGACAAATGACGATTTACAATTCGTTATTGTCTGAATACGGTGTACTTGGTTTTGATTATGGTTACGCCATGGCAAACCCAAATACATTAACAATTTGGGAAGCGCAATTTGGAGATTTCTCTAACGGTGCACAAATTATGTTTGACCAATATATTTCTGCGGCAGAAGATAAATGGAAATTACAAAACGGAATTGTAGTCTTATTACCTCACGGTTATGAAGGACAAGGTTCTGAGCATTCATCTGCTAGAATAGAACGTTATTTACAATTATGTGCCATAGATAATATGACGGTTGCAAATTGTACAACACCTTCTAACTTTTATCATTTATTGCGTAGACAAATGAAACGTACGTATAGAAAACCTTTAATTGTATTTACACCTAAAAGTTTATTACGTCATCCAAAAGCAGTTAATACGATTCAAGATTTAGCTACTAGTGAATTTCAAGAAGTTATAGATGATACACTAGCACCTAAAAAAGTTAAGAAAATAGTTTTCTGTATGGGTAAATTCTATTATGATTTATTGGAAGAAAGAGAAAACTTAGAAAGAGACGATATTGCACTAGTAAGAATTGAGCAATTATTCCCTTTACATTTAGAGAAAATACAGAAAGTAATAGACAGATATCCTAATGTGGAAGAATATATATGGGCACAAGAAGAACCAAGAAACATGGGAGCTTGGAGTTATATGTTAGAACGTTTTGAGTTGGTAAAATTAACAGTTCGTTCTCGTAAATACTATGCAGTACCTGCAGCTGGTTCTAGTACAAGATTTAAAAAACGTCATAAAGCTGTTATAGACAGTGTTTTTGATACTGAGTAAGTTGCGTTAAGGATTGAAATGACATCCTTTTTTGCTGTCAGTTCGAGTAAATTTGCTCTTTTGCAAATTTGTATCGAGAACAGAAGTAAAAAAGATATAATGGAAAGCCTGTTAAAACGCCCAAATAGTTAAAAGAAAATATAAAATAATTAAATAGAGTACCTTATTAATTTTGGTATTAATAAATTAAGAAAGCATGAGTGTTTTAGAAATGAAAGTTCCTTCTCCAGGAGAATCAATTACAGAAGTAGAAATTGCAACTTGGTTAGTAGAAGATGGTGATTATGTAGAAAAAGATCAACCAATTGCAGAAGTAGATTCTGACAAAGCAACCTTAGAATTGCCTGCTGAAGAAAGTGGAATTATCACTTTAAAAGCAGAAGAGGGTGACGCTGTTGCCGTTGGTGCAGTTGTTTGTTTAATTGACACTAGCGCTGCTAAACCAGATGGTGATGCACCTGCAAAAACAGAAGCGCCAAAAGAAGAAAAGAAAGTTGAAGTAAAAGAAGCGCCAAAAGCTGCTACATACGCAACTGGAACAGCTTCTCCTGCTGCTAAAAAAGTTTTAGCTGAAAAAGGAATTGCTCCTTCTGCTGTAAAAGGTAGTGGAAAAGATGGTAGAATTACCAAAGATGATGCTGTAAAAGCAGTACCTTCTATGGGGACACAACCTGCTAGTGGTTCTAGAGGAACAGAGCGTAAGAAAATGTCTATGTTACGTAGAAAAGTTGCAGAACGTTTGGTAGCTGTAAAAAGCGAAACGGCTATGTTAACTACTTTTAACGAAGTAAACATGCAACCAATTTTTGATTTACGTACAGAATATAAAGAAGCTTTTAAAGCAAGACACGGTGTTGGATTAGGCTTTATGTCTTTCTTTACTTTAGCTGTTGTTAGAGCTTTAAAATTATTTCCAGATGTAAACTCTATGATAGATGGAGATTACCAAATTAAAAATGATTTTCAAGATATTTCTATTGCAGTTTCTGGACCAAAAGGTTTAATGGTTCCTGTAATTAGAAATGCAGAAAACTTATCTTTTAGAGGTGTAGAATCTGAAGTAAAACGTTTAGCAATTAGAGCAAGAGACGGTCAAATAACTATAGATGAAATGACTGGTGGAACATTTACAATCACTAACGGTGGTGTATTTGGTTCTATGTTGTCTACTCCTATTTTAAACCCTCCTCAGAGTGGAATTTTAGGAATGCACAACATTGTAAACAGACCAATGGCAGTAAATGGCGGAATTGTAATTCAGCCAATTATGTATGTTGCTTTATCTTACGATCACAGAATTGTAGATGGTAGAGAATCTGTTGGTTTCTTAGTTGCTGTTAAAGAGGCTTTAGAAAACCCAATGGAATTATTGATGGATAACAATCCAGCAAAAGCATTAGAAATGTAAGTTCAATTTCTAGATAATTAGAAATTTAGACTTTTAGATATTTAAAACCTTTTTGAGCAATCAGAAAGGTTTTTTTATTTGAAGCTATTTCCTGCTTTCCACTATATCTTTTTGCCAAAAAGGCAAAAAGGATGCCGTTTCAATCAGGGCTAGACTTGTTTGTTCATTTATTCCTTTTCCTAAATTTAATTTTATGTTTAGACTTTTATCTTTTCATTAGTTTCTAAGCTGTCAAAAAGATAACTTAGCTAAATTCTGATAATTTTAAATACATGAAACAAATAAAAGGTAAAACAGCACTAATAACCGGCGGAGCATCTGGTATTGGTAAAATAATGGTTCGTTTACTATTAGAACGCGGAGCCAAAGTGATTATTTGGGATATAAACAATTCTAAAATTCATGAAACTATTTTAGAATTCGCTAACAAAGGTGATCTTGTTGGTCATGTAGTTGATGTTTCTGATATCAATCAAATTAAAGAAACTGCTAAAAAAGTAATACAAGAAACTGGCACCGTAGATATTCTTATAAATAATGCAGGCATTGTTGCTGGTAAGTTTTTTCATGAACACACGACAAAGGATATAGTAAAAACAATGGAAATTAATGCCAATGCGCCAATGTTTATAACTAGGGAGTTTTTAGAAGGGATGTTAGATCAAAATTCTGGACACATCTGTAATATTGCTTCTTCCGGAGGCTTAATTTCTAACCCTAAAATGTCTGTATACGCAGCAAGTAAATGGTCTTTAATTGGATGGTCTGATAGTTTACGTTTAGAGATGAAACAATTAAAAAAGAGTATTCATGTAACTACCATAATGCCTTACTATATAAATACAGGAATGTTTGACGGCGTACAATCTAAAATACCAATTCTAGATCCTGAGGCAGCTTCCCTTACCATTATTAAAGCAATAGAGAATAATAAACGAATGGTAACCATTCCAGGCTACATATATAGACTTACAAGAATAGGACAAGGTTTTATGTCTCTTAACATGTTCGATTGGTTTGCCGGCACCGTATTAGGTATTTATAAAACTATGGAACATTTTACAGGTCACAAAAAGTAATTAAACACACATTCTAATGACAGAAACATCAAAAGATATTATTCTTAAAAATATAGCAGCACATAAAACATTTTTTTCTACACATAAAACAAAAGATATTGGCTTTCGATTAACGCAATTAAAAACGTTAAAAAAAGCCATTCTTCAATATCAACAAAAAATTGAAGCTGCTTTATGGCAAGATTTACATAAATCGCCAGAAGAAGCATATTTAACAGAAATAAGTCTTGTTATTGGTGAAATTGACAACCATGTTAAACATTTAAAAAAATGGGCAGCTCCTAAAAGAGTTGCCTCACCACTTCATTTAAAACCAGCCTCTAGTAAAATTATGTATGAGCCTTTGGGTACAGCATTAATTGTTGCTCCTTGGAACTATCCTTTTCAACTGCTTATAAACACTTTAGTTGGAGCAATTTCGGCTGGTTGTTGTAGTGTATTAAAACCATCTCCAGACACACCAACAGTTGCTAAGGTTATGGACGATATGATTGCAGAAAACTTTGACTCTAATTATATAAGTGTCGTGCATGGCGGTAGAGAAACCAATACCCTATTATTTGCACAACGTTTCGATATTATTTTCTTTACAGGAAGTCCTAAAGTTGGTAAAGTAGTTATGAAAGCTGCCGCAGAAAATCTAACACCAGTTGTTTTAGAATTAGGCGGTAAAAGTCCGTGTATAGTAGATGCCGATGCCAATATAGACATTGCCGCTAAACGAATTATTTGGGGAAAATTAATTAATGCAGGACAAACATGTATTGCGCCAGATTACCTTTTTGCACACGAATCTATTAAAGACGAATTACTAAATAAAATTGCCAAAAACATCAAATTGATGTATGGTGATGATATTAAACAAAGTCGTTTTTATCCGCGCATTGTAAATGACGATGCAGTAGTACGTTTGAGTGGCTTATTAAACGAAGGAACGATACATACAGGTGGAGAAATCGATATGAAAGAAAAATTTATTGCTCCTACTATTATAGATAATGTTCAGCCAGATTTTAAAATTATGCAAGCAGAAATATTCGGACCAATATTGCCTGTAATGAGTTTTAGTCATATTAATGAAACTATAGATTACATCAATAAAAATGAAAAACCTTTGGCTTTCTATTATTTTGGAAAAAACAAAAATGCAAAAGATATTTTAGCCAAAACCTCATCTGGTGGCGCTTGTATTAATGATACGTTAATGCACGTAAGCAACCACAATTTACCATTTGGCGGTGTAGGAAATAGCGGATTAGGAAACTATCACGGACAAAACAGTTTTTTTGCTTTTAGCCATAAAAGAGCCGTTGTTACCAACCCAACTTGGATAGATTTACCTTTAAAATATATCCCTTTTAAATATTTTAATATTATTAAAAAACTTCTTTAAAATTGCTTAAAGCATAATAAAATTTAAAAAGGAATGAACAAATTAATAGCATCAATTCGTAAACCTATTTATTTTAAAAGACTAGCTGTAGTTTTATGTATCTTTTTATTATCTAGCTGTGCGTCTAAAAAAATAAGCGATATAACTTATGTAAAAGATTCAAAAGCATTAGTAACTTCTTTTCCAGAGTTAAATGTATACCAAACCCGTACATCAAAAGACAACCCCGTTGTAATTTTTATTCATGGCGGCTATTGGAATGAAGGTAAAAAAGGAATTTACGGATTTTTAGGTAGAAATTTCGCCAAAAAAGGTGTGGTAACTGTTATTCCTAACTATACGTTAAGCCCTAATGGTAATTACGATACGATGGCAAAAGAAGTTACTGCAGCCATAAAATGGACTTATGAAAACATCGAAAAATACAACGGAAATCCTGATCAAATATTTTTAATGGGCCATTCTGCAGGCGGACATTTAATTGCGTTGGTAGGAACGAATCCTAAATATTTAAACAATAAAGAGATGGTTAAAGGAATCATTTTAAATGATGCTGCAGGGCTAGATATGTATTCTTTTTTAAAGAAATACCCACCAACTAAAGAACATAATTATGATGTAACTTGGACAAGCAAAGAAGAAAATTGGAAAGATGCTTCACCCATTTATTTTGTATCAGAAAAAACACCACCTATATTTATGATAACCGGAACAAAAACATTTCCATCAATTATTTCTAAAAATAAAGAATTTGTAGAAAAGTTACATACATTTCAACCAAGCGTTCACATCAATTTTCAAGAAAAGAAACACATACCAATGATGAGCCAATTCTTTTGGCCATGGAATAAGAATTACAAAGAGATACTTAAATTTATAGATATTAATAAATAGCGTTTCTCCTACTACTTATTTATAATAAAACCCTGAGCTTTTGCTTGGTTTTTTTTATTTGAAGCCATTTCCTGCTTTCGCTACTCGCTTTCTTTTCCTTCCTCAAAAAAGAGCTCAAACAAATAGCTTTTCTTGAGCTTGACGAAAGGCTTAATCAGCGCTAAACTTGTTTGCTGGCTATTCTCACAACTATATCATAACAACCTAAAATAAACAACATTAAAGTGTATCACTATAATGGCGAAAAAGGTAAACAATAGTATTCTTTAAAAATTGGTTAAATTACATGTTAAATCAAGAATAATTATTTTATTATTTATAATAATGTTTATTTACCTTGCACCAAAAAGTAAAAATGTCAAAAAATCCTGAATTAGAACTTGCTCTACAATTTATTGATAAAACAGATAGAAATATTTTTGTTACAGGAAAAGCAGGTACAGGAAAAACTACTTTTTTACATCAAATTAAAAAGGAATCTTTAAAAAGAATGGTTATTGTAGCACCAACGGGTGTTGCAGCAATTAACGCAAAAGGAGTAACCATTCATTCTTTTTTTCAAATGCCGTTTGGTCCTATTTTACCCGATCAGATTGCAAATACAAACCAGCAACGTAAATTTTCTAAAACGAAGATTGATATTATAAAATCTTTAGATTTAATAATTATAGATGAAATTTCTATGGTTCGTGCCGATTTGTTAGACGGAATAGACCAAGTGATGCGTCGATATAAAAACCGAAATAAAGTTTTTGGTGGTGCACAGGTTTTAATGATTGGAGATTTACAACAATTAGCGCCAGTAGTTAGGCCAAATGAATGGAGTTTGTTGCAGCAGCATTACAATACTGTTTACTTTTTTAGTTCTAAAGCATATCAAGAAGCAGATGTTGTTTCCATAGAATTAAAACATATTTATCGTCAGAAAAACGAAGATTTTATTACCATTTTAAATGAAATTAGAACAGATACTTTATCAGAGAAATCTGCCGAAATTTTAAATAGAAATTACAATCCTACCTTCTCTCCTACTAAAGATGATGGCTATATTACTTTAACGACTCATAATAACAGAGCCAATTTAATTAACAGTTCAGAATTAAATAAACTAAATACCAAAAGTTACTTTTTTAAAGCAGATGTTTCTGGTAAATTCAATGATAATGCTTTCCCTAATGATGAAAAGTTAGAATTGAAAATGGGAGCTCAAGTAATGTTTATCAAAAATGATTCCTCTCCAGATAAAAGATATTACAACGGAAAAATAGGAATTATAACAGATATTTCTCTACAAAATGTAACAGTACAATGTCCCAATGAAATTGATGAGATTGTTACAGAAAGAGAAACTTGGGACAATGTAAATTATTCTATTAACGAAGAAACTAAAGAGATTAAAGAAGATGTAATTGGTTCTTTTTCTCAAATTCCCTTGCGATTGGCTTGGGCAATTACCATTCATAAAAGTCAGGGTTTAACCTTTGAAAAAGCCATTATAGATGCAGAAGCTTCTTTTGCACACGGACAAACCTATGTTGCCTTAAGTAGATGTACTTCTTTAGAAGGTTTGGTTTTAAAAACACCAATTACCAGCAGTGCAATCATTAATGACAGAACCGTTAGTGTTTTTAATGAAAGTGTAGAAGAAAATCACCCAGATGAACATGTTTTAAACGAATCTGAAAAACATTTTCAGTTGAATTTAATTTCAGAATTATTCGATTACCAACCGTTTTTATACCCAATTTCTAGATTGATTGATATTTTCTATAAAAATCAAACAAGTATAAAAGGAGATGTTATAGATCATTTGCAAACCATAAAGGATGACGGAGTTGTCGCTTTAATGAAAGTTTCTAACGGATTTAAAAATCAATTAGCACAAATTTGCGAAGACAATGTGTTGCCAGAAAATAGTACTCAAATTCAAGAACGCTTTACCAAAGCCGTAGACTATTTTGTAACACAAACAAAGGGTAATATTCTAAAACCTTTAAATGCAATTCAGTTTTCTACAGATAATAAAACTGTAAAAAGTGATTTTACAAAACAATTTGACAGCTTACAAGAAAAGCTCTTAGAAAAATTGTTTGCCCTTCAAAAAATAAACAATGGTTTTAAAGTACAAGACTATTTAAAAGTAAGAGCAAATGCCGTTTTACAAAAATCATCGCCCGTTAAAAAGAAAACAGTAGCCTCTAAACGAGACCCAATTTTAGCATTAAAATTACGTGAACTAAGAGATGAAATTTCAAAAGATTTAGGAATTCCACATTTTCAAATTTTCACTCAAGAAACTTTATACGCCATGTGCGATGACTTACCTAGAACGGAAAAAGCATTGTTAAGTACTGTAGGAATGGGCAAAACACGTGTAACAAAATACGGTGAACAAATTTTAGAAGCCATAGAAGATTACTGCAAAAAAAATGGAATCAATAAATTAAACGAGCAAAAAAAAGAGGATAAGAAACCTACCAAACAAATTACTTTTGAACTGTTTAAATCTGGTCTTTCTATAAAAGAAATCGTAAAAGAAAGAAGCTTAACTACCGGAACTATAGAAAGTCATTTAGCGAGTTATATTCCTTCTGGAGATGTTGATATTTTAGAATTAATAGACACTAAAAAGTATAAGAAAATAGTAAATGCTATAGAAGATACAGAATTTAAAAGCTTAACAGACCTAAAAGAAAAAGTAGATAAATCATTCACTTTTATGGAGTTAAGAATGGTTTTAATGTCAATGGAAAATTAATTTTAATTATTTTAAAATAAAGTGTAAGTTTTAATAAAAAGGATCGTCTTAATGATTATGGTAAGATACTTTCTTATCATTTTCTTTTTCATAGCAATTTTCCCACTTCTAATTTAGGAGTGGGTTTTTTATTGAAATAAATATTTAGAAATTTAGAATGTCATTCTGAAATGAGGCTTTTTGCCGATTGAGGAATCTAAATAATAATTGTAGAAACCCAGATTCATCGTCTCTCCTGCCTCTCTCTGTCGGAATGACAATTGTAACGATAAATTAAACTTAAAAACTAAAAATGTCATTCTTAAATGAGTATTTCACGATTGAGGAATCTAAACGATAACTATAGAATATATAGATTCCTCGTCGCTCCTGCGTCTTTCTATCCGAATGACAATTGTAACGATAAATTAAACTTAAAACTCAACATGTCATTCTGAAATAAGGCCTTTTTGCCGATTGAGGAATCTAAATTATAAATACGAAAATTCTAGATTCCTCGTCGTTCCTGCGTCTCTCTGTCGGAATGACATTCATTATAAAACATCATTATTTAAAAAATCCCAATTCGGATTAAAATCTGAGATAA